>NZ_JBSKGP010000005.1:0-423259 GCF_054075165.1 Flavobacterium erigeronis | reverse complement strand
TCGTTTGAGTGAATTTTTCATATTTTCTTGGGATATCGGGAGGGTGTTTTTATGGAGTTTTTATTCTTTACCTCTTTTTTTATCCTGAATGCGCGTAAAACTTCTTCTGAAAATGGCTCCCCTAGCCCCGATAGGAGCGGAAATGGCTTCTTATCTTTATTAAATCCCAAATCTTTTATCCCGAAGCTTCGGAACCAAATTCCAATCCTGGCGGCTTCGCTGCGCTCAGCCTGCCTACTAATATATTATACGTATGTGAATAGCGTTGCGTGAGACGCACTGCGGTGCGCCTCTACAGAGAAAATTGGGGTCTGTAGATAATCTGCTTATTATATTGTGCAAAAATAAACCCGACAGGTTTTTAAAACCTGTCGGGTTCAGCGTGAATAATTACTCTTATAATATAATAGTGTAAACTACCTTATATATTATTCATTTATCGCATCGATTACTTCTTTAGTAATTTGAATGCTTTTTAGTTTTGCTTCATGATCGAAGATTGGACTTGTTACCATTAGCTCGTCGATTCTTGCATAGTTGATAAACTTTTTAAGATCTGTAACCAATTGTTCTTTGTTTCCAGTAAAAGTTCCGGCTGTCATCTGGTTTACATGAAAGCGTTCTGCTTCGTTCATAATATCGTCTAATGACGGAACCGGGGGCTGCAATCCTTTGCGATCGTTTCTGATTAAGTTTAAAAACATTTGATACAAACTTGTAGAAAGCAATTCTGCTTCTTCGTTTGTATCGGCAGCAATTATATTAAGACATGCCATTGTTTTGGGTTTATCTAAAAACTCAGACGGCTGGAAATTTTCTCTGTAAAATTCAAATGCCTGAATCATTAGTTTTGGCGCAAAGTGTCCTGCAAAAGCATAAGGAAGTCCGTAAGCGGCTGCGAGAGCTGCGCTATCCATACTTGATCCTAAAATCCAGATTGGCACTTTTAAGCCTTCTGCTGGAAATGCACGAACTTTTCCTGTGGCATTTTCAGATGAAAAGTATTCTTGAAGCTTGCTTACATTCTGTGGAAATCGCTGTGCCTGCTCAAAAAAGTCTTTTCGAATCGCTTCTGCAGTTGGCTGATCTGTTCCTGGCGCTCTTCCTAAACCTAAATCGATTCGGTTTGGATAAAGGGTTTCTAATGTTCCGAATTGTTCTGCCACCACTAAAGGCGAATGATTCGGAAGCATGATTCCGCCAGAACCTACGCGAATTTTCTGAGTTTGGCTTGCTATATAACCAATTAATACGACTGTTGCTGTACTGGCAACGTGTGCCATATTGTGGTGTTCTGCGAGCCACATTCTTTTGTATCCGATTTTGTCGGCTAGTTGGGCAATGTCTTTTGTTTTTTGAAATGTTTCTGTTGCGTTGCTATCTTGGGTGATAATCGCAAGCTCTAATATTGAGACTGAAATTGGGTTTTTCATATATAAATAAGGCTAAAATGCAAAATTAAGTCATTTATGCCAATGCCTTTTTATTTCTAGTGTTAATTGAACTATAATATTATAATCTAAAACTATAATGGCTAAATTTTGATAATTAATTATTGTTTTACGATAATTAATTATACATTTGCAATATCAACTTAACTTTGTGATATATGAAAACAACTCATATCGTTTCCAGAATATTATTTTATCTGACCCGATTTTTAGCTGCGGTTTATTTTTTTCTAGCAGCTTATTCTGTTTTTACTTTACTAACAGGATTGTTTTTAACTTTTAAAGATAACGGAAAGTATTTTCAGGTTTGTTACCCTTTTACAGAACGCCCTTTAATGCTGGGCGATTATAACCTACCTTATATATTGTTTGATTTTCTGGCTCCGTTGAGTCTTTACGGACTTTTCTTTTTGTTGAGCAGTAATGTTTTCAAAGTATTTTTTCAGCCAAAATTATTTACTCCAAACGGGGTTTCGCATTTGAGGCGTTTTTATTTAGCGAATTTATTAATTCCGAGTATTATGATTTTTATTGCATTCTTTTTTGTTCCGCTGGATAATGAAGTCTGGATGTTTATCATATTACACGGAATGCTGGGCGCTTTTGCTTATTTTCTCGCCGCTATTTTTATACAAGGTTTAAACCTTCAAAACGAACAAGACTTATTTATATAACTATGCCAATAATTGTAAATGTTGATGTAATGCTTGCCAAACGCAAGATGCAGAGTAAAGAGTTGGCAGAAAAACTAGATATAACGCCTGCTAATTTATCGATTCTAAAAACAGGAAAAGCAAAAGGGATTCGGTTTGATACGCTCGAAGCGATCTGCAGAATTCTCGACTGTCAGCCCGGAGATATTTTAGAATACGTAAACGAGTAAACTCTATTTTCATTCTGACTTTAAAAAAATCGGTTTTTATGACCGACAGGATTTCTATTGCCTAAATTTTTCAAATCATCATTTCTATAATCATCAAAAATCAATCAAAAAATGAACAGTTTATCCATCAAAAATCTCAGCAAAACGTATGAGAACGGCACAAAGGCGATTAATAATTTATCGCTTGAAATTACAAATGGGATGTTTGGCTTACTTGGGCCGAACGGCGCCGGAAAATCGACTTTAATGCGCACCATTGCTGCATTGCAGGAACCAAGTTCGGGAATTATCGAATTTAACGGAATCAATATTTTGGAAAATCCAATGTTTATCAGAGAAAATCTGGGTTACCTTCCGCAGGAATTTGGAGTTTATCCAAAAATATCGGCTTATCGATTATTGGATCATTTGGCGATTCTGAAGGGAATTGTCAATAAAAAAGAGCGACACGATCAGATTTTGTATTTATTACAACAAACCAATTTATTACAGCATAAAGACAAAGCGGTTCATTCTTTTTCGGGCGGAATGCGCCAGCGATTTGGAATTGCGCAGGCTTTGTTGGGAAATCCGAAGATTATTATTGTTGATGAGCCAACTGCCGGATTGGATCCTGAAGAACGAAACCGTTTTAATAATCTTTTGAGCGAAATCGGCGAAAGCATTATCGTGATTCTTTCTACACATATTGTAGAAGATGTTCGTGATTTGTGCACCAAAATGGCAGTTATTGCCAACGGAAAATTGATTTTGGAAGGAAATCCGAACGAGGCGGTTAATTCTCTGAAAAATAAAATCTGGATGAAAGCGATTCAGAAAACCGAATTAACATCGCATAAAGAGCTATTCAATATTATTTCATCTCATTTAAATTCAGGAAAACTCAATATTCATGTTTATTCAGAACAGCGACCTGATTCTGGATTTGAATTAGTTTCACCAGACTTAAATGATGTTTACTTCAATGTTTTATCTCAAAACCTAAAAAAATAGTCCTATGCTTTCTAAATTAATCCAATTTGAATGGCATAACAATTCTAGAAACTGGACTTTTTATGCTTCGTATCTTATATATATAGTATTGGGCTTTATGACAAGCGCTTTTGCGAATTTCTCTTTTTCGGGCGCTTACAAAAACGGACCTTTTGTTTTGACTTATGCCATTGGTTTGATTTCGCTGACGGTTATTTTTTCGATTACGATTCAAACCGCTCAGAATTTCTTAAAAGAATACGAAACCAAATTTGATGCTATTCTTTTCTCCGCTCCCATTTCGAAATTCGATTATTTGTTCAGCCGATTTATTACGGCGTTTTTTATTGCTACAACTTCTTTCGGAATGTTTATTATCGGAATAATGATTGGCCATTTAATGCCGTGGATTCAGGGAAGCGATATTGGGCCTTTTGAAATCATGAATTATTTCTGGCCCTATTTTGTGATTGTGATTCCGAATATTTTGTTGTGTCTTTCGATTGTTACGGCGCTGGCGTGGATTACCCGAAGTAAACTTTTTATTTACGTTGGCGGATTAATGGTTTACATTTTATATATCGCGGGTTCGGTTTTTTCAAACTCTCCGCTATTTGCAAATGCATCTCCGTCTTCCGCGAAAGCGATGTCTCTGGCCGCGAAAATTGATCCGTTTGGTTTGGCTGCTTTTTTAGAACAAACCCGATATTGGACTTCTGTCGAGAAAAATACGCAGTTACTTTCGCTTTCGGGAAACTTTTTATTCAATCGAATTTTATGGATTTGTATTTCTCTGGCTTTACTTTTTATTTCGTATAAAATGTTTTCTTTTCGAAAAACTAAAACTAAAAAGGTAAAATCTCTAAAAAAGGTTCAAAAAGAAACAAGAATTTTTTCCCCTGAAATTCCGAAACAAATTGAAATTAAAACTTTCAGACATAATTGGTCGGTTTTTAAAAGCAATTTGAAAATGGATATTTATTTAATTCTGAAAGGAATTCCGTTTCTATTGATTGTACTTTTATTTTCAGGATTATTACTTATTGAGATTTCAGACGAAATTGACGGCGGAATTCGATTGGCAGAAAACATTACCAATACGGCGTTGATGATTTCTACAATTATGGATCGTTTACCGTTTATCTTGATTCTGATTGTTCTTTTTTATTCGAATGAATTAGTAAACCGTAGCGAAAGTTCTAAGTTTGAAATGCTCGAAAATACGGCGCCTTATTCTCCATTTTCGGTTTTACTTTCAAAATTGACAGCGCTTTTTATAATTCCACTGGTATTTATTGCCATCAGCATTTTGATTGGAATTGGTTTTCAATTAATGAATGCGAATGCCCCAATCGAAATTGGTCTTTATCTTTCACTCTTTTATTATATCGGATTTCCGCTTTTTCTGATTTCGATTCTGATTATTGCAATTCAGACTTTCATTAAAAACAAATATTTAGGATTGGCGGTTTCGGCATTTGTAGTTCTTTTATTCTGTACCGGAATTGGCGAACAATTAGGAATTGAACATTCGTTATTGCGATTTGGAGATTCCTTTAAAAGAGAATATTTTGATCTGAATGGTTTCGGAAGTTATACTTTTCCGTTTCATATTTCGATGTTGTACAATTTCGGATTGGATTTACTACTTCTGACATTGACCGGAATTTTATGGAAACGAAATTCAACAATTTTAAAAACCATTCGCAGAAATTCATTTCACATCATTCAAAAAACAACCTTTGCTTTCGGTTTTATTCTTTTTATCACTTTTGGAAGTTTTCTTTTTTATAAAACCAATATCGAATATCCGTATTTGACCAAAAACGACCACAACAATTGGAGCGAGCAATACGAAAAGCAATTTAAAAAATATGCAAATCTCGATCAGCCCACAATTCTTTCTGTAAAAAGCAATGTCGATTTATATCCTGATGAAAATCGTTACGAAGTAAAAGGAACTTATGAATTGATCAATAATTCGAAAAAACCAATTGATAGTTTACTCCTATATATAGACCGGAATTCGAAACTGACTTCTATTGAAATTCCGAACTCGAAAAATGGAGACAATGTTTCTAAATTTCAGCATTATTGGTATCAATTGGAAAAACCTTTAGAACCTCAGCAAAAAATGAAAATGAGTTTTACTTTTCAATCAACCTGGTCACCTTTTAAAGGACATACCGCTTTTAATTCGATTATCGATAATGGTTCGTTTATGCGAATAAGCCGCTATTTTCCAGCTTTTGGTTATCAGGATTCTAATGAAATCAGCAGTAAAAAAGAACGAGCAAAAAGACATTTGCCTAATCAGACTCCACTTAAAAAATTGGAAGATAAATGGAAAATAACAACTGATTTTATGGATTACGAAGCTGTAGTTTCGACTTCAAAAAATCAAACCGCAATTGGAATTGGCGATTTAATTGGAAATTGGAAAAAAGGCGATCGCAATTATTTTCATTATAAATCTAATGGAAAAATTCCTTTTCGATTTGCTTTCGCTTCCGCGGAATATCAAATTAGAAAATCCAATTATAAAGGCATTTCTATTGAAGTTTATTTTGACAAAAGACATTCGAGAAACGTTGCAAAACTTGTTCAGGATGTAAAAAACACGCTGGATTATTGTCAAAATAATTTTGGTAAATATCCGTACAAAACCATTCGTTATGCCGAAGTCAGCGCTTTCGCGGATGGATTTGCAGCGACTTCATATCCGTCAACGGTTTTTATGAAAGAGAATTTTGGTTTTTACAGCAACCTCAACAACCGAGATAAAGAAGATGTTATCAATCAATTAACAGCGCACGAGCTTTCTCATGAATGGTGGGGAAATGCGCAGATTAGTCCAGAGCAAAAAGAAGGAAGCTGGATTTTGACCGAAACTTTAGCGCAATACACAGAATTGATGCTGTATGAAAAAGAACATGGTTTAGAAAAAGCTTTAGAAACTTTAAAAATTCATTTGGATTTATACCTCAGCAGTCGAGGTTATGAACCTGAAACGCCTTTATATAAAACGAATTACGAAACACCGCATTTGCCTTACGATAAAGGAATGCTGGTTATGCATCAATTGCGAATTTTAATTGGCGAAGAAAAAGTAAATCTGGCTTTGCACAACTTTCTGAATCACTATAAATATCCAAATCCAATTCCGGATTCTGAAGATTTATTGAAGGAAATTTATTTGGTGACGAATCCTAAACTTTATCCAAAACTGGATGAAATGTTTAAAAATATTATTACTTATTCGTCTAAAATTTCAGCAGTTGAAAGTCTAAACAAGAATAGTTTTTATGAAGTTTCTTTTAAAGCTGAATCGTTTAAATATAGCGAAGATGCCAGAGGAAACCGAAAACAAATTACAAACGATTCCACAATCGATATTGGAATTTATGATGAAAACGGAAAATTATTTCGCTATATTTTCCCGATAAAAAATAATCATATTGAAGGAAAAATTAAAATCAAAACCAAACCTCAACGCGTTGTTGTCGATCCGTATTTAATGAATATCGATACGTTTATAAAAGACAACGAGAAAGAAATTGATTAATTTTTTGCCACAGATTAAAAGGATTTTAATGATTTTTAAATTTGAATCTAAAAAATAATCCATCTAATCCTTTTAATCTGTGGCATTATTTTTTTCTAAACACATAGAAACATAGCTTTTTTTTGCGGTTAAAGGCGTTTCACTTGGATCAATGCACATAGCTTTCTATGTGTTAGAAACTAGTTTCTTTTGGTCTTCTTTTAGTTAAAGAAAAAACTATGTTTCTATGTGTTTAAATTATTTTAGTTTTTCAAATCAATCACAATTAATTTATGTTTTTTACTTCCGTCATTTTGAATAGTAAAATCTGGAGTTTTAGACTCTGTTTCAAATTTTGAGTCAGAATCAACTGAAAGCGAAATGGATTTGTGTCTGAAAGTTTCTGGAATTTCTGGAAGCTGAATCGTTACCGTTACTTCTTTATCTTTTTGAACGAAATCAATTTTTATTCTGTCTCTTAGCCAAATATATTCGTAGACTTCTTGCCACGGCGCCATCCAAACAGAATCGTTTCCATTTGCTCCATATTTATTAGCAAGTTTTATCATATAATATTTAAAATCAGGAAAACGCGTACTGAGATTCCACAGGTTCGTATTTCCAGTTCCGTGTGTGAATTCGTTAAACCAAACCGGATCTTTTTGTTTTACAATAGAATCTATCTTTTTTAAATAGTTGTCCATTGTTTTAAAACTTGTCGTGTCTTTTGAACTCTGCACAAAAGTTCTGGCCGAAATCAATTTATCTAAATTCACTTTGCCATTTACTTTATAAACCGGTCCTTCACCATAATAAGAAGCTACAGAAAAATGACCGTTTTGAAGCGCTTCTTTTTCATACTCCAAATAATATTTTTCATCACCTTCTCCGCCTGGAACTACAAAATGTGACATTGTGAAACTCAGATTTTCTTTTATCGATTTTGTATTATCTGTGACTTCTGTCAAATAATTGGTGCCGTGTTTGGTCGCGTGATGAAAACTGTGATTGAGAATATCCCAACCTGCATTGTACATTTCACGAACTTCATCCCAAGAAAGATGTCCACGATTAGGCAAATTATTTAAAGATGCTCCGTTTATTGCCAAAGCCAATTTGAACGGAAGTTTATTCCCCAATCCGTCTGTATAAAAAAGACCTTTTGAAGTTGTTCCGTCCCCACCCTGATCTATTTTCCATCCATTTTTATTTGAAGCACTAATTTTTCCTCCATTTAATAATGGAAATGCTGTCAAATAAGCCGATCTGTAACCGTCGTCAAGCGTAAAACTATAGGCAAAATGTTTGTTGTATTTTAATATTGAAGGCGTGATTTTTACTTTTCCGGCCGATTTCAATTTTATTTTGAATGAAATGATTTTCTGTTTTGAAGAATCATTTTCGACAATTCCGTTTGAAAAAACATTGAAACTGCTAAAAATTACAGCAGTTAGTATCAGTAGAATTTGTTTTGACATAAATTTTTAGTGGTTTATTTTTCGAACTAAAAGTACATTTCTTTTTGAAGATAATATTTTAAAACTGATTATACTCTTAAAAATAATTTCGACCGAATTAAAAAAGCAAACTGGTTTTACCCCTAAATTTGTACATCAAATATCAAAATTTGATTTTAGCATTATCTGCAAATGACACACAAAATTTTAATTATAGACGACGAAGAAAAACTGAGAAGTCTTCTGGCACGTATTGTAAAATCGGAAGGATTTGAAGTTTTTGAAGCGAAAGATTTAAAATCGGGTTTTAAAAAACTCGAGCAAACCGATATTGAAGTCGTTTTGTGTGACGTAAAATTGCCTGACGGAAACGGAGTTGATTTTGTTCAAAATATAAAAAGTAGTTTTCCTTTAACAGAAGTTATTCTTTTAACTGCTTTTGGAAATATTCCAGATGGTGTTCAGGCGATGAAAAATGGCGCTTTTGATTATATTGTAAAAGGAGATGATAATGATAAAATTATTCCGCTTCTATATAAGGCTGTAGAAAAAGTACAATTACAGAAAAAAGTGCAGCAACTTGAAAAGCGCATCAACGATAAATATTCTTTCAATACGATTATTGGCAAATCTAAAGGAATTGAACAAGTCATTGATCTGGCTCAAAAAGTGGCCAAAACCGATTCGACCGTTTTATTAACCGGAGAAACGGGAACCGGAAAAGAGGTTTTTGCACAAGCAATTCATGAAAATAGTAATCGCGTTGGGAAATCGTTTGTGGCTTTAAACTGTAGTACTTTTAGCAAGGAAATTCTTGAAAGCGAACTTTTCGGACACAAGCAAGGCGCTTTTACCGGAGCTTTAAAAGATAAAAAAGGGTTTATTGAAGAAGCCAACGGTGGCACTTTATTCTTAGATGAAATTGGAGAAATGCCAATTGATCTTCAGGCAAAATTATTACGTGTTTTAGAAACCAGCGAATATATTCCTGTTGGAGACACGACTTCAAAAAAATCAAATTTCAGATTAATTGCTGCCACAAATCGAGATTTAAAAGAAGAAAGTGAGGCACATCGTTTTCGTTCTGATTTGTATTTCCGTTTAAACATTTTCGAAATCAAACTTCCTTCACTTAAAGAAAGAGTGAAAGATATTCCTCTTTTGGTTAATTTTTTTGTGAAACAGTTTTCTGAAAAGACTAATAAAAAGATGTTATCGGTTTCTGATGATTTTATTCAGAAATTAGAAAATTACTCTTGGCCGGGAAATATCCGCGAACTCAAAAATATTATCGAAAGATCGGTTATTTTGAGTAACGGCGATATTTTGACTTCTGATGTTCTTCCGTATGAAATGCAACAGCAAAATGAAAAATCTTCTAAAAGTATGTCAGCTTTTTCAATGCAGAGTGTTGAGAAACTGCATATTCAGAAGGTTTTGAATTATACAAAAGGAAATAAAGCGGAAACGGCTAGATTGCTGGAAATTGGGATTGCGACTTTGTATAGGAAAATTGAAGAATATGGGATAGAAAATTCCAAAAATTAAATTACAAATTCCAATTACAAAATTCAATATCAACGACAATTTCAATTTTTAAAGCTCTGGAAGAGCGGAATATTTATAGCTCGATTCAATTCCCAAAGAAAAAAAGCTCCAGCGGAGCGACACCTAATATTATAAAAATTTATACCTCAAAAATATGTCGCTCCGCTGGAGCTTGGATGACTGTGCATTTGGTATTTTCTATAAATATTTCGTCCCTCTGGGACTATTCCAAATAAATCCATATCCTGCATTTTCTGTAAATATCTAAATCCCTTTGAGATTTTTAATATCCTCTCATTTCAATAAAAGCTTATCATTTTGATAGGCTTTTTTTATGTGCAATTTTTGGCACAAAACAATAACTTCTTATTTTACAATATCTTAACTACATCTCATCATTTTCGGAATATAATTTGGCATAAGGCGGGAAAGAACATTAAAAACCTTTCTCATGAAAAATCAAGTTAATACCATCTACAAACAAGCCGAACGGTTTGCTGAGATTACCAAAAAATCGATTATCAGTGGCAATATCGTTCGGGCTAAAAAATGTTTAGCACTTGCGGAACGGTTATTTATTAGCGGAAGCTTAGAAACTAAAAATGCGATTTCAAACGTGTATGTTTTCTCTGTTTCTTCTTTTATGGAAATACGTCACTGCAGTATCTCACATCTTTTTCCGCAGACTTTAAAGGCCGAATACATCAAACAAGTTAATACTTCCGGAGTTTAAAATCTAAACTCTACAATCTTAAATCTAAAATAATGATCACATTTCTTTTACTTGGGCTTGCAGTTGTACTGTTTGCCATTTGTTTCCTTTCTGTCGAATTCTTTGAAAAAATCTAAATCATGACTGCACTATTTATTGTTTCAATTGCTGTTTTCTTGTATTTGGTTTATGTATTAATCAAACCTGAAAAATTTTAATCAACGTGAAATGTCAAAGGTGAAATGTTAGATGTATCTCATTTTTACAAATACCATCTCACTTTTTACAGCTTCACTTCTCACAAATAATAAAAAAATTATGAATACAGAGTTACTAGGTGTCATTGGAATTTTTATCCTGACTGTTGTTTTAGCAATTCCTTTCGGAAAATATATTGCTAAAATTTTCAAAGGAGATAAAACACTTCTTGACCCGATTTTCAATCCGCTTGAAAAATTTATTTTTAAAATCAGCGGAATCAATCCGTCTGAAGAAATGAACTGGAAACAGCATCTTAAAGCACTTTTAAGCATCAATATGGTGTGGTTCTTTCTTTGCTTTTTCATTTTAATGTTTCAAGGTTCGTTATTCTTAAATCCTGATAATAACCCTAATATGTCTCCTGATTTAGCATTTAATACTGCTATTTCCTTTGTGGTGAATTGTAACTTACAGCATTATTCGGGTGAAAGTGGGGTTTCGTACCTATCGCAAATGGTATTGATGTTTTTACAATTTGTTTCGGCTGGAGTCGGAATCGCAGCAGCCGCAATGGTTTTTACCGCTATGCGCGAAAGAACTACAGACAAATTGGGGAATTTTTACAACTATTTCGTAAAAAGCTGTACCCGTATTTTACTTCCTCTGTCTGCAATTGTGGCAATCGCTTTAGTTTTTAGCGGTACACCAATGACTTTTGAAGGAAAAGATACTATTACTACTGTGCAAGGTGACAGTGTACAAGTTTCACGCGGACCAGCAGCTGCTTTTATTGCCATTAAACATATTGGTACAAACGGCGGTGGATTCTTCGGAGCAAACTCAGCGCATCCTTTAGAAAACCCAACTTATTTTACAAATGCGGTTGAACTTTGGGCACAACTTATTGTTCCGTTTGCAATGATTTTCGCACTTGGTTTCTTCCTAAATAAACGAAAATTTGCTTATATCATTTTTGGTGTAATGACAATTGGATTTTTACTCTTAGTAGTTCCAACCATTTCAAGCGAATTAAACGGTAATCCCGCTATCGAAAAAATGGGAATTGCTCAAACAACTGGAGCAATGGAAGGGAAAGAAGTTCGTTTTGGCCCAGCGATTTCAGGTTTCTGGAGTATTGCGACAACGGTAATTTCGACGGGATCTGTAAACAGTATGCACGATAGTTCGATGCCAGTTTCTGGTGCTATGCAATTACTTGCCATGATGATTAATGCTTTCTACGGCGGATGCGGTGTCGGTTACCTCAACTTCTACATCTTTATTATTCTGGCGGTATTTATTTCTGGATTAATGGTTGGTCGAACTCCTGAATTTTTAGGAAAGAAAATTGAAGCTCGGGAGGTTAAAATTGCTGCTTTTATTGCTATTCTTCATCCTTTATTGATTTTAGCTGGAACTGCTTTGGCTTCTTATTTCGCAGCTCACGATACTGCAATGGGTTATTGGTTTAGTGGAAATGCAACAGGATGGTTAAACAATCCTGGAAATCACGGATTCTCTGAAATGTTATACGAATATACTTCTAGCGCTGCCAACAACGGTTCTGGTTTTGAAGGTTTAGGCGATAATAATCCTTTTTGGAATATCACTACGGGGATTGTTTTACTGCTAGCTCGTTTCATTCCGATCATTGGACCTTTGGCAATTGCAGGTTTATTAGCCAATAAAAAATACATTCCTGAAAGTGCGGGAACTTTAAAAACAGATACTTCAATTTTCGGGATTATGATTTTTGCCGTGATTGCTATTATAGCCGCGCTTTCATTCTTTCCTGCTTTGGCGCTTGGACCATTGGCTGAATATTTTACACTATAATAATGCTGAAGATATTTTAAACACATAGAAACATAGGAATTCAATATCTAAAAAAAGGAATTAGAAAAAACTAGTTTTCACACATAGTCCCGATAGCTATCGGGATGAATATATTCACGAAATGTATTTCAAACATAGCCCACGGTTTCAAACGTGGGAACACAGATTGAGAAAATGCATTGCGTACCCACGGTTGAAACCGTGGGCTATAGTGAAGGTTGGAGTCTATATATCTATTTGTTTAAAAACAACGCATAACATTTTACAAATAACATTTTACATAAAAGAAAAATGACAACTAATAAATCTACATCATTGTTTGAAAGTCAGCAGGTAAAAGAAGCTTTGTGGCAGTCTTTTGTGAAGCTGAATCCAAAAATGATGATTAAAAATCCGGTAATGTTTACCGTAGAAATCGGAACTGCAATTATGTTTGTGGTTTGCATTTCGATCTTAATGGGCGCCAACGATCAGGGAAGTTTTATTTACAACTTAATTGTATTCCTAATTTTATTGGCAACTCTTTTATTCGCCAATTTCGCTGAGGCAATTGCCGAAGCCAGAGGAAAAGCACAAGCCGACAGTTTAAGAAAAACTCGCGAAGAAACACCTGCGAAATTGGAAAACGGTCAAACGATTTCCTCTTCACAATTAAAAAAAGGAGACATTTTTGTCTGCGTAGCTGGTGATGTTATTGCAACTGACGGTGAAATTATCGAAGGTTTGGCAACGATTGATGAAAGTGCTATTACTGGAGAAAGTGCTCCAGTGATTCGAGAAGCTGGCGGAGACAAATCGTCTGTAACGGGCGGTACAAAAGTCTTGTCTGATAAAATTAAAGTACAGGTAACTTCTGAACCTGGCGAAAGTTTCTTGGACAAAATGATTGCTTTGGTTGAAGGTGCAAGCCGTCAAAAAACGCCAAACGAAATTGCTTTGACTATTTTATTAGCAGCATTTACTTTAATCTTCGTGATTGTCTGTGTGACTTTAAAACCTTTTGCCGACTATGCAAACGCTCCTATTACTATTGCTGCTTTTATTGCTTTATTTGTTTGTTTAATTCCGACCACAATTGGTGGTTTGCTTTCTGCGATCGGGATTGCGGGAATGGACAGAGCTTTGCGTGCCAACGTAATTACCAAATCAGGAAAAGCGGTTGAAACTGCTGGTGATATTGACGTTTTGCTTTTGGATAAAACTGGAACAATCACAATCGGAAATAGAAAAGCAACTAATTTTTATCCAACCAAAGGAATTGCTTTTGATGACTTCGTGAAATCGGCTGTTTTGAGTTCGCTTGCCGATGATACTCCGGAAGGAAAAAGTATTTTGGAATTGAGTGAAATGTTAGAGGTGAAAAATGAAAGCAAACCAAGCGTTTTACAGAATACTTCTGAAATTTCACAAACCATAAAATTTACTGCTGAAACCAGAACTTCTGGAATCATTTTAAAAGACGGAACTAATATTCGAAAAGGTGCACAAGACGCTACTAAAAAAATTGCAGAACAATCAGGAAATAATTTTCCGGAAGATACCGCTCAACAAGTCATTACGATTTCTTCTAACGGAGGAACTCCATTAGTAGTAATTAAAAACAATGAGGTTCAAGGTGTTATTGAATTGCAGGATATTATCAAAACTGGAATGAAAGAACGTTTTGAGCGTTTGCGCCGAATGGGAATCAAAACGGTTATGGTTACGGGTGATAATCCGCTGACGGCGAAATTTATTGCTGAAAAAGCCGGAGTGGATGATTTTATTGCCGAAGCAAAACCAGAGGATAAAATGAATTATATCCGCAAAGAACAGGAAGAAGGTCGTCTGGTTGCCATGATGGGTGACGGAACTAATGACGCTCCTGCCCTTGCCCAAGCTAATGTAGGCGTTGCGATGAACAGCGGAACGCAGGCTGCAAAAGAAGCTGGAAATATGGTGGATTTGGATAATGATCCAACCAAATTAATCGAGATTGTAGAAATCGGAAAACAGCTTTTAATGACTCGAGGTACTTTAACTACTTTTTCTATTGCAAATGACGTTGCGAAATATTTTGCTATTGTTCCTGCTCTTTTTATTACTGCGATTCCTGCGTTGCAGGGGCTAAATATCATGCATTTGCATAGTCCAGAAAGTGCAATTTTATCGGCTGTGATTTTTAATGCGATTATCATTCCGATTTTGATTCCGCTTGCGCTGAAAGGTGTTGAATATCGCCCAATTGGAGCAAGTGCGATCTTAAAACGTAATCTTTTGATTTATGGCTTAGGAGGATTAATCGTTCCTTTTATCGGAATTAAGTTAATTGACATAGTTGTTTCACTCTTTATGTAAATAAAAGTTACTAAGGCGCTAAGCCGCTAAGATTCTAAGTTTTTTTCTTAGCATCTTAGAACCTTAGTTCCTTAGAACCTTAAAAATAAAAAAAATGAAAAATATATTTTCTATACTAAAACTTACCGCAGTGACTTTAGTTCTGTTTGCGGTTATATATCCTTTATCGATTTATGGAATTGCACAGATTGCTCCAAATCAAGGAAAAGGTGAAACACTTTCTGTTAACGGAAAAGTGGTTGGTTATCAAAAAATCGGACAGAAGTTCGATAAGTCTAATTATTTCTGGGGAAGACCTTCGGCTGTAGATTACAATGCTGCGGGAAGTGCCGGAAGCAACAAAGGTCCGAGTAATGCTGAATATTTGGCTTTGGTTCAAAAACGAATTGATACTTTATTATTGGTTCATCCTTATTTGAAGAAAGCTGAAATTCCAGCCGATATGGTTACAGCATCAGGAAGTGGTTTAGATCCGAATGTTTCTCCACAAGGTGCTTTGATTCAGGTGAGACGTGTGGCTAAAGAACGAAAACTGGATGAAACGAAAGTTAAGGCTTTGGTAGAATCTAAAATTAATACGGCCGTTGTTGGACCTGAAACTGTGAATGTTTTGGAGTTGAACATTGCTCTTGATCAGCTTCGCTGATTAAAGGTTCTAAGTTACTGAGATACTATCCCGATAGCTATCGGGACTGAGGTCTGTCCTGCAAGGTTTTCAAAACCTTGTAGGTGTAACTTTCACACAACGTTTGTCATTGCGAGGAACGAAGCAACCTCGCTAACATTATACTTAAAGTTGATTTTGCAAATGTGATTGCTTCGTTCCTCGCAATGACAAACTAAAAAATTAAAAATTAATACCTACAAGGTTTTGAAAACCTTGCAGGAAGAAAAACGCCTTTTTACCCCAAATCTCCTAGCCCCGATAGTAGTGGAAATCCTTTTGGGCGGGGATTCCGCCCAAAAGATTGAAACGGATAGCGGGATTAGCTCCTAAAAAATCTACTAAATAAATTAATTAAATACCTACAAGGTTTTGGAAACCTTGCAGGAAATAATAAATACAAAATGAAAAAAATAATACTTACTGCTTTAATCGCTTTTGGTTTTAGCAATTTACATGCGCAAGAAGAATCTAAAAGTCCGTTTACATTTTCGGGATATGTTGATGTTTATTACAGTTATGATTTTGGAAAACCTGAAGATCATACACGGCCAGGATTTTTTTACAGCTATAATAAAAGTAATGAAGTGAACCTGAATATGGGAATGGCAAAAGTGAATTATTCTGCGGCCAATATTCGAGGAAATTTTGCTCTGATGGCGGGAACTTATGCGCAGTACAATATGTCGGCTGAACAGGATTTACTGCAAAATGTTTACGAAGCCAATGTTGGTGTGAAGATTTCGAAAAACCATAATTTATGGATTGATGCGGGAATTATGCCTTCGCATATTGGTTTTGAAAGTGCGATTGGGAAAGATTGTCAGACTTTGACAAGAAGTATTTTGGCTGAGAATTCCCCTTATTATGAAGCGGGTGCAAAAATTGGTTACACGTCTGAATCTGGAAAATGGTATTTGGCAGCGATGTATTTGAACGGCTGGCAGCGAATTGAAAAAGTGGAAGGAAATCAGACTCCGGCTTTTGGAACGCAGGTTACGTATAAACCTTCGGATAATGTGACTTTGAATTGGAGTGCTTACGTTGGAAATGAGCAACCAGACGTTGACAAAAAATGGCGTTATTTTAATGATTTTTACGGGCAATTTAAGTTGACAGAAAAAACAAATCTAACGGCTGGTTTTGATATTGGTTCGCAACAATCGGCTAAAAACAGTAATAAATATGACACTTGGTTTTCGCCAATTTTAGTTTTGCAATATAAACCGACAGATAAGATTCAGCTGGCTGCACGCGGCGAATATTACAGTGACGAAAAAGGGGTAATTATCGCAACAGAAACGCCAAACGGTTTTAAAACGTACGGATTTTCGGCTAACTTTGATTACTTAGTTTCTGACAATGTTATGTTTAGAATTGAAGCGAGAAATCTGTCAAGCAAAGATGAAATTTTCACAAAAAACAATCTGCCAACGGATACGAATACATTTGTAACGACTTCTTTGGCGATTAGTTTTTAGCAAAATTATTTCACGCAGATTCTACAGATTAGAGCAGATTTAATAGATTTTTTATTTAATAATCTGCGACAATTTGCTTAAATCTTTTAAAATCTGCGTGAAACAAAAAAACTTTGCGCCTTAGCGTCTTTGAGAGATTTTTATTCTCGCAGATTTGGCGGATTTTGCAGATTCCTAATTAAAAAACTTAGTGTCTTAGTGCCTTTGTGGCAAAACTTATGAAACAGGAAAAAGAAAATAATGCACAGCACTTTCTGGATTTGATTCAGAAATCAAGAAAAGGGAAATTTAAAATCTACATTGGTATGAGTGCCGGTGTGGGCAAGACTTTCCGTATGCTGCAGGAAGCACATTCGTTGTTACGAAACGGAATCGATGTAAAAATCGGTTATATCGAAACGCACAATCGGAAAGAAACGCATGAATTGTTAACTGGTTTGCCTCTTATTCCGAGGCGAACCATTTTTTATAAAGGGAAAGAACTGGAAGAACTCGATGTTCAGGCGATTATAAATCTGCGTCCAGAAGTCGTAATTGTAGATGAATTGGCGCATACTAATATTGAAGGAAGCAAAAATGAGAAACGCTGGCAAGATGTTTTAGAGATTTTGGAAGCGGGGATTAATGTAATTTCTGCTGTGAATATTCAGCATATTGAGAGTCTGAATTCAGCTGTAAAACGCATTACCGGAATTGATGTTCAGGAAAGAATTCCAGATAATGTTCTGCGTCTGGCAGATGAAGTGGTGAATATCGATTTGACTTCGGAGGATTTGATTGCGCGTTTGAAAGAAGGGAAAATTTATACCCCAGATAAAATTCAGACTGCCTTGGCAAACTTCTTTAAATCGGAACAAATTCTGCAATTGCGGGAATTGGCATTGAAGGAAGTTGCCAGCCAAGTGGTTCGAAAAGTAGAAAATGAGGTTCCTAATCTGCATGCTTTGCGTCATGAAAAATTGTTGGCGTGTATAAGCAGTAATGATAAAACCGCTAAAATTGTGATTCGGAAAGCGGCGCGTCTCGCAAGTTATTACAACGGAATCTGGTATGTTTTGTATGTTGAAACTCCTGCGGAAAGCAGTACGAGAATTGCGCTCGATAAACAACGCCATTTAATTAATAATTTTAAACTGGCCGTACAATTGGGAGCAGAAGTTATAAAAGTGGAAAACGAAAATATTGCGAATGCTATTTTGAAAACCGTCGAAGAAAAACAAATCACAACTGTCTGTATCGGAAAGCCGCATTTGAATTTATTTAAAGTAATTTTGTCTACAACAATTTTCAGACGTCTGCTAAACAAACTGTCTTTATCAAACGTCGATCTTGTTATTTTATCATAAAGGGTAAACCATATAAGTCATATAAGAAAATGTAAGCGGATTGTGTTTTAAAGTTTAAAAAGCTTATCCGTACAGTTTTTTAAATGAACTTATATTACTTATATGGTCCAAAAAATATGTTTCTATGAGAATTAAAACCAAATTGAATCTGGGTGTCGGATTGTTATTTTTGATGATTATCATCCTTTCGCTGGTGAGCGCTTATTCTGTTTTTTTGATCAAACAGGATACGGAGAATATTCTGAAATCGAATTACAATACGCTGGAATATTCGCGAAATATGATTTTTGCTTTGGATGGAATGAAATCGGATTCTAAAAAGACGATTCAGAATTTTGAAGAAAATCTCGAAAAGCAGACTCGTAATATAACCGAGCCAGGTGAAAAACAAGCAACTGAAAAACTGATGTCCAGTTTTGCTCTTTTGGAAAAAAACAATGCTGACGAAAACCTAAAAGCACAGATTCGTCAGGATATTTTTGCGATCATGAAACTGAATTTGGACGCCATCAAACAGAAAAGTGACATTGCGAAACAATCGGCAGAAACAGCTAATTTATCGATTGCAATTGTGGGGACTTTGTGCTTTTTGATTGCTTTTAATCTATTGGTAAATCTGCCTAATAATATTGCTAATCCAATTAAGGAACTGACTTTTAGTATTAAAGAAATTGCTAATAAAAATTATTCAGAGCGTGTGCATTTTACAAGCCACAGCGAATTTGGAGATCTTGCCAAATCGTTTAATACCATGGCACAGAAACTTGAAGAATATCATGACAGCAATGTTTATAAACTTCTGTTTGAGAAAAAACGTCTGGAAACGCTTATCAATAATATGAATGATCCGATTATTGGTCTGGATCATGAGGGAATTGTTTTGTTTGCGAATGATGAAGCGTTGAAAATTATTGGTTTAAAATCGGAAGATGCGATTGGAAAACGGGCTTCGGAATTAGCGACGACGAATGATTTAATCCGTTCTTTAATTTTAAAAGAGACCGAAGAAAATTCAAAGAAACAGCCTTTGAAAATTTTTGCGAATTCTAAAGAGAGTTATTTCGAAAAAGAAATCCTCAACATTACGATAACACCAACTGGCGAAGAAGAAGAAATCAATATTGGCGATGTGATTATTCTGCGAAATATTACTTTGTTTAAAGAACTTGATTTTGCTAAAACTAACTTTATTGCAACGGTTTCCCACGAATTAAAAACACCAATTGCTTCTATAAAATTGAGTTTGCAATTGCTTGAAAACACAAAAACTGGCGAAATGAACGACGACCAGAAACAACTGGTAGAAAGTATAAAGGACGACAGTCAGCGTTTGCTGAAAATTACAGGCGAATTACTCAATTTATCACAATTGGAAACGGGAAATATTCAGCTGAATATTGAAAAAAGCAATCCGTACAAAATTGCCGATTATGCAGTTGAAGCGGTAAAAGTTCAAGCAGATCAAAAGCAGATTCAATTAATTATTGATGCCGATGAAAATCTAAAAGATGTTAAGGCGGACAGCGAAAAAACAGGCTGGGTTTTGATTAATTATTTATCAAATGCAATTCGGTATTCATCAGAAAAAAGTACGATTCTCATTAAATTAAAAGAAGAAAATAATCAGATTGTTTTTCAGGTTATCGACACCGGAAAAGGAATTGAACCAAGATATAAAGACAAGGTTTTTGATAAATATTTTCAAATTCCGGGAAGTCCAAAAACCGGAACGGGATTAGGTTTAGCGATTAGCAAGGAATTTATTGAAGCGCAGAATGGAACGGTTGGCGTAGAAAGTAATTTGGGATTGGGAAGTACGTTTTGGTTTGCGTTGAAGGTTTAGATTTTTTTTCCCGCCACGAATTCACGAATTATTTAAAATCAAAATTCGTGAATTCGTGGCGGAAAAAATCACGCATTCGAAGTATTATTCTTAATCTCTCTAACTTCTCTTTTCAATTCTAAAAGTAAATCTTTCATTGCTCCAGTTTCGGTTGTTTCTTGTTTTTTATCTGAACGGCCGATGTTGCATTCGTATTCCCAGATTTCGAGAATATCAGAAGCTTTCACTTCATAATTCGGATAAAAACTATTATCGGATTCTAAAACCAAAGCGTTCTTTTTATTTTTATTGAGACGTTTGTAGACCATTCCTTCATTTTTAGTAATGAGGATATACGTTTTCCCATCCATTACTTCTCCCAGTTTTTCTACATAACGTCCAATAATAATCGAACCATCTTCATGAGGCGGCATCGAATCACCTTCAACGGGAAATCCGCGATGTTTTCCAGGTCCTAAAAACGGAAGCGTAATTTGCTGTAAACTTTCAATGTATTCCGGATCAGCATATCCGTTTAGATATCCTGCTTTTGCTTTTTGAGATACAATTTCGATAAAATTTTCTCCAAAACTATCCACTTGAATTGGTAAAATAAGTCGATTGCCTTCTAATTTTATCAAATTTTGCACATCGATTTTGCGAATATCGACCGATAATATCAAGTCGATACTCATATGAAAATATAATGCAATCTTTTTTAGAATATCATACGGTGCTTCCGAAGTTCCGTCTTCGTATTTCACGTATCTTCCTCTTGTAATGCTAAGGTTTTCAGCTAATTTCTCCTGTGATATTTTATGCTTAACCCTTAACGCTCTGATGTTGTCTGAAAATAAGGACATAATTAATTTGTTATAATTTGGAACAGCAAATATATGAAAAATGTTATTATCTGTACTAGTTTTGTAATGCGAAAAAGACCTCTTTTTTGAAGTGATTATGAAATTGAGAAATATAAATACCATAAAATCAATAGAATTATATATTCCAGATACTAATTCGGAAGTAAAACTGCCTTTTTTTGACGTGGGTATAAGCGCCGGTTTTCCTTCGCCTGCTGATGACTTTATTGAGTCTTCCATTGATCTTAATAAAGAACTCATCAGACATCAATACACTACTTATTTTGCTAGAGTGAAAGGACATTCTATGAAAAATATAGGTATCAATGACGGTGATTTATTAATTATAGACAAAAGTCTGGAGCCACAAAATAATAAAATTGCAGTTTGCCAAATTGATGGCGAATTCACTGTAAAACGTATCAAAATAGAAAAAGATATCATTTGGCTTATTGCCGAAAACGAAGATTATCAGCCTATAAAAGTGACCCCAGAAAATAATTTTGTGATTTGGGGAATTGTGATTCACTGCATTAAATCTTTTTAAATCAGAAAATAAAATGTTTGCTTTAGTCGATTGTAACAATTTTTATGCTTCTTGCCAAAGAGTATTTGAGCCACATTTAAGAGGAAAACCTATCGTTATTCTCTCTAATAATGACGGCTGTGTTATTTCGCGTTCTGATGAAGCTAAAGCTTTGGGAATACCAATGGCTATTCCTGCTTTTAAATATGAAGCCATTTTTAAAGAAAAAAATATTTTTGTTTATTCTTCTAATTATCCATTGTACGGTGATATGAGCAATCGGGTAATGAACCTTCTCCGAACTTATACTAACGAAGTCGAAGTATATAGTATTGATGAAGCATTCCTAAAATTTTCTGGCTACGATTTATTTGATTTGAATGCATTGGGCTTAAAAATGCGAAAAGAAGTTACGCAAGGAACTGGAATTCCTGTCAGTATTGGCTTTGCTCCTACTAAAGCTTTGGCGAAAATGGCAAATAAAATTGCTAGAAAATTCGCAGATCGTACGCAGGGCGTTTATTGTATTGATTCTGAAGAAAAGAGAATTAAAGCCTTAAAATGGTCCAAAGTTGAAGATGTCTGGGGAATTGGGAGAAAACTGGCCAAAAGACTTAAAGCAAGAAAAATCAATACGGCTTATGAATTTACCCAGCTCCCTGATGCTTGGGTAAGAAAAGAAATGTCTGTAGTGGGGCTTCGATTGAAACATGAATTAGAAGGAAAACCAACTTTGGAATTAGAAGAAGCTACAGATCGTAAAATGATTGCTACGACGAGATCTTTCGAAAAAAGATATACTACTTATGAAGAAATATCAGAGCGAATCAGCACATTTACAGCTTCTTGTGCAGAAAAATTAAGGCGACAGAATTGTCATTGCAATATGGTAACCGTTTTCATTCAGACTAGTTTTATAAAAAATGAAGAATCACACTATTCAAGAAGCATTACTATTACTACCGATTTCCCTACCAATTCGACAATAGAGCTTAATAAAGCCGCACAAAAAGGATTTAAAGCCATTTTTAAAAAGGGATATCGTTATAAAAAGGCTGGTGTCATTGTAATGGGATTAACCCCAAATAATGAAACGCAACTTAATTTATTTCAAACATCAAATCCTAAACATCAACCTTTAATGAGTGTGATTGACAAGATGAACCAAAATTATGGTAACAATAAAATTAAATTCGGCGTACAGTCTTTAGGACGACAATGGAAAATGAAACAAGACCGATTATCGCCAAAGTTTTCTACTTTACTTAAAGATGTTATTACAGTTAAAGCTTAGAAGTTTTTAGGCAAATAATAAGAGATGAACAACAGAAAAACAATCGATTTTACGTTATATACAAATGAAGAAGCAAGAATATGCCATAGTCGATATTGAAACCACAGGCGGTAATGCCAGTGGAAGCCGTATTACAGAAATTGCCATTATTATTCATGATGGTATAAATGTGCTGGATCGTTACAAAACACTTGTTAATCCTGAACAGGACATTCCTCCTGCTATTTTTGGATTAACGGGAATTAATAACGAAATGGTGGCTCATGCACCGATCTTTGATGATATTTCAGAAAAAGTGCTCGAAATGCTGACTGATCGTGTTTTTGTTGCGCACAATGTCAATTTCGATTATTCGTTTGTCCGTCATCAACTGGAACAAGCGGGATTTAAGTGGACAGCGAGAAAACTCTGTACTGTGCGCGCTGCCCGAAAAATAAAACCCGGATTAGGATCCTACAGTTTAGGAAATCTTTGCAATTCTTTAAATATATCTTTAGAAAACAGGCACCGCGCTGGCGGAGATGCTGATGCTACCGCTCTTTTATTTTCTCTTTTATTAGAATGGGACGATGCTGGAGAAATTGATAAAATGATCAAGAAAACAGCTCAAGATCAGCGTTTGCCTCCTAACCTTCCTCCTGAAGATTTTAATGAATTGCCCGAAAAACCCGGAGTTTATTATTTTTATAATCAGGCGAAAAAAGTGATTTATGTCGGTAAGGCCATTAATCTGAAAAAACGTGTTACATCGCATTTTACAGGAAATAATATCAAACCTCAACGGCAGCATTTTTTAAGAGATATTCACGGAATTTCTTTTGAAGTCTGTGCGACTGAACTTATGGCGCTTCTTTTGGAATGCACCGAAATCAAAAAACTTTGGCCGACTTACAACAGAGCTTTAAAACGTTTTGAAGGCAAATTTGGCATTTATCAATACGAAGCTCGAAATGGCTACAAATATCTCGCAATTGGGAAAATGAGCAAATTTCAGACTTGTATTCATGAATTTAATAACCAGCACACTGGCATTCATCTTTTGCGAAATTTGGCAGAGCAATTTCAAATCGATCATCGTTTTTGTAAATATTCAAGACCTGAAGAAGGTGAATTTTTCTATAACCATGAAATAAAAGAATTACCAGACCCAATACTTCATAATGAACAAGTAGACAATGCAATTGATTTTTTATTAAATAACAGACCCACTTTTGCGATCATAGACAAAGGACGATCTGCAGACGAAAGAAGCTGTATTTGGATTGAAAATGGCCGTTTTCACGGAATGGGCTATATCCCGAGAGATGTAGCGATTAATGATCCCGAAGATGTAAAAAGTTATGTTACACTTTACAAAAGCAATCAATATATCGAGCAGTTAATTTTTGCTTTCGCCGAAAAATATCCAGGTAAAGTATTCTTTAACAAGCACTTTTTAAAGTAAATAAGAAATTATATAAGATTTAAAATTTGAAAAGCTGTAAATTTAATCATAGAACATTTTAACACATAGAAACATAGATTTTGATTACGATTAGAGATTAGCCAAAAGAAACTCGTTTCTAGCACATAGTCCGAGCTATGTGAATTTAAATAAGTGAAACGCCTTTTTTAAGCTTCAAAAAACTATGTTTCTATGTGTTTAAAATCTGTGCGGAGCGTTTAAGACAACTAATTAAATCTACTATGAAAATAGCGACATATAACGTAAACGGAGTCAATGGAAGGCTGAATGTTTTATTGCGATGGCTCGAAGAAACCAAACCTGATATTGTGTGCCTGCAGGAATTAAAAGCGCCACAAGACAAATTTCCGATAAAAGCCATTAACGACGCAGGATACAATGCTATTTGGCACGGGCAAAAACAATGGAACGGCGTTGCAATCTTAGCTCGAAATATGGAAATTGAAGAAATAACCCGCATACTTCCTGGAGATGAAGACGATGTACAAAGCCGGTACGCAGAAGCTTTGATTGACGGAATTGTAATTGCTTGTCTGTACCTCCCAAACGGAAATCCGGCTCCGGGGCCAAAATTAGAATACAAAATGAAATGGTTTGATCGTCTGGCGCATCGGGCTGAAACGTTATTGAATTTAAAAGTTCCCGTGATATTGGTTGGCGATTACAATGTTATGCCGACAGAATTAGATGTTTATAAACCTGAAAAATGGGTAAAAGACGCGCTTTTTTTACCAGAAGTCAGAAAGGCTTTTGCAGCCATTGTTGCTCAGGGATGGACAGATGCGATTCGGACATTGTATCCTAATGAAAAGATTTATACGTTTTGGGATTATTTCAGAAATGCTTATCAGCGAGATGCCGGACTTCGAATTGATCATTTTTTATTGAGTCCGCAAATTGCTAAAATGTTGCGTTCGGGCGGAGTTGACCGTCATGTGCGCGGTTGGGAAAAAACGAGTGATCACGCGCCTGTTTGGATTGAAATTGACAAAAAATAAATAGAATCATGACATTATTTAACGACACCGAATTGTTTACAACAGGTTTGGGAGGAAAAAAAATATTTGACATCCCAGATTCTGAATTGATTTTAATTGATAATTTCTTTTCCAAAGAAGAGTCTGACAGCTTTTATGAAAGAATACTCCGCAAAACCAAATGGAGAGAACATCAAATGGAGATTTATGATAAAACCTATACCGTTCCTAGAATGATCGCTTGGTACGAAGACAAAGATAATGTTGGAGCAGACCCCAAAGGGCCAGATTGGACTTATGAATTATTAAAAATAAGAGGCCGTGTCGAAAAAGAAACGCAACTTGATTTTAATACCGTTCTGCTTAATTTATATCGAGACGGAAATGATGGCGTGGGTTGGCATAGCGACAAAGAGCATAATACAGGACCAAATCCGATTATTGCTTCTGTAACTTTTGGAGAAACCCGAATGTTTAGACTTCGTCATAAATACAGCAAAGAAATTCCGCAAATCGAAATTCCGCTGCATCATGGTTCTTTTTTATTAATGGCAGGAACGACTAATAGTTTTTGGCAACATCAAGTTCCAAAAACCGCTCGAGATGTTTTGCCGAGGATCAATCTTACCTTTAGAAGAACCAATCGAAATCTTTGATTTTTATAGAATTGAAGCTCCAAAAGAAGCATTTTTTATAAAAACAGACGTAAGATATTACTTGCTCTAAAAGTTAAAACATGCACTGTATGAACGTTTTATTAGGCAAAACCTATCTTTTTTACTATTTTTGCAACCTTTTTTTAAATACAATACCGTAATGGCTTATTCGAACAATGATTTAGCGCGTTTCTTAGACGCACAGAACAAACTTTATCTTACTGCTCTTTCTGAAATCAGCAAAGGGAAAAAAGAAACACACTGGATGTGGTTTATTTTTCCGCAAATAAAAGGCTTAGGAAAAAGCGATACTGCAAATCTTTATGCCATTAATGATTTAAAAGAAGCTACTGATTATTTGGAACATCCTATCTTAGGAAAACATCTAATTGAAATTTCAGAATTGTTATTAACTTTTAAAATGAAATCGGCTGACGGGATTTTTGGAGATTTAGATGCTCGAAAATTACGCTCTTGCATGACTTTGTTTTCTTTGGTAGAAAATGCAAATCCGGTATTTCAGGAAATTCTGGATGCGTTCTTCTCTGGAGAAACCGATCCGCTTACTTTGTCTATTATTAATTCAACTATAAAATCTGTTGATGAACCGGTTGTATTATAACCCGAGTTTACAGCGATTATTTACATTTAAAAGACACTAATTTAGTGTCTTTTTTTTGTTGGAAGACTACACAACTGAATAAAATCTAAAGAGGAAATTCTTCATTTAAAAAGAATTAGCCTTAACTTGCATACTATCAAACTCAAATCTAACCCAATCATGACCGAAAAAATCAAAGCTTTACAAATTATCCATCTTGCCATTTGTGCAGGAGCCATTATCGCTTATTACATTATGGGAGATCTTTCTTTAGAAAAACTGAATATTCCTGTTATCGATTCAAATTCAATACTATATCTTGCGATTCCTGTCCTGGCATTTGTTTTAAGCAGTATATTATTTAAAGCACAATTAAAACAGATAGATCCGAAATTAAAACTCGAAGATAAACTGCCTGTTTACCAAGCTGCTTCGATTATGCGATGGGCGGTTCTAGAAGGTGCCGCTTTTTTGATATTATTTGTAAAGCCAGAATTTATAATCTTCGGAATACTTATCCTCATTTATCTTCTTTTCCTAAGACCCACAGAAGAAAGAATTATTAATGATTTATCTGATCGTTAAAACTATAAGCACCAAATAAAAAAAGCATCTTGAAGATGCTTTTTTTTTAAAATCATTTTAAACAAAAATATTATTCACTTGGTTTTGTTAAATAATAAACTGGAATTCCTGTTAACATAATTAATACGCCCCACCCGCAAGTTGAGAATTTTGTAATTAATAACGAAATACAAATTGCTGATGCTACAATGATATATACCATCGGTAAAAATGGATAACCAAATGCTTTATAAGGTCTTTCTGCATCTGGCATCTTTTTTCTTAGAATAAAAATTCCGTAGATGGTCAGTATATAGAAAATAAGAACAATTATAATTACAAAGTCCAGCAAATCACCATATTTTCCTGTCAGACACAAAGCCGAAGCCCAAATACATTGTGCCCAAAGCGCCCACGCAGGAACACTTGAACTATTTAAGACAGCCGCTTTTTTGAAAAACAAACCGTCTTTTGCCATCGTATAATATACTCTTGCACCCGCCATAATTAGTCCGTTGTTGCAGGCAAAAGTCGAAATCATAATCATAATTGCAATAATCAAAGCTCCAATATTTCCAAAAATATAATCTGAAGCCACAACTGCAACACGATCAAATTTTGCCGTTGCCATTTCGTCAAACGGAATTACAGCCAAATACATCAGGTTGGTCAAAACATAAATACAAGTCACGATAAAAGTTCCCAGAAACAAACTAAGACCTACATTTCGTTTCGGATTTTTAATTTCTCCCGCAATAAAAGTCACACCATTCCAAGCATCACTCGAAAATAATGATCCAACCATTGCAGCAGAAATTCCAGAAATCAAAGCCGTACCACTAATAGGTAGCCACGAACCGCTTTCTTTATCAAATGTTCTTGTGCTCCATCCGTCTGCCCAGTTGGCATCCCAAACAGAAGCTTTCGCGGCAAGCGCTAATCCAAAAATAACTAATCCGAGTAGCGATAAAATCTTGATTATAGTTAAAACGGTCTGTAGAATTTTTCCGTTTTTTACACCGCGACTGTTGATGAAAGTAAGAATGATAATGGTAAGGATCGAAACCAACTGAGCTGCATTCAATTTGAAAGCTCCCAATTCGTAAAGAATGTTTTCGTCACTTAACGGCTCATATAAATAAGCAGCAAATTTAGAAAAAGCCACTCCTACAGCCGCGATTGTTCCAGTCTGAATCACTGCAAAAAAACTCCAGCCGTACAAAAAGGCAATCAGTTTGTTGTAGGCTTCTTTTAGGTAAACATATTGTCCTCCAGCTTTAGGAAACATCGCACTCAATTCGCCGTAACTAACTGCTGCAACAACAGTAATAAATCCAGACAAAAGCCAGATCAATGTAAGCCATCCTGCCGAACCTACTTGTCGAGCGATATCGGCACTTACAATAAATATCCCGGATCCGATCATAGAGCCCACCACAAGCATGGTTCCGTCTAAGAGCCCGAGTTCTCTTTTAAAATTTTCTTGGTCGTTTTCTTGCATTTTTATTGGTTTAGGTTGGCTAAAGATATACTTTTTTCTGAAATCTTAATCTTCAGTGATAATTTTAAAAAAAAGAAAAAAGTACAAAAAAAACTTACTATTTTACGGTTTTACGTAATGTTGTACTATTTGTTTTACATAAATTTGATTAAAACAGAAAAAACCCAATTCATACAAGCCAAAAACAGACACTTGTAAATATAAACCTCAGAAATTTAACCTAACGTTCCATTAGTAATTTCAGGTACTTTGATATAACTGCAAATAAATTAATCGAGCGGATTGCAAAATCTAAAGTTAAAATCTGAAAGGCGGAACAACTTAACCCAAATCCAGTACCTAAAGTTTTCGTCTTTAAAGGCTATTTTGCTTCAAAAAGGGAAATAAAAAAAATCATGAAAAATTTAAAAACTTATTTTAGCATTTTAATCATTTCATTAACTGCAAGTGCATTTTTTCTTGCTTGCTCTAACGATGATACCCAACAACAAACTGCAGGTTCTACAAAAAAAGAAGCTGTGAGCAAAACAGCAATAACAAACAAATCGGCGCTAGCAACAACAGAAACATGCTGCACACCACTATTGTCAGCTTCGTTTATCTGTAGAGGAAGCGGATCAGGAAGCGCTGGCGGAGCACTTGATTTATCTCTTCCATGCAATAACGACTGGTCTGTAGTATCTAAAATTGATGTAAGCCTTTCTGACGGAACAAGATTTACAGTAACTTCTCCAAGCAGTTTATACAATCAAACTCAAGGAACTTTAACACCTCCATATAATATCAATAACAATAAAATTCGCTTACCTTTTATTAATTCAGAATGTATGGCAGAAATTACATGCTATGCTACATTTTACTTTAATAATGGCTGTCCGACTGTAACGACAAGCGTACTTACATTAGGACCGCTTGAAACATCTAACTAATTTTTAATTCTAGAATAAAAAAACTGCAAAAATATTTTTGCAGTTTTTTTTATTCCTTACAGTTCATTTTAATTTCAAAAAAACATGAAAAAATCTACTTTGCTGCTATTATTCTTTTTTGCTTCTTTAAACACATTTGCTCAAGATGCCACAGGTGACTGGAAAGGTTTACTTAAAGTTCCAGGTGCAGAACTTAATCTCGTTTTGCATATCACAAAAACAGATAATGGTTTGAGTGCGACACTTGATAGTGTGGACCAAAAAGCGTTTGGGATTCCTGTAACGACAGTTAGCTTCGAAAATTCGACACTAAAATTTACTATTTCCAACTTACAAATAGAATACGAAGGTGTTCTCGGAAAAGACCAAACTATCACGGGAACTTTTAAACAAATGGGACAACCGCTACCATTGGTTTTGAAGCGATAGAAATTTTCCCTAATTTTAAATAAAAACAATATTATGACTTGGGATCCTAAAAAATACAACGAATTTAAAGAAGAGCGTTCTAAACCTTTTGATGATCTTACAAGTCATATTATTGATAAACCGAATCTGAGAGTTATAGATCTCGGATGCGGAACTGGGGAACTTACCAAGAAATTGTCTCAAAAACTTACGAATCCGTTTGTTCTTGGTATTGATAATTCTGCAGAAATGCTGGCAAAAGCTCCAAAACAAGAAAATATTAAGTTTAAAGAAAGAACCATTTTAGAACAAATCGGTGATGAAATTAAGTGGGATTTAATTTTCTCGAACGCTGCATTGCAATGGATTGACAATCACAACGAACTTTTTCCGAAAATTATTTCACGTATAAATCCAGGTGGGCAGTTGGCGGTTCAGATGCCTCAGCAAAACGAAAACATCCTTAATAAAATACTTTTACAATTGGTGCAAGAAGAACCTTTTGCATCGTATCTTAAAAATTGGACACGTCCCTCGCCTGTATTAACTTTAGATGAATATGCTAAAATTCTATTCGAAAATGGCGGTCAAGATTTGGTTCTCTATGAAAAAGTTTATCCTTTAATTTCGAATCAAAAAGACGATTTTTTCGACTTCATTTCTGGGTCTGCTTTAACTGTTTACCAAGAAAGATTAAAAGAAGAAGAATTTACAGCACTAACTACCGAATTTAAGAAGAGAATAGATGCTTATTTTCCTGTTGTTCCCTCTATTTATGCATTTAGACGATTGATTATTTGCGCTAAGTTTTAATTAAATTATTCATTAAGAATACATTCCAATCATTAAACAAAAGAGAGCTCGTCATTTTTTAATTTATTGTTTCTTTTAGTTCTTTTTTCCTCTCCAAAATTGTTCTTTTGCTTGCTTAAAAAGTTTATCAAAAGCAAAAAAAGCTTTCCAATAAATCACAACAAACTAAACAACAAATAATTAAACAAACAAACGTGAAATAAAAATATTTTTGTTTGAATATTATTTTTTTTACGAAATCTATAAGATAAATTTTATTATATTTGAGAGAATCATTTTAAAGGCATTTTTAAATAGCAAAATATATTAACAAGTGTTTAATGTTTAATAATGAATTAATTCCCAAATTGTTTATTCATAATTGCTAAAAAACACGCAAAAGACAGTTTATTATTAACCTACTAATTTTAAGATTATGTCTAGATTGCAAGCTTTAAAAAACTTTCGCTTTCCCAATGTTTTTATCCTCATTTTAATAGTTTTTGTTTCATGTGCGTTGTTAATCTGCATCAATTTTTTTACTATTAAAATCTTGTCTGCCAACAGAGCTTATGTAAATGGAGAGTCACATTATTCGAAAGGACAAAAAGATGCATCAAGACATTTAATCATTTATTTGTTTACCAAGAATACTGCACAATGGAATTTGTTTCTTGAAGAATTAAAAGTTCCACAGGGCGATGGTATTGCAAGGGTCACTCTTTTAAAGGCTGGAGATAATGAAGTTGCCAGAAAAGGGTTTCTTATTGGCCGAAATGACGAAGATGATTTAGACGATATTATCTGGCTATTTGAAAATTTCAAAAATATAAGCTTTTTATCTAAAGCTATAGATGAATGGGGACAAGGAGACAAACTTATTTTTAATTTGTTTGTTATTGGCCATCAGATCAATGCAAAAATCGAACATAATTTGTTAACCGCAGCAGATCAGAAAAAATTCTTAAAACAAATAAGCTCAATAAGTGATCGATTAACTGTTAATGAACGTAATTTTTCTAACACATTAGGAGAAGGAACCCGAAAAATAAAAGATTTACTAATTATTACAAACATCTTTTTTATCCTGATCATAATCTTAAGTGTCTGTTTTTATTATTCTATAATGGTTAAAAGACTATTGGTTTCGAAAAAAGAGACTGAAGTTAAAAATGAAAATCTTATTCTGGTCAATCGTGAATTAGATCGGTTTGTTTATAGTGCTTCACATGATTTGCGGTCGCCAATTACTTCGCTGAAAGGTCTAATCGAAATAACAGCATTGGAAGACGATCCTCAGCAAGTTCGAAATTATTTGCAAATGATGCACCACAGCCTAGAAAGACAAGACCAGTTTATTAGTGATATTATTGACTATTCTAAAAACAAGAGAAAACAAGTTATCATAGAACCAGTAAGTTTGAAAGAATTGTGCAATGAAGCTATTCTGCAATTAATGCATATTGAAAATGCAGACAGAATTAAATTTACACAAGAACTTTTGGTTGATCAGATTGAAAGCGATGGATTACGATTAAAAATCATTATAAACAACCTGCTTTCAAACGCTATAAAATATGCGGATTGCAATAAACAGGAAATGTTTATCACGATTAAAACCTATTTTAGCGAAGGTCTGAATAAAATAGAAGTAACAGATAATGGAATCGGAATTCACGACGATCATAAAGCTAATATTTTTGATATGTATTTTGGAACAAATAAAAACAAAGGTTCTGGCTTAGGCCTTTATATTGTAAAAGAAGCTGTCGAAAATATAAGAGGAGATATTTTTGTTTTTTCTGAAAGCAGTGTTGGAAGTAAATTTATAGTAACAATACCTAATTCTTATGCCGTATAGATCTCAATTTATAATTATAGAAGACAATTTGATTGATCAATTTGTAACTAAAAAGCTTCTTAAAAAAGGACTTGACATCAATCCTGCTTATATCGCTAATAATGGAAAAGAAGGAATGAATTGGATCTTGAAAAATCAGAACCAAAATCCATTAATTATTCTTTTAGACATTCAGATGCCTATTATGAATGGGTTTGAATTCTTAGAAGAGTTTGACAAACTGCCAGAAGATCTAAAAGAAAATATAGAAATTTTTGTGCTTTCATCGACTCTCGATATCGACGAAATTAAGAAAATCAAAGAGAATAAGTACGTATCTGACTTTTGGAATAAACCTTTTAGATTAGAAATATTGCAAAATGCTTTTCTGCATGCTTAATTTAAAACGCGGTTTACCTGAGAAAATGCTCTTGTGTAGTAAGGCTCTTTTGTAGAAGAAATAATTACTCCGCCGTGGGTTGATGAGTGCACAAATTTAATTTCGCCTTCTGCAACTTCTACAATCATCCCAACATGGTTGATATGGCGTCTCCCATTGGTTCTAAAGAAAATTAAATCGCCTTTTTGAGCTTCATCTGTACTTACTTTTGTTCCTACGCGCGATTGTTCAATCGAGCTTCTCGGCAATTTAATATCAAAATTATTAAACGTACAAATCATTAAACCTGAACAATCAAAACCTGCTTTTGTAGTTCCGCCCGATCGGTATCTAACTCCTATATTTTCTGTAGCATTTGCAATAAGCTGGTCAATTAATTCTGAGTGATTTCCCGTTCGAACCAATGTAGAATCTCTTTTTATTTCTGATACCGCTTCCACTGTCGGATTTGAAACTGGATCTGAAGAAGAAGCAATTGCATTTTCAGTAGATTCTTGAGAAGCTTTTAAGGCTTGAATTGAATCTGCTTTTTCTTTTGGAACTTTAATTTTCAGAAGATATCCAACTGGCACTTTTCCTTTAATCGATGGATTCTGGCGTTCCAATTCTGCAACTGTAATTCCATATTCTTTAGAAATGCCGTATTTTGTTTCTTTAGCTTTAACTTCTCTATAAAGTTCTACATCTGTCGAAACTACCTCTGCCGTACTTTCTGCGGGTTTTTCATCTGCTACAGCTATATTAGAAGGAATGATGATCTGTTGTCCTATTTTTAAACCTTCTGTCTCCAAAAGCGGATTGGCCTTCTTTAAATCATCAACAGAGATATTGTATTTTTTAGAAATTCCCCAAAGTGTTTCTTTAGAGGCTACTTCGTGAGTTCCAGAAGTATTAGGAGAGGTATTATTTACTGCAACTTCAACGTTTTTAGTTTTTGACTTTACAGTTTTATTTTTATTCGGAATTAAAAGTGTCGAATTTAGTTTTAATATTTTAGGAGCATTCGGATTCGCGTCTGCAATATCTTTTACTTTAACTCCATATTTTTTAGCAATAACAGAAAGGTTTTCTCCTTGCGAAATTTTGTGCTTAATAAAATTATCCTGCGCAAAAGCTCCAACACTGATAAAAAACAATACTATTATTAACCTGTAAACCATATTTACCTTTTAAGTTCTTAAATCCTGCTTTTATTAAGTTTAGTTACATAATTAAACTTAAAAATTACAAATATATTACCTCAAAGGCGAATTTAACGCTTAAAACAATAAAAACCATAATTTTTAACAATTATTTTACCTCAAATTAACAGCCTAGGCATAGAAATTGTGCCAACTTTTTGAAATGCAGTTTTTTAACTAAAAAGATGTATTTTTATACTAATTTAACCAGAACCAAACCCTAAACATTGTGAAAAAACTACTCTACCTCTTCATTTTATTGCCTTTTATCACGAATGCGCAAACAATAAACGGGATCGTTAAATCTCAAACTACTAATTTACCAATCGGAGATGCAAACATATATGCTTTACAAGGTAAAATTGGAACCATAACAAATGATAGAGGAGAATTTTCATTAAATAAAGCAAAAGCAAGTGACACACTTCAGGTATCGCATATTGGCTACATTTCGACAAAAATTGCAATTTCCGATTTTAAAAAATCAAATTTTATCATCTCACTGCAGGAAGATATCGAAACCCTTAATAATGTAGAGATAACAAAACATCATGCGAGATTAAAATCTAAACTTGATTTTACTAAACTTGAATCTTTAAATAATGTTCTGTATTCTTTTGGTTCGACAGTAATAAATGGCAAAATTTATATCACAGGTGGAGACATCAGCGAAGAAGAGAATGTATTAAACATTTTAAAAGAAAGAAGCATAAGCTCTGACAATGATCCTAACTTCGAAAAAAAATATCGAGACTTACTTCAGATGCAAGTGTCTAAAAAGTTTTACAGAGAAGATTTGCTTATTTATGACCCTAAAACAGATGTATGGGAGAAATCAGATACAAAATTCAAGAGAAGAGCTTATCATAATATAAATTATTACAACAATACCCTTTATGTTTTAGGAGGAAAAAGAGTAGCTACAAACCAAAGATTTGAATATTTAGAAAACGAAATTGAAGTTTTTGACATTAATAAGAATAAAATCACCATTGACAAAACCAATCCTCATACAGCTGCAGACTTTGCTTCTTTTGTTTATAAAGACAACATCATTGTTATGGGCGGTTCGATAAAAAAGACTGAAAAAGGACAAAAAACTTTTACCGACAAAGTGCACATGTACAATATCACTTCTGGTTTATGGTATGAGTTAGAAAAAATGCCTGTTGCCAAAGAAGTAAAAGGAGTTTTGATTGACGATAAAATTTTTACTATTGGAAGCAAAGACAACAAAAGCTTATCTGAGATTCACAGCTTTGATTTAACAAGTGAAACTTGGAAAAATGAAGCAACTTTAATTTCTCACCTAGAAAACCCAGCAATTGCTTACAGCGCTAATGACATTTACATTTTGGAAGATGGCAAGCTGTCAATTTACAATACAAAATCAAAACAAATTAAAGAATACTTTGTCGATCTTCAACTAAGAGGCGCTACCATGCATTTTATAAATGACAAATTATATATTATCGGAGGGTATTCATTTGGCTCTTTTATGAAGATTCCTTCATCAAAAGTGTACAGCATTTCTATTGATGAATTTGATACGACCGCACCAAATCGAATTCGAGTTTTATCTGAAAATAATTTAGCGCAAGCAAATTAATGCTAATACAAGAAAATGCCTTTTAATTTGGGCATTTTTTGAATATTAAAGAATTGAATCCAAAACCAAATTTCTTTATTATGAAAAAACTACTTTTCATTGCCATTTTACTGCCTTTAATTGCAAACGCACAAACAATAAGTGGAATTGTTAAATCTCAAAACAGCAATTTACCTGTAGAAGATGCAAATATCTACGCACTGAACACTCAAATTGGAACATTAACCAATAAGAAGGGAGAATTTTCATTAAACAATAAAATAAAACCAAACGACACTCTTCAGGTTTCTCATATTGGCTATATAACAGCAAAAATTGCAGTTACAGATTTTATAAAATCAAACTATATTGTTTCTCTTGAAGAAGATATTGAAACTTTAAAAAATGTATATATAACTGATAACAGATGGTCCAAATTAAAATCCAAACTTGATTTTACTAAACTCTCGCCTTTAGATCACGGCATTTATGCTTTTGGTTCTGCAGTAGCAAATGGCAAGATCTATGTTGTTGGAGGTGATAATAGCGAGCAATGGAATGTTTTAACTGCCATAAAATCTAAAAATATTGGTGGCGACCCTACTAGATTTAGCGATCCTACCTATTTAAACAGATACCTTCAAGAAATAGGAGGCGATTTAGCTAAAACTTTCTACAAAGGAGACCTGTTAATTTATGATCCGAAAACAGATTTATGGGAGAAATCGAATCAAAAATTTAAAAAAAGAGCTTATCATAATATAAATTTTCACAACAATACACTTTATGTCTTAGGAGGAAAAAGAGCACCTCTCGGCAATAAAAAACATGAATTTCTAGATAATGAAATTGAAGTTTTTGACTTTAACAACAATACCCTTGCAATTGACAAAACCAACCCACATAAAGCCGTAAGCTTTGCTTCTTTCACTTATAAAGATAATATTATCGTTATGGGTGGCTCAATAAAATCGACTGTAAAGGGCGTAAAAACTTTTACCGACAAGGTTCATTTGTACAATTTAACTTCTGGTTTATGGTATGAGCTGGCAAAAATGCCAGTAGCGCAAGAAGTACAAGGAGTTTTAATTGGCGATAAGATCTTTATAATTGGCAATCCCGACAACAGAAGTTTTTCTGAGATCCAGAGTTTCGATTTAACAAATGAAAGCTGGAAACACGAAGCAACATTACTTTGTCGACTTGAAAATCCTGCAGTTACATACAATCATGACACTATTTATCTGTTTGAAGATGGAAAACTGTTCGTTTACAATACAAAATCGAAATTAATTAAAGAATATTACATTGATCTTGAACTAAAATCTACTGCAATGCATTTTATTAATGATAAATTATATATCATTGGAGGATATGATTTTACAAATTACTACACATCTCCTTCTTCAAAAGTATATAGCGTTTCGCTTGATGAATTTGAAACTACAAGACCTTACCGAATTAGAGTTTTATCACAAAATAATGTAGCAAACAAAAACTAATCTCATAGAATATTACTCTTCAAAAACAAAAAGCCCTGTTTTCACAGGGCTTTCTAATATATAAAATCTAAATATTAAGCTTTTCCAGCTGCAATTAGGTTTAATGCAGAACCTGCAACAAACCAGCCAATCTGCCCTTCGTTATAGGTATGGTTTGCCAAGATAATATCTTTTGAACCATCTGCATGAACAAATTCTAGTGTTAATGGTTTTCCTGGAGCAAATTCTGTTAAATCTAAGAAATTGATAGTGTCATCTTCTTGAATTTTATCGTAATCTGCTTCGTTTGCAAATGTCAATCCCAAAAGACCTTGTTTTTTAAGATTGGTTTCGTGGATACGCGCAAAAGATTTTACTAATACCGCTTTAACTCCTAAGAAACGTGGCTCCATAGCCGCGTGCTCACGAGAAGAACCTTCTCCGTAGTTATGATCTCCAACTACAATAGATGGAACTCCAGCTGCTTTGTATGCACGTGCAACAGCAGGAACAGCATCGTATTCGCCAGTTAATTGATTTTTAACAGAGTTTGTTTTTTGATTATAAGCATTTACAGCTCCAATCAGCATATTGTTTGAAATATTATCTAAGTGTCCGCGGAAACGCAACCAAGGTCCAGCCATAGAAATGTGGTCTGTAGTACATTTTCCAAATGCTTTGATTAGCAATTTAGCACCTGCAATATTTTTACCATCCCAAGCATTAAAAGGAGCCAATAGTTGCAAACGTTCTGAAGTAGGATTTACGACAACTTGAACTCCTGAACCATCAGCAGCCGGAGCTTGAAATCCTGGGTCTTCAGCATAGAAACCTTTAGAAGGAAGCTCGTCTCCAGTTGGAGCATCAAGTCTTACTTCTTCTCCATCTTCATTGATTAATGTATCTGTTAATGGATTAAAACTCAAATCACCTGCAATAGCTAGAGCAGTTACTAATTCTGGAGAACCCACAAAAGCTAAAGTATTTGGATTACCATCTGCACGTTTTGAGAAGTTTCGGTTAAAAGAGTGAACAATTGTATTTCTTTCTTCTTTTTCTGCTCCTTCTCTATCCCACATACCAATACATGGTCCGCAGGCATTAGCAAAAACAGTTGCTCCGATTTTATGAAAAGTATCAATAAATCCGTCTCTTTCAATAGTAGAACGTACTACCTCAGAACCTGGAGTAATTGTAAACTGTGATTTTGTTTTTAAATTTTTATCGGCAACTTGTCTTGCCAATGAAGCCGCACGTGAAATATCTTCGTAAGAAGAGTTCGTACAAGAACCAATTAGACCAACCTGAATTTGTAATGGCCAGTTGTTTTTGATTGCTTCTTCTTTCATTTTAGAAATTGGAGTAGCTAAATCTGGTGTAAAAGGCCCATTTAAATGTGGCTCTAATTCAGACAGATTAATTTCGATAACTTGGTCAAAATATTCGTGCGGATTTGCGTATACCTCTGCATCTCCCGTTAAATAAGAAGCAATTTTATCTGCAGCATCAGCCACATCAGCTCTGTTTGTAGAACGAAGGTAACGGCCCATTGAATCATCGTAACCAAAAGTTGAAGTTGTAGCCCCAATTTCAGCTCCCATATTACAAATAGTTCCTTTACCAGTACAAGACATTGCCGTAGCACCTTCTCCAAAATACTCTACAATTGCTCCAGTACCACCTTTTACAGTCAAAATACCCGCAACTTTAAGAATAACGTCTTTTGGAGCTGTCCATCCAGATAATTTTCCAGTTAATTTAACTCCGATAAGTTTTGGAAATTTAAGCTCCCAAGCCATTCCAGACATAACATCTACAGCATCTGCTCCACCAACACCAATTGCAACCATTCCTAAACCTCCTGCATTTACAGTATGAGAGTCTGTACCAATCATCATTCCACCTGGGAAAGCATAATTTTCAAGTACAACTTGGTGAATAATTCCAGCTCCCGGTTTCCAGAAACCGATTCCGTATTTATTAGAAACAGAAGATAAGAAGTCGAAAACCTCATTACTTTGTGTTTTTGCTCTAGCCAAATCGGTTACAGCATCTACTTTTGCCTGAATCAAGTGATCACAGTGAACCGTTGTAGGAACTGCCACTTTAGATTTTCCAGCGTGCATAAACTGTAACAATGCCATTTGTGCAGTTGCATCTTGACAAGCTACGCGGTCTGGCGCAAAATCAACATAATCAACTCCTCTTCCAAATGCCTTTGTCGGATTTCCGTCCCAAAGGTGATTGTATAAAATTTTCTCTGTTAAAGTAAGCGGACGTCCAACAATTTCACGCGCTTTATCAACTCGCGCAGGCATGTTTTCGTACACTTTTTTAATCATTTCGATATCAAAAGCCATAGATTTTTTGTTTTTTATTATTCTTTTTTGAACATGACAAGTTACAAAAAATAGAGTAATTATTACTAAAAAAGCCCGAGTTTTATGACTCGGGCTTTGAAAATATTATTAAATAATCTATCGATTACATAACTAATTGTTTGTTAGAAGGTGCGAACTTAGTTAAGTTGATACCATCTACCGCAGCAGTGTATTCTTCCATAGTCGGAGTTCTACCTAAAATCGTAGAAAGAACTACAACTGGCGTAGAAGAAAGCAATGATTCTCCTTTTTTACCTTCTGTATCTTCTACAACTCTACCTTGGAAAAGACGTGTAGATGTTGCCATTACAGTATCTCCTTTAGCCGCTTTTTCTTGGTTACCCATACAAAGGTTACATCCTGGACGCTCTAAGTAAAGCATGTTTTCGTATTCTGTACGTGCTGCACCTTTTGGAGCATCATCATTAAATTCGAAACCAGAGTATTTTTGTAAAACTGCCCAATCACCTTCAGCTTTAAGCTCATCAACAATGTTATAAGTTGGTGGCGCTACTACAAGCGGCGCATTAAATTGAACTTTACCATTTTGAGCTTCAACGTTTTTCAACATTTGAGCAAGGATTTTCATATCTCCTTTGTGAACCATACAAGAACCGATAAATCCAAGATCTACTTTTTTCACTCCACCGTAGAAAGATAATGGTCTAATAGTATCGTGAGTATATCTTTTAGAAACATCAATATTATTAACGTCTGGGTCAGCAATCATTGGCTCAGCAATCTGATCTAAGTCAACTACAACTTCAGCATAATATTTAGCGTTTGCATCTGGAGTTAAAGCTGGTTTTTCAGCAGATTTAATTTCAGCAATACGTTTGTCTGCTTTATTGATTAATCCTTGAAGAACTTGTCTTTCGTTATCCATTCCTTTTTCGATCATGATTTGGATTCTGCCTTTAGCAATTTCCAATGATTCGATCAAAGTATCATCTTCAGAAATACAGATAGAAGCTTTAGCTTTCATTTCTGCAGTCCAGTCTGTAAAGGTAAACGCTTGGTCAGCAGTTAGAGTTCCGATATGAACCTCAATAATTCTACCTTGGAATACGTTTTCTCCACCAAACTGATGTAACATTTGCGCTTGTGTAGCGTGAACCACATCACGGAAATCCATATAACCTTTCATATCTCCTTTGAAAGTCACTTTTACAGATTCTGGAATTGGCATAGAAGCTTCACCTGTAGCCAATGCAAGTGCAACGGTTCCAGAGTCAGCACCAAAAGCAACACCTTTTGACATTCTAGTGTGAGAGTCACCACCGATAATGATTGCCCATTCGTCGATAGTGATATCATTTAGTACTTTATGGATAACGTCTGTCATTGAGTGGTAAACACCTTTAGGGTCACGAGCCGTGATCAAACCAAAGTTGTTCATAAATTTCATCAATTTAGGAATATTAGCTTGCGCTTTTTTATCCCATACAGAAGCTGTGTGACATCCTGATTGGTAAGCACCGTCAACAATTGGAGAAATTACTGTAGCAGCCATAGACTCTAATTCTTGAGCAGTCATTAAACCTGTAGTATCTTGAGAACCTACAATGTTTACTTCTACACGAACGTCTGAACCAGCATGTAAAACTTTTCCTGGAGTGATACCAACAGCATTTTTATTGAAGATTTTCTCTACCGCAGTAAGCCCCTGTCCTTCAATAGAAATTTCTTTTGATGGAGCAAATACTAGCGGAGCTTCAATATCTAAAACTTTTGCTGCGAATGTTTGTAATTTTTTACCAAATACAATAGCATAAGATCCTCCAGCTTTAATGAATTCCATTTTTTGCGGAGTGAATGACTTAGACATGTCAATCAATTCTTGATCACCGTTGTATAGTTTTTTTGTTTTTGTATTAATTGTAAGAACTGTTCCTGTAGCAACAGAATACGTTTGCTCAAGGATTGGTTCGTCATTTTCGTTACGAATAACATTTCCTTCTGAGTCCGTTTTTTTAACCCAGTTTTTAAGGTCAACACCAATACCTCCTGTAACGTCAACCGTTGTAAGGAAGATTGGAGAAATACCATTTGTACCTCCAACAATTGGAGCAATATTTACAAACGGAACATATTTACTTGCTTGTTTACCAGTCCAAAGCGCCACGTTGTTTACACCTGACATCCTAGAAGAACCAACACCCATTGTACCTTTTTCAGCAATTAACATCACGCTTGCGTCTGGATGTTTTGCTTGTAAAGCTTGAATTTCAGCTTGTGCTTCTGGCGTGATCATACATTTACCGTGAAGTTCACGATCTGAACGTGAGTGAGCTTGGTTTCCTGGAGATAATAAATCTGTAGAAATATCACCTTCTCCAGCGATAAAAGTCACCACTTTAATTTCTTCTGCAACTTCTGGAAGCTTAGTAAAGAATTCAGCTTTTGCATAGCTTTCTAAAATATCTTTAGCAATTACACTTCCATTTTTATATGCTTCCTTCAAACGATCTGTATCTGCATCATAAAGGAAAACTTGTGTTTTAAGTACTTTCGCCGCTTCTTGTGCAATAGCTACATCATTACCTAAAGCTAAATCTAGTAAAACCTCGATTGAAGGCCCACCTTTCATGTGCGATAATAATTCAAAAGCAAAATCAGGAGTAATCTCTTTTACTAAAGATTCACCTAAAATAATTTCTTTTAAAAATTTTGCTTTTTCACCTGCAGCACTTGTCGTACCAGGTAAAGTATTGTAAATAAAAAACTTAAGAGAGTCTTCGCGGTGTGCGTTATCAACATCTTTAATTTGGGCAATGATTTCGCTTAATAACTCAGCTCCATCAATTGGTTTTGGGTGTAACCCTTGATTTTTTCTTTCTTCAATTTCTTGAATGTAATCCTGATAAATATTCATAATAAAGCGGATTTATTTTTTTGAGGCAAATTTAAGCATTAAAGACGATAATTAAAAAAAATTTAATAGAACTAGCGTTTTCAAAAATTATTATTGCTAAAAAACGATTTTCACTGCTTGTTTTTATCAATAAATCAATTTAATATTAAAATAATGAATTATTAACATTTAAAAATCTTTTCTTTAACAAAGTCGAAATTCTATGTTATAATGCAAGTAAGTTTTTACCTCTATTTTCGCTAAGAATCTTTCTAAATAAGCAATTATAACGTTATAGTTAAGATTTTAAACGTCGTTGAGAAAGGTTTTTCTAACTTCTAAAAACAAAAAATCCTGACAATAAATTATCAGGATTTCTATAAAAATATTTTAAGATTTTACATTAATTTCTTAATAATAACTTCTTCCGTTATTCCTTCAGCATCAGCTTTATAATTTTTAATAATTCTGTGTCTTAGAATACCCGTTGCAACAGCCTGAACATCTTCAATATCTGGTGAAAATTTCCCATTAAAAGCGGCATGTGCTTTTGCTGCCAAAATTAAATTCTGTGAAGCTCTCGGTCCTGCTCCCCAATCCAAGTAGTTTTTCACAAAATCTGTAGTTAAACTATTATCTGGACGCGTTTTACTTACTAAAGTCACCGCATATTCGATAACATTATCTGCGACAGGAATTCTGCGAATTAAATGCTGAAAATCGATAATTTCTTGCGCACTAAACAAAGGATTAATCTCTGTTTTAACATCAGAAGTTGTTCGTTTTACTACTTGAACTTCTTCTTCAAAAGTTGGATATTCTAATTTAATAGCAAACATAAAACGATCCAATTGCGCTTCTGGCAACGGATAAGTTCCTTCTTGCTCAATTGGGTTCTGAGTTGCTAAAACAAAATAAGGCAAATCTAATTTATGATGTTGTCCCGCAATCGTAACCGATCTTTCCTGCATGGCTTCCAACAAAGCTGCTTGCGTTTTTGGCGGTGTTCTGTTAATCTCGTCAGCCAAAATAATATTAGAAAAAATTGGCCCTTTAATGAATTTGAAATTTCTATTTTCATCCAAAATTTCACTTCCTAAAATATCAGAAGGCATCAAATCTGGTGTAAACTGAATTCTTTTAAAATCTAGCCCCAAAGCCTGAGACAAAGTGTTTATCATTAAGGTTTTTGCCAAACCTGGAACTCCAATTAAAAGTGCGTGTCCTCCAGAAAATATACAAAGTAAAATTTGATCTACAACGGCGTCCTGCCCTACAATGATTTTCGCTATTTCTTTTTTTAATTCGTTTCTTTTTTGAACTAAATTGTGAATTGCTGTTACGTCAGACATTTATGAATGTATTTAAAATTAAAAAGAGTTAATTCTATGAATTCATAAAACTAACTCTTTTTATTTATTTATTAAAACTTATTTTTTCAACCAATTGTTTGCAAAAGTACAGTCTTTATATTCTCCGATAATTTTGATATAAGTGTCTTTAATCTTAGTATCAAACCATTTTGCAATTGCGTTAATCTGCTTTTCTTTTAATGCTAATTCTTTAATCTTAGTATAATCTTTAGCATAATCTGCAGTGTGCTCGTCAATTCTGTTTGTAACGGTAATCAACTTATATGTTTTTTTGCCTTTATCATCTGTATTTAAAAGTGGCTGAGAAACTTCGTCTCCTTTTAAATTTGAAACCTGGCTATACAAAGTCGGATCCATTTTAGTCAATTCGAATCGAGTATCTTGAGTTGTCGGGTTTACCAATGTTCCTCCGTTTGCTCTAGTTTCTTTTTCGTCAGACTCTGTTCTTGCTGCTTCAGCAAAAGTAATCTCTTTATTAACGATCTTATTTCTAATATTGGTAATTCTCTCTTTAGCTTCTTTTAAAGCTGCCTCAGAAACTGTCGGAGCAATCAAAATATGACGAAGTTCTACTTCTTGTCCTTTAATTTTTTCTACCATAATAATATGGTATCCGAAAGTAGTTTCAAATGGTTCTGAAACCTCACCTGCCTGCAAACTAAAAGCAACATCTTTAAACTCTTTTACAAAAGGAGTTTTTCTTGTCATTTTGTAATAACCTCCGTTTGGTGAAGATCCTGGATCTTGAGAATACAAAACTGCTTTTGTTGCAAAACTAGAACCTTCAAGAACATCTTTTCTTATAGCATTTAATCTATCGATAACTTTTTGTTTGTCTTCTTTAGAAATTTTAGGCTCTACCACAATTTGTGCTACTTCCATTTCTGCTCCAAAAGTTGGCAATTCATCTTTTGGTATTTTTTTAAAGAAATTACGAACTTCCTCAGGAGTAATCTCAACATCTTTAATGATTTTATCTCTCATTTCAGAAGCTAATTTCTGCTCCTTTAAGATATCAGCAAAATAAGTTTTGAATTCTTCTACAGAACTTTTTTTATAGTATTCTACTACTTTATTGATATCACCAACTTGCTGCGTCATATAGTTTAGACGGTCTTCCATCATACCTCTAACTTCGGCATCACTCACAATAATACTATCCTGAATGGCTTGGTGTGCGTATAATTTATCTTCTAGAAGTTTACCAAGCATCTGGCATCTTGTAATATCTTTAATAGATCCGCCTTGTGCTGTAATTTCCAAAAAACCTTTATCGATATCAGAATCTAAAACGATATAATCTCCAACTGTCGCAATAATTCCGTCAATTTTCAATTTTCCGCCAGAAGGAGTTTCTACTGGTTTTTGAGCAACAACATCAGGAATAATTTCTTGCGCTGTGATAATTGGAGTAAAAAAAAGAAAAAAACAAATTGGAAGTGCAAACTTGAAATCAATTGTTTTTAGCTGTAATTTTTTTAATAGCATTATTTTAATTTTTATTTGAATGTAAGCCTGTTTTAGATAATCCTTCTAAAATTATTGATGCTGAACTTAAACATAAATAATTAAAGTATAGTTCTTTCGTAACTTATAACGAACAAAAATAACAATTCAATTACATAATCCAACTATCCGATATACTATTAACATAAAATTATAGGATAGTTTTATTTCGTTGGATAAAATCATCTCTTTTAACTTTCTCAATTCAATGAAATATAACTTTATAGTTGCTTTGAAAATTTAAATTTCAAATAAAATAAAAACCTAATTATAAGCATCCTAATAAAAAGTTCTTAACACTACAACGTTTTCGTAGCAAACTATTTTCTTACAAATTAAAAATAAATCAAAAAAAAATTACTTTAGATGCGTAATTGATAATTTTCACAATCAAAAAATAGCAATATCTGCATTTTAAGACTTGAATTTTAACAATTACAAAAACAACTATTTAACTTAACCACATCTATTATGAAAAAACCTATTTTTAAGTTATGCCTTATTACGGCATTTACTGGACTGCTGTATTCGTGTTCTACAAATGAAATTAGCGAATCGGATGCGAAAGCTGAAAGCCAAAAATTTAAAGTTATTGAGGTTACACACCACGACGGAAAACCTTTTAGTACAGGAGTTTCTAATTCTTCTTCTACTGGAAAATATGTAGATAATCCTGGCGGAGGCGTTATGATGCAGGCTTTCTATTGGGATGTTCCTGCTGGGGGAACTTGGTGGAATACTGTTAGCAGCAAAGTAACTGCATGGGGAAATGCTGGAATTGGCTCTATCTGGCTACCTCCTGCTTCAAAAGCGCAAAACGGAGCTTTTTCTATGGGATATGACCCAACAGATTATTTTGATTTTGGAGATTACAACCAAAACGGTACTACAGAAACAAGATTTGGCTCAAAGACTGAATTAGTAAATTTAATTACTGCAGCTCATACTGAAAATATAAAAGTGTATGCTGATATCGTAATTAATCATAACAGTGGAGGACAATCTGAAGCCAATCCGTTTACTGGAACAAATACTTGGACGAATTTTACAGGAGTTGCTTCTGGTAAATTTCCTCGCACCTATAATGATTTTTATAAAAATAGTTACGGAAATAATGACGAAGGATCTTTTGGAGGTTTTCCAGATTTATGCCACGCTGCCCCAAATGTTCAAAACTGGCTTTGGCTTAGAGCTGACGGAGTTGGAAAATATTATAAAAACACTATGAAATTTGACGGATGGAGATTTGATTATGTGAAAGGTTTTGGCGCCTGGGTTGTAAATGCGTGGAATGCAAATGTTGGCGGATTTTCCGTTGGAGAATTATGGGATTCTAATGTGAATGTATTAAATGATTGGGCAAACAATGCAAACAGTTCTGTTTTTGACTTTGCATGTTATTACAAAATGAATGATGCCTTTGATGGCAATAATCTTGCTCTTTTGAATGATGATATGATGTGGAAACGTAATCCGTATAAAGCGGTAACTTTTGTAACCAATCATGATACAGATGAGATTTACAGTAAAATGTTAGCTTACTCCTATATATTAACTCACGAAGGCTATCCTACTATCTTTTACAGAGATTATGAAGAATGGTTAGACAAAAATAAATTGAACAATCTTATTTGGATTCACAACAATAAAGCAACTGGAACAACTTCTATTTTATATTCTGATAATGACGAGTATGTAGCGAGAAGAAATGGTTATAACGGAAATCCTGGTTTAGTGGTTTATATCAACAATTCAGATGTTTGGCAAGAAAGATGGATTCAGACCAATTGGGCTAACACGCAAATTAAAGATTTTACAGGAAACTCATCTTGGTACCCAACAACTCAAGCAGACAAATGGGTAAAAATACAATGTCCTCCAAAAGGATATTCAGTTTGGTCAATTAATCAGTAATTTAAAATGACTATTTCTAAAAGCTGTTCTTTCGAGAGCAGCTTTTTATTTTTGCCAAGATTGTGTTTTTTTTTAGCCACTAATTGCACGAATTTCACTATTTTTTTTCTCTGTCTAAAATAATTATTTAGTACAAATTCTTTACGTTTACTTTTCACTACTAAAGATAGCTATAAAATTCGGATTGATTTTTTTGCAAAACAATAATTAGTGAAATTCGTGCAATTCGTGGCAAAAAACTTTTCCAAATTAGCTGCTACTATTTTCAACATTCAATTTGCGAACTGAATATTTTTATTAAGCCGTAATTAATAGTACTTTTGCAACCTATTTATACAAAATATGAGCTTTTTAAAAGAAATACAACGCAGAAGAACATTTGGAATTATATCGCATCCCGATGCCGGTAAAACAACATTGACCGAGAAATTATTGTTATTTGGAGGTGCAATTCAGGAAGCTGGTGCGGTAAAAAGTAATAAGATTAAAAAAGGAGCAACCAGTGACTTTATGGAAATCGAACGCCAAAGAGGTATTTCGGTTTCTACCTCTGTTCTTGCTTTTAATTATAAAGATAAAAAAATCAATATCCTTGATACTCCAGGACACAAGGATTTTGCCGAAGATACATTTAGAACTTTAACTGCGGTTGATAGCGTAATCGTTGTGATTGACGTTGCAAAAGGAGTTGAGGAACAGACTGAAAAATTGGTTTCGGTTTGTAGAATGCGTAATATTCCGATGATTGTTTTCATCAATAAATTAGACCGTGAAGGTAAAGATGCTTTTGATCTAATGGATGAAGTAGAACAGAAACTAGGTTTAAAAGTTACACCATTAAGTTTCCCTATCGGAATGGGTTACGATTTTCAGGGAATTTACAATCTTTGGGAAGAAAACATTAATCTTTTTAGTGGAGACAGCCGTAAAAATATAGAAGAAACAATTGCTTTTTCTGATGTTCAGAATAATCCAGAATTGGATAAAATTGTGGGTGAAAAAGCTGCAACTAAACTTCGTGAAGAATTAGAATTAATTGATGAAGTATATCCAAAATTTGATCGTCAAGATTATTTAGACGGAAAAATTCAGCCTGTATTTTTTGGTTCTGCATTGAATAACTTTGGAGTTCGCGAGTTGTTAGATTGTTTCATTACAATTGCACCTTCACCAAGAGCAAAAGAGTCAGAAACTCGTACCGTTGAGCCTACCGAAGAAAAAATGACGGGATTTGTTTTCAAAATCCACGCAAACATGGATCCGAAACACCGTGACCGTTTAGCATTTATTAAAATTGTTTCGGGAACTTTCGAACGAAATAAGCCTTATTACCACGTTCGTCAGAAGAAAAATTTAAAATTCTCTAGTCCGAATGCGTTTTTCGCTGAGAAAAAAGAAATTGTAGACATTTCTTATCCTGGTGACATTGTAGGTTTACACGATACTGGAAACTTTAAAATTGGAGATACTTTAACAGAAGGCGAAATCATGAGCTTTAAAGGAATTCCGAGTTTCTCTCCAGAACACTTTAGATACATTAACAATGCTGACCCGATGAAAGCTAAGCAATTAGAAAAAGGAGTCGATCAGTTAATGGACGAAGGAGTTGCTCAGTTATTTACTTTAGAAATGAACAACCGTAAAGTTATCGGAACAGTTGGAGCACTTCAATACGAGGTAATCCAATATCGTCTAGAGCACGAATACGGAGCAAAATGTACTTACGAGAATTTCCCTGTACATAAGGCTTGCTGGGTTAAACCTGACGATTCTAAAAATGAAGAGTTCAAAGAATTTAAGCGTATCAAACAAAAATTCTTGGCACACGATAAATACGGCCAATTGGTATTCTTAGCCGATTCTGATTTTACAATCCAGATGACGCAAAGCAAATACCCAAGTGTGAAGTTGTATTTTACTTCTGAATTTGATTAAATTACATATAAAATTAAAATCTTAAAAAGCGCTATAGTATTATAGCGCTTTTTTTATTGGAATAAACTACTGAAATCACTTTTTTCTTAAATCCCATAATCTCAACAATTCAACCTATTTACAAGAATAAAATACCTTATTCTGATACAATAAAAACCTCCAGCGCCTTCTAAAACATTTCTTGTAGCGATATATTTACATATAACTCGCTATTAAAATTAATGGAAATGGAGATCGAAGAAAAACTCAATAAATTATTAGCAGAAAAATTCTTTCCGAATATTTCAATATTAAGAGACTCAAAAGAAAAAATCATATCGATTCTCGACAGTCAGAACGGATCAACACTCATTATTTCTCATGATTCCCTATTTGCTTTTACAGATGCCGAAAATGAAACTTGGGTCAACATTCCTGAAAAATTAATAATAAATGGTGTTAGGCACTATCCTAAAATAGGCGATGCTATTACCGGAGATGGATTAAAATACTATTTCACCACTAAAGAAATAGTTATAGATATGGCGTGGGAATATTTTAAACGTTTTATAGACAAGCATTTTGGAATTTTAGTACGAATGGAATCTGCGTTTTTCCGTCATATTGAAGGAGATGTCTGCCATAGATTCCCTGTATTCTTCAAAAATTTTAAATCAAGAGCATACGATAAAATCGATTTTTACATTTCATCCAATTAACCTAACCAACTTAGAAAACCATGTCAAAATTTTCAGAACAGGTTCACATTTCTATTAACGCCTTCGAAAAAAACATTATTTATTATGATTTGAAGCTATCACAAAAGATGTCCGACCACCATTATTTTTCTTTTGTATGGCAATATACCGGAAAAGCGATTATTGAGCCAGAAGACCAGGAAAAAGCAATCAGTAAATACAAAGGAAGTGAGGTAATATTTACCTTCAAAGTCAATGGCATCAAACTGATGTCGAAAGGAATAATAAACGGATTAGAATCTATCGACCTTCATGGCAGTCCGGCAGGGCTACATGTGTGCGGCATAAGTCACACTGTCCTGCTCGATGACATGGAGAAATCAAGGATCTTTTTGGATAAAAACCTGCAGCAAATTGTTTTAGAGATATTCTCTGAGGCCGAGTCTAATGAATTTTATCAGCGAGAAGCCATTGCGCCAATTAATACTAAAGTTTTCAGAAGCATTTGCCAGTATAATGAATCGAGCTTTGATTTTTTGAAAAGACTCGCGGCACGTTATGGCCAATGGTATTATTTTGACGGAATGCGAATGCAGTTTGGACAAACCAAAGCCACTAAAACAACACTAATTAACGGATCTTCTCTTCACAAATTTAGAATTAGAACCTATTTAGTTTCTCACAAAAGCTCTTTTGGTGGCTACGATTACTTATCAGCAGAAAGTATCAGAAATTCATCAGAAAAAACAACTTCGGGAAGCCGGGACAGATTTGCAATTTCTGCGGCATACAATCAAGCAGCTGTAGCTAGAAAAAATTTAACCGTCGGCACTTACACCAACAATGCTCAAAACAAAGAAGAGCTTGACGAAATGGTTAAGATGCAAACTGCTGCAAAAGATGCCAACAGTGTTTTTTACGGCGGAATTTCCTATTATCCCATCGGAGTCGGACAGGTTTTTACGATCCAGAATAAAACTGTAGAACATGAACTGATCGCCATAGAAGTCACCCATCATTCTGAAGTAAACGGAAATTACAGTTGTGAGTTTACAGCTATTCCCGGAGGCAGAGAAAGTCAAGCTCCATCCAAAGAAGGAGCACTAGAAGAAAAATATAGAAAGAGAGAAATACATAATGGATAAAAAGTGGATAAAAATGGTACTATGTTTTATAGTATGCACCCAAATAACCAACTGCCAGATGAAAAAAGAAAAAACACCCGTATGGCATGCAGAAATGTGCCATCCTGCCAATGAGTATAGAATTCAAATAGTAAAAGATGAAGTTTTTACCTTAGAGGGCATTCATGCTGGTCTGCCTTTTGGAAGTTCATCAGGGAGATGGGGAGATTCTGGCGCTATGTGGACAGAACAGCACGGCACCCCTATCGGAGCAGATATTACCTATTATGCAGGTTACGACAACGCTTTTTACAGGCTTAAAATAAACTTCTCTGAAGAGAAAATGAAGGATCTGGTAAGAAGGTGCTATGCATTTGCAGAAGTAAAAGGAAAAGCAATAGAAGAATTTAAATATGAGGGAGATCCAGACATACAATTTTCTCAGTACAACCCAGATGCTGCTTTTGAGTCTTACAATCCTTTTAGAAGGCTGATTTTTGGTTTTGCACCAAAGGGCATGGTGGTCGTCTGGGTAAATTATGGCTTAACGGTAATTGAAATCGGTCGCTATCAGTCCCAGAAAATCACAGATGCCGAAGAGCTGAAACAAGCTAAACAGATTCACTTGAGGACCTGGCGCTTTACTCCAGAATATTTTGATGAACTGGCTAAGAAAAAATACAATCCAAATGCAGATTGCTCCTTATGGGATATGTATCGCATCCGCTACAAATGGAAGCCTGTCATCACTTCTGGAAATGAAAAGTTTAGAATTTTTGAACTTAATACCGAATACTATAATGGAGAAAAGGATCAAATGTTCCATCCATGGCTTTTAGAAAATAAAATGAGAGATAGGGCACTACCTCAAGTCATGCAGTTTTTCTGGGAAACAGGTAAAAATGAAAAATTTGAAGGCAGGATTTTCTTTAGCGAAAAAGAAATTTTCAATTGTTTTAAAACAGTATCGGGCGAGAACGAAATTAAAATCAAAATTGCCCAAGACAATAGAAGCATTGAAATTCTGGTAAACAATCAAAAACTGGAAACTGCCAGTTTTAGAATCTATCTAACAGCGGCGGGAATTATAATGAATCGTACAAATAATATTTCTTTTTTTAAAGATGCATAAGAGTAATTCGTAATGGATAAAAAGTGGATAAAAATGGTACTATGTTTTATAGTATGCACCCAAATAACCAACTGCCAGATGAAAAAAGAAAAAACACCCGTATGGCATGCAGAAATGTGCCATCCTGCCAATGAATATAGTGTAGAAATGGTAAAAGATGAAATTTTTACCTTAGAGGGCATTCACGCCGGTCTGCCTTTTGGCAGTTCATCAGGGAGATGGGGAGCTTCAGGAAAAATGTGGACAGAACAGTACGGCACCCCTATTGGAGCAGATATTACCTATTATGCAGGTTACGACAACGCTTTTTACAGGCTTAAAATAAACTTCTCTGAAGAGAAAATGAAGGATTTGGTAAGAAGGTGCTATGCATTTGCAGAAGTAAAAGGAAAAGCAATAGAAGAATTTAAATATGAGGGAGATCCAGACATACAATTTTCTCAGTACAACCCAGATGCTGCTTTTGAGTCTTACAATCCTTTTAAAAGGCTGATTTTTGGCTTTGCACCAAAAGGCATGGTGGTCGTCTGGGTAAATTATGGTTTAACGGTAATTGAAATCGGACGCTACCAGTCACAGAAAATCACAGATGCCGAAGAACTGAAACAAGCCAAAGAGATTCACTTGAGAACCTGGCGATTTACTCCAGAATATTTTGATGAACTGGCTAAGAAAAATTACAATCCAGATGCCGATTGCTCCTTATGGGATACTTATCGTATCCGTTACCAATGGAAGCCTGTCATCACTTCTGAAAATGAAAAGTTCAGAATTTTTGAGCTTAATACCGAATACTATAATGGAGAAAAGGATCAAATGTTCCGTCCATGGCTTTTAGAAAATAAAATGAGAGATAGGGCACTGCCTCAAGTCATGCAGTTTTTCTGGGAAACAGGTAAAAATGAAAAATTTGAAGGCAGGATTTTCTTTAGCGAAAAAGAAATTTTCAATTGTTTTAAAACAGTATCGGGTGAGAACGAAATTAAAATCAAAATTGCCCAAGACAATAGAAGCATTGAAATTCTGGTAAACAATCAAAAACTGGAAACTGCCAGTTTTAGAATCTATCCTAACAGCGGCAGGAATTATAATGAATCGTACAAATAATATTTCTTTTTTAAAGATGCATAAGAGTAATTCGTAATGGATAAAAATGGCCTATTAAAAATAGAAGATTGAGACAATAAAAAAAACGCTAACAGAATTAGCGCTTTTTTATAACTTGAATTAAATCAACCTTTACTAAGTCATTATATTTCAAAATTCAATCTTTTTTAGGCAACACCAATTTAAAATAATACTTTGCTGAAAAGAAATTTAGTCGATTAAAGTAAATTAAATCAGACAAACTGCATTCTTAACTATGTGTGGCAAAAAAAAAAGCCCCTTAAAAAAGGGGCTTTAGAATTTATGCTTGTCCAGTTGGACCAAAATTAAGCGGAATTGGTGCTTGTTCCGTTTCTTTGATTTCGCCATGAGCGGCCTCAAATCTGTGGATATTTTCACCTATTGCTCGCAATAATCTTTTAGCATGTTGTGGTGTCAAAACAATTCTTGACTTTACCTTGGCTTTAGGAATACCTGGCATAATGCTCACAAAATCTAAAACAAACTCTGATGATGAGTGGTTGATGATCGCAAGATTAGAATAAATTCCTTCTGCGATGCTTTCATCTAACTCAATATTAATTTGCTCTTGCTGTTGTTTCGGATTACTCATAGTTTCCTAATTAATAAATGTATTCTTCTTTATTAGCCATCATTTCGTTGTAATCGTCTTTAGATCCTACGATAGTATTATCGTATTCTCTCATACCAGTTCCCGCAGGAATTCTGTGTCCAACAATTACATTTTCTTTTAATCCTTCTAGATCATCTACTTTACCAGCTACTGCAGCTTCGTTAAGTACTTTCGTTGTCTCCTGGAATGAAGCCGCAGAAATGAATGATTTAGTTTGTAACGAAGCTCTTGTAATACCTTGTAGAACTGGCGTTGCAGTTGCAGTGATTACATCTCTTGCTACAACAAGATTTTTATCTGTACGTTTCAATAATGAATTCTCATCACGTAATTCACGAGGCGTAATAATCTGACCTGGTTTCAATACTGAAGAATCTCCAGCATCTTCAACCACTTTCATACCATATAATTTATCGTTTTGAACGATGAAATCTTTAGTGTGAATTAATTGGTCTTCTAAGAATAAAGTATCACCTGGATCCTGAACTCTTACTTTACGCATCATTTGACGAATAACTACCTCAAAGTGCTTATCATTAATTTTTACCCCTTGTAAACGGTAAACCTCTTGAATTTCATTTACCAAGTACTGTTGAACAGCAGCTGGACCTTGAATTCTTAAGATATCATCTGGTGTAATTGCACCGTCAGACAATGGAACTCCCGCTCTTACGAAGTCATTTTCTTGTACTAAGATCTGGCTAGAAAGTTTAACCAAATACTTTTTAATCTCACCAAATTTAGATTCGATAACGATCTCACGGTTACCTCTTTTGATTTTACCGAAAGATACAACACCATCAATTTCAGATACAACCGCTGGGTTAGAAGGGTTACGAGCCTCAAGAAGCTCAGTAATTCTTGGTAAACCTCCCGTGATATCGCCTGCTTTAGAAGAACGACGTGGGATTTTTACTAATACTTTACCTGCTTTAATTTTCTCACCATTCTCAACCATTAAGTGTGCACCTACTGGTAAGTTGTATGAACGAATCAATTCTCCTTCTTTACCGTAAACCAATAAAGTTGGAATTAATTTTTTGTTTCTAGCTTCAGAAATTACTTTTTCTTGGAAACCAGTCTGCTCATCGATCTCAACCATGAACGATTGTCCTTGCTCTAAATCTTCGTAAGCAATCTTACCAGTAAACTCAGAAACAATTACACCGTTATATGGATCCCATTTACAGATTACAGTTCCTTTAGCAACAGTATCTCCGTCATTAACAAAAATACTAGATCCATAAGGAATGTTATGTGTATTTAAAACAATTCCAGTTTTCTCGTCAACTAATTTCAACTCAGTTGAACGTGAAACTACGATATCAACAGAATTTCCTTCTCCGTCTTCTCCTTTTACTGTTTTTAAATCTTCAATTTCTAATCTACCGTTGAATCTTGTAACAATACTAGACTCTTCAGAGATACCTCCAGCAACCCCTCCAACGTGGAACGTACGAAGTGTCAACTGTGTACCTGGCTCACCAATAGACTGAGCTGCAATAACTCCGACAGCTTCACCTCTTTGTGTCATCTTACCAGTAGCTAAGTTTCTACCGTAACATTTTGCACAAATACCTTTTGTAGCTTCACAAGTTAATGGAGATCTAACCTCTACTTTTTCAATTGGAGAAGCTTCGATAGTTCTCATAATTGCTTCAGTAATTTGCTGACCAGACTGAACCATTACTTCATTAGTAAGCGGATTAATAACGTCTTGTAAAGCAACACGTCCTAAAATTCTCTCTCCTAATGATTCAACGATTTCCTCATTTTTCTTCAATGCAGATACTTCAACACCTCTAAGAGTTCCACAGTCTTCGATGTTAACAATAACATCCTGAGAAACGTCATGAAGCCTTCTTGTCAAGTAACCAGCATCGGCCGTTTTAAGAGCCGTATCCGCAAGACCTTTACGAGCACCGTGAGTAGAAATGAAGTACTCAAGGATCGAAAGACCTTCCTTAAAGTTAGAAAGAATCGGGTTTTCAATAATCTCACCACCACCGGCAGTAGATTTTTTAGGCTTTGCCATCAAACCACGCATACCTGTCAACTGACGAATCTGCTCCTTAGAACCCCTCGCCCCAGAGTCAAGCATCATATATACAGAGTTGAAACCTTGCTGATCTTCTCTAATATTTTTCATTGCTAACTCTGTTAACTGAGCATTCGCAGAAGTCCATACGTCAATAACTTGGTTGTAACGCTCGTTATTGGTAATAAGACCCATGTTATAGTTGGTTGAGATACCTTCAACTTGTTCTCTGGCATCTGCAATCAATTTAGTTTTTTGTTCTGGAATTCTAATATCACCTAAAGAGAATGATAAACCTCCTCTAAATGCAAATTTATAACCCATATCTTTCATATTATCCAAGAAAGCTGCCGTTGTAGGTACATCAGTCACGCTTAAAATGTGTCCGATAATATCTCTAAGGTTTTTCTTAGTCAATACGTCATTGATATATCCAGCTGCTTCAGGTACTACTTCGTTAAATAATACACGTCCAGCAGTTGTTTGGATAATTTTGTACACTAATTCTCCAGCGTCATTAAAATCTTTTGCTCTAATTTTCACACGAGCATTCAATTCTAATCTTCCTTCGTTTAATGCTATATTTACTTCTTCAGCAGAGTAGAAAGTCAAATCCTGACCAATAATTTTGTGATCTTCTGTAGAAATACGCTCTTTGGTCATATAGTATAGACCCAAGACCATGTCCTGAGAAGGTACAGTAATTGGAGCACCATTTGCAGGGTTCAAGATATTGTGAGAAGCCAACATTAATAATTGCGCCTCTAAAATAGCTTCTGGTCCTAATGGTAAGTGAACCGCCATCTGGTCACCATCGAAATCGGCGTTGAATGCCGTACATACTAATGGGTGTAACTGGATCGCTTTTCCTTCAATTAATTTTGGTTGGAATGCCTGAATACCAAGTCTGTGCAAAGTAGGAGCACGGTTAAGTAATACTGGGTGACCTTTAATTACGTTTTCAAGGATATCCCAAACTACTGGCTCTTTTTTGTCAATGATTTTCTTAGCAGATTTTACTGTTTTTACAATACCTCTTTCAATCAATTTACGGATTACGAAAGGTTTGTATAATTCAGAAGCCATATCTTTTGGCAATCCGCACTCATATAATTTTAATTCTGGACCAACGACGATTACCGAACGAGCAGAATAATCCACACGTTTTCCAAGTAAGTTTTGACGGAAACGTCCTTGCTTACCTTTTAAGGAATCAGATAATGATTTTAATGGTCTGTTTGATTCTGTTTTAACAGCAGAAGCTTTACGTGTGTTATCGAATAATGAATCTACAGATTCTTGTAACATACGTTTCTCGTTTCTTAAGATAACTTCTGGAGCTTTAATCTCCATTAATCTTTTCAAACGGTTGTTACGGATGATTACACGACGATATAAATCGTTCAAATCTGAAGTTGCAAAACGACCTCCATCAAGTGGCACAAGCGGACGTAATTCTGGCGGGATAACAGGAACCACTTTCATAATCATCCATTCTGGACGGTTTTCGCGGTTTTCGTTAGACTCACGGAAAGACTCCACAACTTGTAATCTTTTTAAAGCCTCAGTTTTTCTTTGTTTAGATGTTTCGTTGTTAGCGCTGTGTCTTAATTCATAAGATAAAGCATCTAAGTCAATACGAGCTAATAAATCCATAATACACTCTGCTCCCATTTTGGCAACAAATTTATTTGGATCTAAATCATCTAAATATTGGTTTTCCTGTGGAAGAGTATCTAAAATATTTAAGTATTCTTCTTCAGTTAAGAAATCTAATCTTTGTAATGATTCTCCATCTGCATTTTTAGCAATACCAGCTTGAATTACTACATATCTTTCGTAGTAAATGATCATATCTAATTTCTTAGATGGAAGACCAAGGATATAACCAATTTTGTTTGGAAGAGAACGGAAGTACCAGATGTGAGCAATTGGCACAACAAGGTTGATGTGTCCTACTCTATCACGACGTACTTTTTTCTCAGTAACTTCAACACCACAACGGTCACAGATGATACCTTTGTAACGAATTCTTTTATACTTACCACAAGCACATTCGAAATCTTTTACTGGTCCGAAGATTCTTTCGCAGAAAAGTCCATCACGCTCTGGTTTGTGAGTTCTATAGTTAATTGTTTCCGGCTTTAAAACCTCTCCTCTTGATTCTTTAAGGATAGATTCTGGTGAAGCCAATCCAATAGAGATTTTGTTAAATCTTTTTACTGGATTTTTATCTTTATTGTTTCTGTTATTCATCATAGTTTTTACTATTGATTTATTTGCAATTAAAAAATTGATTTTAGATTTATAATCTACTCTTTAAAAAATAAAGAGTTAATCATTCAGCTACTACCTCGGGTTACTTCTCTAAACCTCAAATCTAATTTGAAGCGCTAGTCATATAATGTATATGAAAAATCGGAACGGGTTACGGGTATAAATCTTTAAAAACTTATATAAATGAGTAATCAGTCCCGATTTTTATCGGGACCGATTACAAAACTTTTTATTATTCTTCCAAACGAAGATCTAATCCTAGACCTTTCAATTCGTGCATTAATACATTGAATGATTCTGGCAAGCCTGGTTCTGGCATAGTTTCACCCTTAACGATAGCCTCGTAAGTTTTAGCTCTACCAATAACGTCATCAGACTTAACAGTTAAGATTTCACGTAGTGTACTAGAAGCTCCATAAGCCTCAAGTGCCCAAACCTCCATCTCTCCAAAACGCTGACCTCCAAATTGAGCTTTACCTCCAAGTGGCTGTTGAGTAATCAACGAGTATGGTCCGATAGAACGTGCGTGCATCTTATCATCAACCATGTGTCCTAATTTAAGCATGTAAATTACACCCACAGTCGCTTTTTGTGCAAAACGCTCTCCAGTTCCACCATCAAATAGATAAGTATGTCCGAAACGTGGTACGTTAGCCTCATCAGTCAAAGCATTGATCTCGTCTAGAGAAGCACCGTCGAAAATTGGAGTAGCAAATTTTCTACCCAAGTTCATACCAGCCCATCCAAGAACAGTCTCATAAATCTGACCAATGTTCATACGTGAAGGTACCCCAAGTGGGTTCAACACGATATCAACTGGCGTTCCGTCTTCCAAGAAAGGCATATCTTCATGACGAACGATTCTTGCAACAATACCTTTGTTACCGTGACGTCCTGCCATTTTATCCCCTACTTTCAACTTACGTTTCTTAGCAATATAAATCTTAGCTAATTTTAAGATACCAGATGGTAACTCATCTCCAACAGTAATCGTAAATTTCTCTCTTCTTAAAGCTCCTTGTAAGTCGTTCAGCTTAATTTTATAGTTATGAATTAAATCATTAACCATTTTGTTAGTAGCATCATCAGCAACCCATTGACCTTTACTTAAATGAGCGAAATCTTCTACTGCGTAAAGCATTTTTTGAGTATATTTTTTACCTTTTGGCAAAACTTCTTCACCCAAATCATTCATTACACCTTGAGATGTTTTTCCGTTAACGATCAAGAATAATTTCTCTACTAATCTGTCTTTTAATTCAACAAATTTAGTTTCGAACTCCATTTCAAGAGCTCCTAAAGCATCTTTATCTTGAGTACGTTTACGTTTATCTTTTACGGCTCTTGCAAATAATTTTTTGTCAAGAACTACACCATGTAAAGATGGAGAAGCTTTTAATGAAGCATCTTTTACATCACCAGCTTTATCTCCGAAGATTGCACGAAGCAATTTCTCCTCTGGAGTTGGATCTGATTCTCCTTTTGGTGTAATTTTTCCGATCAAAATGTCGCCAGGTTTAACCTCTGCTCCAATTCTGATCATACCGTTTTCATCTAAATCTTTAGTAGCTTCTTCAGAAACGTTAGGAATATCGTTTGTTAACTCTTCGTTTCCTAACTTAGTATCTCTAACCTCTAATGAATAATCATCAACGTGGATAGAAGTAAAAATATCATCGCGAACTACTTTTTCAGAAATTACAATCGCATCCTCGAAGTTGTACCCTTTCCATGGCATGAACGCAACTTTAAGGTTTCTACCTAAAGCTAATTCACCATTTTGAGTAGCATATCCTTCTGATAATACTTGTCCAGGAACAACTCTGTCACCTCTTCTTACGATTGGTTTCAAGTTGATACTTGTTCCTTGGTTTGTTTTTCTAAATTTAATTAAGTTGTATGTTTTCTCATCAGCATCAAAACTAACCATTCTTTCATCTTCAGTACGGTCGTATTTAATAGTAATGATATTAGCATCAACGTATTCTACAGTACCATGACCCTCAGCATTAATCAATACTCTTGAGTCAGAAGCAACTTGACGCTCTAAACCTGTACCAACAATCGGAGCTTCAGGACGGATCAAAGGAACTGCCTGACGCATCATGTTCGATCCCATTAACGCACGGTTCGCATCATCATGCTCCAAGAAAGGAATCAAAGATGCAGAAATCGAAGCGATCTGGTTCGGTGCAACGTCAGTATAATGAACTACATTTGGCTCAACAACTGGGAAGTCACCCTCCTCACGAGCAATAACATTGCTAGCTGTAATTTTACCAGTTTCGTCCATTTCAATGTTTGCCTGAGCAATCATTTTTCCTTCTTCTTCTTCAGCACTTAAGTAGATTGGAGTACTTTCTAAATCAACTACACCGTTAGTAACTTTACGGTAAGGAGTTTCAATGAAGCCCATTCCATTTACTTTCGCGTAAACACCCAGAGAAGAAATCAAACCAATGTTTGGTCCCTCAGGAGTTTCAATTGGACATAAACGTCCGTAGTGCGTGTAGTGAACGTCACGAACCTCGAAACCAGCTCTTTCTCTCGAAAGTCCACCTGGTCCAAGTGCAGATAATCTTCTTTTGTGTGTAATCTCAGCTAATGGATTCGTTTGATCCATAAATTGAGATAACTGATTAGTACCAAAGAAAGAGTTGATAACCGAAGATAATGTTTTAGCATTGATCAAATCGATTGGTGTAAACACCTCGTTATCTCTAACGTTCATTCTTTCACGAATAGTTCTAGCCATACGTGCTAAACCAACACCGAATTGTTGAGACAATTGTTCACCAACTGTTCTAACACGACGGTTTGATAAGTGATCGATATCATCAATCTCTGCTTTAGAGTTGATCAACTCGATCAAATATTTAACGATTGTAATGATATCCTCTTTAGTAAGCACTTGCTTATCCATAGGGATATCTAAATCTAATTTTTTGTTCATTCTGTAACGACCTACTTCACCTAAGTTGTAACGTTGGTCAGAGAAGAACAATTTATCTATAATACCACGAGCAGTTTCCTCATCAGGCGGTTCAGCGTTACGCAACTGACGGTAAATGTGCTCTACAGCTTCTTTTTCAGAGTTAGTTGGATCTTTTTGTAACGTGTTGTGGATAATAGCATAATCTGCTTGGTTATTATCCTCTTTGTGTAACAAAATAGATTTAACGTTAGAATCGATGATCTCTTCAACATTATCTTTGTCGATAATTGTATCACGATCAAGGATGATTTCGTTACGCTCGATAGAAACTACCTCTCCAGTATCTTCATCTACGAAATCCTCGTGCCAAGTGTTCAAAACACGCGCAGCAAGTCTTCTTCCAATATATTTTTTAATTCCTGTTTTAGAAACTTTAATTTCTTCTGCTAAGTCGAAAATTTCTAAGATATCTTTATCTCTTTCGAATCCGATAGCACGGAATAAAGTTGTTACAGGTAATTTTTTCTTTCTATCGATATAAGCGTACATTACGCTGTTAATATCTGTAGAGAATTCTATCCAAGAACCTTTAAAAGGAATTACTCTTGCAGAATAAAGTTTAGTTCCATTTGCGTGGAATGACTGTCCAAAGAAAACTCCTGGAGAACGGTGTAATTGAGATACTACTACACGCTCAGCACCATTGATTACAAAAGTACCGCTTGGAGTCATGTAAGGAATTGTTCCAAGATAAACATCTTGTACAATCGTTTCAAAATCTTCGTGTTCTGGATCTGTACAGTATAGTTTCAACCTAGCTTTTAATGGCACACTATAAGTAAGACCTCTCTCTATACATTCTTGAATTGTATAACGTGGTGGATCAACAAAATAATCTAGGAATTCCAATACAAAGTTGTTTCTTGTATCTGTGATTGGAAAGTTTTCCATGAAGGTGTTGTATAACCCTTCGTTGCCTCTTTCGTCAGATTTCGTTTCTAATTGGAAGAAATCTTTAAAAGATTTAACCTGTACATCCAAGAAGTCTGGATAATCAGGGATATTTTTTGTAGAGGCAAAATTCAATCTTTCAGTCTGATTTGTTATCATCAATGGACAAAATTTTGATTAAAAAAAAGTAATTTTTTTTGTGTAAATACACACTGTTTAATCTATACTTTCTTATTATAATCAATACATCTTTAAAAATTAAAACTTAAATGAAGTTCAACTTTCTTTCTTCGTATTGATCTAAAACTTTTTCGTATTTTAAACTATGGGATAATAAAACTTGATATATATTTTATTATACGAAAAATGGTTTAGGCCTTTGAGTGTTAACCCAAGACCTAAACCTAGTTCTTAAACTGAGTTTAATTATTTAAGCTCAACAGTAGCTCCAGCCTCTTCTAAAGATTTTTTAAGACCTTCAGCCTCTTCTTTAGAAACACCTTCTTTAACGTTACTTGGAGCACCGTCAACTACATCTTTAGCTTCTTTAAGACCTAAACCAGTTAATTCTTTAACTAATTTTACAACAGCTAATTTAGAAGCTCCTGCATCTTTCAATACAACTGTAAATTCAGTTTGTGCTTCTTCAGCAGCACCGTCTCCACCTCCAGCAGCAACTACTACAGCAGCAGCAGCAGGCTCGATTCCATACTCATCTTTTAATATTGTTGCTAATTCGTTAACTTCTTTAACTGTTAAGTTAACTAATTGTTCTGCGAATTGTTTCAAATCTGCCATTTTTTCTATCGTTTAAAATGATTTGTGTAAAAAATATAATTTAATTATTGTGCGCTAATTAAGCAGCAAGGAAGCAAGCTCCCTTACGTTGATTACTCTGCTCCTTCTTCTTCGCTTCCTGCGAATTTGTTTTGTAAAGCAGAAATAATTCTTTGAGCTGGAGATTGTAATAATCCAATGATTTCTCCAATAAGCTCTTCTTTAGATTTAATTGTAGCTAATGCATCTAATTGATTATCTCCAATATATACTTCAGAATTGATATAAGCTCCTTTTAAAACTGGTTTATCAGATTTCTTACGGAAATCTTTAATGATTTTTCCAGGTGCGTTAGCAACATCAGAAATGAAGATAGCACTGTTACCAGATAAAACTGTAGGTAAATCACCATAATCATTATCAGAAGCTTCCATTGCTTTTGCAAGCAAAGTGTTCTTTACAACCTCTAATTTGATACCTGCTTTAAAACAAGCTCTACGTAAGTTTGAAGTTGTCTCTGCGTTTAAACCAGAAATATCAGAAATGTAAATGATATTTGTACCAGCTAACTGCGCAGTTAAATTTTCAATCGCGATTGATTTTTCTTCTCTAGTCATACTAAAAATTTTTAACTACCAATTATACTGCTTTTGGGTCTAATGCGATAGCAGGACTCATTGTGCTTGTAAGGTGAATACCTTTAATGTATGTACCTTTAGCAGCAGTTGGTTTAAGTTTTATTAATGTTTGAATAATTTCGTGTGCGTTCTCAACGATTTGCTCAGCTCCGAAAGAAACTTTACCAATACCAGCGTGAACGATACCAGTTTTATCAACTTTAAAGTCAATTTTACCAGCTTTAACTTCTTGAACAGCTTTAGCAACATCCATAGTTACTGTACCTGTTTTAGGGTTTGGCATTAAACCTCTAGGTCCTAAAATACGACCTAATGGACCTAATTTACCCATAACAGCAGGCATAGTAATGATCACATCAACATCTGTCCAACCGTCTTTAATTTTTTGTAAGTAATCGTCAAGACCAACGTGATCTGCTCCTGCTTCTCTAGCTTCCGCTTCTTTGTCTGGAGTAACCAATGCTAATACTTTAACGTCTTTTCCTGTTCCGTGAGGTAATGTAACTACACCTCTAACCATTTGATTCGCTTTTCTTGGATCAACACCCAAACGAACTGCGATATCAACAGACTCATCAAATTTTGCAGAAGCAACAACTTTAATTAATGCCGCAGCATCTTTTAAAGAGTATAATTTGTTCTTTTCAATTTTTGAAGCAGCCTCTTTTTGCTTTTTTGTTAATTTTGCCATTTCTTTTTCTTAATTAAAAAGGAGCATCTCCTGATACAGTTATACCCATAGATCTAGCTGTTCCAGCAACCATACTCATAGCTTTCTCGATTGTGAAAGCGTTTAAGTCAGGCATTTTGTCTTCAGCAATAGTTCTAATTTGTTCCCAAGTAACGCTAGCTACTTTTTTACGATTAGGCTCACCAGAACCAGATTTTAGCTTTGCAGCTTCCATTAACTGAACTGCTGCTGGAGGAGTCTTAACAACAAAATCAAATGATTTGTCTTTGTACACAGTGATTTGCACTGGACAAATTTTGCCAGGTTTATCTTGAGTTCTAGCATTAAATTGCTTACAAAACTCCATGATGTTAACCCCAGCAGCTCCTAAAGCAGGTCCAACCGGTGGCGACGGGTTCGCAGCACCTCCCTTAACTTGTAGTTTAACTACCTTACTAATTTCTTTAGCCATTTTTAAAAAATTTAACACTGTAATCAATGGAAGCGATTACAATGGTTTATTATAGTGTAACAAAAAATTATACTTTTTCTACTTGCATAAAACTTAGTTCTAATGGAGTTTTTCTTCCGAAAATCTTAACCATTACCTCAAGCTTACGCTTTTCTTCATTGATTTTCTCAACAGATCCGTTAAATCCGTTAAATGGTCCATCAATAACCTTAACCGTTTCTCCAACGCTAAATGGAATAGAACGAGTATCTGTATTAACAGCCAACTCATCTACTTTACCTAACATACGGTTTACTTCAGAAAGTCTCAAAGGAACAGGTTCTCCGCCTTTTGTCTCTCCTAAAAATCCAATAACACTAGTAATTGACTTAATAATATGAGGAATCTCACCAACCAAGTTAGCTTCGATCATAACATATCCAGGAAAATACACTTTATCCTTAGATGATTTTTTCCCATCTTTTACAGTAACTACTTTTTCAGTAGGAACCAAAACCTGAGAAACATAATCCTCCATACCTAATCTCGCAATCTCAGTCTCGATATAAGCTTTCACTTTATTCTCTTGACCACTAACCGCTCTAACTACGTACCATTTTTTCACATTATTATCTGCCATCACAAAAAAATTATCCTTTTAACCAGTTAAAAAATCCAGCCAAAGCTTTTGCAAAAAATTCGTCTACTCCCCATGTTGCCAAAGCGAATAAAATCGAAAATACAGCCACAACAATTGTCAATTTTTGAACTTCAGCCCAAGATGGCCAAGTAACATTTGACTTTAACTCTTCGAAAGCCTCTGATAAATAATTAGTAACTTTTGTCATTTGATATATTTTTTATTGCACGGGCGGAGGGATTCGAACCCCCATCAACGGTTTTGGAGACCGCTATTCTACCCTTGAACTACGCCCGTAATTAAAGCCAGTTGTTTCAATTAAGAATCAACTGGCTTTTTATTTATTTTAATAGAATTACTCTACGATTTCAGTTACCTGACCAGCACCAACTGTTCTACCACCCTCACGGATAGCGAAACGTAAACCTACGTTCATAGCGATTGGGCTTAATAAAGCAACCTCGATAGTTAAGTTATCACCTGGCATTACCATCTCTACACCTGCTGGTAAAGAAATAACTCCTGTTACGTCAGTTGTACGTACGTAGAACTGTGGACGGTAGTTATTATGGAATGGAGTGTGACGTCCACCTTCTTCTTTTTTCAAGATATAAACCTCAGCTTTGAATTTAGCGTGTGGTTTTACTGAACCTGGCTTAATAATAACCATACCTCTTTTGATATCAGCTTTATCAATACCTCTTAACAATAAACCTACGTTATCTCCAGCTTCTCCTCTATCAAGGATTTTACGGAACATCTCAACTCCTGTAATAGTAGAAGTTAATTTTTCAGCTCCCATACCAATGATTTCAACAGGATCTCCAGTGTTAGCAACTCCAGTTTCGATACGACCTGTAGCAACAGTTCCACGACCTGTAATTGTAAATACGTCCTCAACTGGCATCAAGAATGGTTTAGCTACGTCACGTACTGGCTCTTCGATCCAAGCATCAACAGCTTCCATTAATTCGATAATTTTAGGTACCCAGTTTGGATCATTGTTTAATCCTCCTAAAGCAGAACCTTGAACTACAGGACCATTATCTCCATCATATTCGTAGAAAGATAATAAATCTCTAATTTCCATTTCAACAAGCTCTAATAACTCAGCATCATCAACCATATCCACTTTGTTCATGAAAACAACGATTCTTGGAATACCAACCTGACGTCCTAAAAGGATGTGCTCACGAGTTTGTGGCATTGGACCATCTGTAGCAGCAACTACTAAGATAGCACCGTCCATTTGAGCAGCACCAGTAACCATGTTCTTTACGTAATCCGCGTGACCTGGACAGTCAACGTGAGCGTAGTGACGGTTAGCAGTTTCGTACTCTACGTGTGATGTATTAATAGTAATACCTCTTTCTTTCTCCTCTGGAGCGTTATCGATTTGATCAAACGATTTTGCTTGACAGTAACCAGCATCTGACAATACTTTTGTAATTGCAGCAGTTAATGTAGTTTTTCCGTGATCTACGTGTCCAATTGTACCTATGTTTAAGTGCGGTTTGGAACGATTAAAATTCTCCTTTGCCATTTTACTTAATTTTTAATCTTAGTTATATATTAATTTTCAATTTCCTACTTACTTGAGCCAATGTCGGGATTTGAACCCGAGACCTCTTCCTTACCAAGGAAGCACTCTACCCCTGAGCTACACCGGCAGAGAGTTCTGATTTTAGATTTTCAGAATTTAGATTCCAGATTTTTCTTCCAAAATCTACAATACCAAATCTCGACTTCTTGTTTTGTGGGGAGAGCAGGATTCGAACCTGCGAAGTTCACACAGCAGATTTACAGTCTGCCCTCGTTGGCCGCTTGAGTATCTCCCCTAATAATTTATGATTCCATTATTTTAAAGAACCAATTTCAAATCGTATTTGAAATTTTCTGAGCCGATAGAGGGACTCGAACCCACGACCTGCTGATTACAAATCAGCTGCTCTAGCCAGCTGAGCTACATCGGCGAATACATTAAAAAAGTCCGCTATTTCTAACGGACTGCAAATGTAGCTATTTTATCTTTTAATCAAAACATTTTTTAAAAAAAATTTCAATTAAATGTGCGCTCTAATTTTTTCCTTCCTTTTTACAAGTAAACGTTCTAACGATTCTGCCGAAAGCTCAACCGCCTCTTCAAATGTTTTACACTGTTTTTTTACCAGAAAATCATCACCAGGAACATTAATCTTTATCTCCACCATCTTATTCTCCTTATCACTTGTTCTTTCCACTTTCAAAAAAACATCTGATGAAACCACTCGATCGTAGTATTTCTCTAGCTTACCCATTCTTTCCTGGATAAAATCGACCAATTTTCTGTCGACAGTAAAATTAACTGCATGAACATCTACCTTCATAATAAAAATTTTAGGGTTAACATTTAGAACTGCTATTTATTTCTTGGATGCGCACCTCTATACACTTTTTTAAGTTCCGCCAAACTATTATGAGTATAAACCTGAGTAGACGCTAAACTAGAATGCCCCAGCAATTCTTTAACTGAATTCAAATCTGCCCCATTGTTTAATAGGTGAGTTGCAAAAGTATGCCGAAGCACATGCGGACTTTTTTTCACCTTTTCTGAGACCCTACTAAAGTATGAATTTATTAAACGATAAACAAAAGATTCACTCAATTTTAACCCTTTTTTCGAAACAAAAAAATAGTCATAATCTGCTACACTTTCCAAACCATCTCTTTCTTTAATATATAAGTCAATTTGATCTGCAATAATTGGCAAGATTGGAATAATGCGTTCTTTATTTCTTTTTCCTAGAACTTTAATTGTATTATTTGAGCGATCTACATTTTTAATCATCAAGTGAATCAGCTCCGCCCGACGCATTCCTGTAACATAAAACATCTCCACAATAAGCTTACCCCGAATTTCTTCAAAACCAACAGGCACATCTATTACAGTAAGCAAATCTTGCAATTCTTTTTCCGAGAAAGGAATCTGAATTACTTTTGGCGTTTTTAAAGACTTATGCTTCAGCATCGGATTAATTTCAATCTGTTTTGTCTTTAAAAGAAATTTATAAAAAGCTTTTAAAGAAGCCATTTTTCTATTAATAGACACATTTGAAATATTCTGATCAACCAAAAAAACAATCCAACTTCTCACCTGACTATAATTTACCAAATCAGCATTTTCCTGATCAAAAGATTCTTTTAAAAATGACTCAAACGACATTATATCATTTAAGTAAGCCCCAACCGTATGTGAAGAATACTTCTTTTCTAATAAAAGATAATCTGAAAAAGCTTCTTTGTTCGTTTTCATTGAATCTAAAAATTAAGCATAAAAAAACCGTTAGCATCAAAATTAAAACATTTTGACCACTAACGGTAATTATTTTCGAAAAGCTAATACTAACTTTCTAAACTATCTTTCAAGCCTTGAATGTAAGCCGCTTTTTGGATTTGAGCTCTTTTGATAACAGAAGGCTTAATAAAAGCAGTACGTGCTCTTAATTGACGAACAGTTCCTGTTTTATCAAATTTTCTTTTATAGCGCTTTAATGCTCTATCGATATTTTCTCCGTCTTTAATTGGTATAATTAACATAATATAGACACCTCCTCTCGTTAAGGCTGCAAATGTATGTATTAATTATGAATTATGACTTATAAATTTTGAATTATTTTCACTAAACTCGATTTAACCGAGTATGCGTGAGGGATTGCAACGGAAATCCTTTTTGTTTTTTCTTTAAAAACAAAAAGATTATAGTGGAAAGCCCGACCCTAAAAACAAAAGCTTCTACGCGTTTGCTAAATGCTTTTGTTTTTAGGGGCACGCCCAAAATGATATTTTATTTCAACAAATTTCTAGAAATAACAAGTTTCTGAATTTCGGTTGTTCCTTCTCCTATTGTGCACAATTTAGAGTCTCTGTAGAATTTTTCTACCGGAAAGTCTTTAGTATACCCATATCCTCCATGAATCTGAACGGCTTCATTAGCAATTTTGACACATGCTTCAGAGGCATACATTTTTGCCATAGCGCCTGATGTCGTAACTGGTTTATGTTTTTGTTTCAAGAAAGCGGCTTTATGAAGCAATAATTCCGAAGCCTCAATTTCTGTTGCCATGTCTGCCAACTTAAAAGAGATTCCTTGGAAATTACTAATTGGCTGTCCGAACTGATGTCTTTCTTTTGAATATTTCAATGCAGCTTCATACGCGCCTTTTGCAATTCCTAAAGACAGAGCACCAATAGAGATTCTTCCGCCATCAAGAATTTTCATGGCTTGAACAAAACCTTCGCCAACTTCACCTAATCTATTTTCATCGGGAACACGGCAATTATCAAAAACCAATTCGGCTGTTTCGCTTGCTCTCATTCCTAATTTATTTTCTTTTTTACCTGATGAAAAGCCTTTCATGCCTTTTTCAAAAACAAAAGCGGTCATTCCTTTAGAATCGCCTTTCTCACCAGTTCTTACTACAACAACTGCAACATCTCCAGAAATTGCGTGCGTAATAAAGTTTTTTGCACCATTTACAATCCAGTGATCTCCGTCTTTAACTGCCGTAGTATTCATTCCACCAGCATCAGAACCTGTATTATGTTCTGTCAAACCCCAAGCTCCAATATGTTCTGCTGTAGCTAGTTTTGGAAGCCATTTTTTCTTTTGCTCTTCGTTTCCAAAAGTTAAGATATGATTGGTACATAAAGAATTATGAGCTGCAACAGATAATCCGATAGAAGGATCTACTTTTGAAATTTCTTCTATTACTGTAACATATTCATGATAACCCAAACCAGAACCTCCATATTCTTCTGGAACTAAAACGCCCATGAAGCCCATCTCGCCAAGTTGCTTAAACAACGGAATCGGAAAAATTTGCGTTTCATCCCATTCCATTATATAAGGTCTAATATTTTTTTCTGCAAAGTCTTTTATCGACTGTGCGATCATTAGTTGTGTTTCGTTGTAATCAAAGTTCATGAGTTAGTTTCTTTTTAGAACTCCAAATATAAACTAATTATTTTTGCTTTTTCAACAGGAAAATCTTTAATTTTTGCTAAATCCTCAATATTATTAAAATTTCCGTTCATACTTCTATATTTTACTATTTCTCTTGCAAGTCCATATTTAAAATAGGAGAATTGAGCTAATTCTTTTAGTGACGCCTCATTTACATTTATTTTCTTCATATTTGAAGGGATTTGAGCTTTAAAATGGCTATTCAATTCATTTATGACTTCTGGCGAAAGTCCCCAGATGTCTTTCATTTGTTCCATTGACACAAATGCCCCTAAGATTTCTTTCTGCTTTAGTATTCTAGAAGATAGTCCTTCTCCTATTCCGTAAATTTTCATCAAATCTTCTTGAGTTGCCTGATTAATATCTAAGATTGGGAGCTTTTCTTTTTTCGGAAAGCTTTTTACAGCAAATTCTTTTTTCTCTACAGGGGAATTACTTTTATACTGTTTCCAATCTGGAAACTTAAACAAAGGAGAAATTTTGTTTAATAATGAATCTGAAATTCCAGTCACTTTTTGAAACTCTTCTGCTGAGTTTACATATTTGTTCTCTTTGCGAAATGCTATTAAACGGTCAATTTCTTCTACCGACATTCCGAGTTTGTAGCCTTTATAATCTGAAATAAAATTTGGATTGAAAAGATAAACCACCGGCTTTGCGCTTGTAAGGCTTAATTTCTCCTGATCGATTTCTGATTGCAGCGCTAGCCACTGCTCTTTTTCTACGTTACTGGTTTCTGAAATATTAAAATCAGCGAATAAATAAAACAGCTGTAAACCGATTATTAGAACAAAAAGCATAAAAATGCCTACTCGCTGCTGTTTTGTAAAATGGAAATACTTATTGAGAAACTTAAAATTCATGATAGAAAATACTTTAAAAAAACAATTTAAGAAAAATCTTTCAAATTTATTAAGAAAATTAGTAAGAAAAGTAGTTTTTAAAAAATTATCGAATCTGTTACAAAACCCCAATTAATTTAATGAATATCAATACTTAGAGAATCTTTCTTACGAGTACTGTAAAAAAAAGAAACATTTTATAACTTAAAAGATGATAATTGTTTTTATTTTTTACAAAAAACAATACATTTGGCACTTAATAACAATAAACCAATATTATATAGTATGTCAATAATGAGAGTTAAACCAATATCTGCCTTTGAGGCCGATATGAAAAAAAGTGATTTAAAAAGGGTTTTAGGAAAATGGAGCCTTACTGCAATTGGAGTTGGTGCCATTATTGGCGGAGGAATTTTTGTATTAACGGGTACTGGAGCCTATTACCATGCAGGTCCAGCATTAGCAATTTCGTTTATCATCGCAGGTATTGCTTGTGTTTTTGCGGCTCTTTGCTATTCTGAATTTGCATCAATTTTACCTGTAGAGGGATCTGCTTATGCGTATGCTTATGGTACAATTGGAGAAATTTTTGCCTGGATTATTGGATGGGGACTTATTCTCGAGTACGCAATGGGATCTATGACTGTAGCGGTTTCCTGGTCTGGGTACTTTAATAAATTGCTAAAATTATTTCACATAAAACTTCCCGATTGGCTTACAACAGATCCTGCAAGTTATACTGGAGAAGGTTTCTCTATGAATCTTCCTGCTTTCTTGATCGTTATTTTAGTTATTTCATTACTTATTAAAGGAACAAAAAGCGCTGCCAAAGCCAATAATGCTATTGTAATCCTTAAAGTTTCGGCAGTAATCTTTGTAATTGTTGCTGGTCTTTTCTTCATCAATACTGCAAACTGGAGCCCATTTATTCCTGAAGCAACTCAAATTATTGAAAAAGAAACTACTCATAATGCTTACGGAATTGGAGGAATCATTTCTGGAGCTGCTGCAATTTTCTTTGCTTATGTTGGTTTTGATGCTGTTTCTACTCAAGCTGGAGAGGCTATCAATCCTAAAAAAGATGTTCCTTTTGCGATCATCGCTTCTTTATTAATCTGTACTACTTTATATATTCTAGTTTCTTTAGTATTAACTGGAATGATGAATTACCAAGATTTTAACCCGCTAGGAAAATATCCTGAAGCTATCAAAGCTCCTGTTGCTTATGCTTTTGATATTGCTGGACAAGGTTGGGCTGGTTCTATTATTACTGTCGCAGCTACTATTGGTTTAGTTTCTGTATTAATGGTAATGATTATGGGACAATCTAGAATTTTCTTAGGAATGTCTAAAGATGGTTTAATTCCGCAAGTTTTCTCTAAAGTAAACCCAATTTCTGGAACACCAAAAACGAACTTAATGATTCTTGGTGGTATTATTGCAACGGTTGCTGCTTTTACACCAATTAACAAATTGGCAGATATGACAAGTTTTGGTACTTTATTTGCCTTTACTATGGTTTGTATCGCAGTTTGGATTTTAAGAGTAAAACAACCAGGATTAAACAGAACATTTAAAGTTCCTGCTCTTCCGGTTATTGCTGTTTTGGGAATCGCGATCAATTCTTACTTAATTTTCAATTTAAGTTTAGATGCTCAATTATTATCATTTGGATGGCTTATAATTGGTATTTTAGTTTACTTTGGATATAGCAAGAAAAGATCTAAACTTAATAATACAACAAGCGAAGAATAATAAATACATTCATAAAAAATAAAAAAAAGCTCCAAACGTAAAATTTGGAGCTTTTTTTTTATAAATCGAATACTGAAGTTCTTTTGGAACGGATTAAATCTTTTAGTCTAATCCAGAAAGCCAGAGTCAGGTAAACTCCAAATCCTAAACCGGCTGTGACAAAGGAAATGTAGATAAAAAACAATCGCACGCTTGTTACGCGCATTCCGAGTTTATCTGCTAATCTTGAAGAAACATGAAAACCATATTTTTCGAAGAAGAATTTAAGTTTTAAAATTGCTGACATCTATATTTTAGATTTATGACTTTAGATTTTAGATTTACAAAAATAAGAATTATCTAATTATCAAATTTTCTAATTGGCTAATTATTTTTAAGCAATTCTATTCCTATTGCACATTTTAAGCAAGCTTTACGCTCACAATATTCATTTTTGAGTTCTAATAGGGTTTGGCTTTCAAATGCGGTTTTAGACTTAATTCCGAACGAATTGAACTTATCGATAATGGCATTTTTCTCTGAAGTGACTTCATTCATAAAATCAATTAAATCTTCGGCAATTGATTCTCCCATGATGCTTGAATAAGCAAATTGAAGCGGAATAATGGTATTGATAATTACTAAATCTATAAACGACGTAGAGAGCATTTTTAATTTCTTTGGACTTTCTTTATCAAACATATAATGATTTTGCCAATAGGAACTTGCAGAGACATTTAGCAAACGATATACATCAGTAGTAGATTTTAAATCAATAATTTTTGAAAACAGATTTTGATGTTTATGATATAAAGCCGCTAATTGCGAAAGCCTAATTGTTGGGAAATTATCTGGACGAAGTTTAAAAAATTGAAGCGGATCTGTGTGCGTTTTTTCTATTTGATATTTATGCAACAAATAAAAATAGCGAAACTTGAGATCTTTATAATAAACATCTTCTTTTTCAGCTTCTAATAAATTTGAAGTTCCAAAAAGAAGCGCTTCTAAATTTTCGACTTCAAAACTCTCTTTTCTAATCACTGAAAACGGAATAGCTTTAGAAATTTGCAGAAAAGAATTTCCGTTGGTATTTAGTCCAAAATTTTTAGCCAAAAGGCAAAATAAAACCGCTTCCCAATCTTGATTGGTTTCTTCCAATAATTGATATATAAACTTTGATTTTCGTTCTAAACGCTCAAAAAACAATCTTTCTTGCCAGTTTTTGAAAACAAAACCATCAATTTGCTTTAATTCTCTTTCGCAAGAAATCCATGTTTTTGGAGCAATCAATGCGGTATAATTTTCTATTATTTCTTTTGAAACATAATCTTTAAGAACCAAAACGGGAATTTCTGTATTGTTTTCTCTAAAAATGGCAGTATCATTCTCCCAAACCACATGAAGAATAACATTTTTATAGGCTGGATCTTTCTCATGGTTATGAAGGTACCAATCTGAAGATTTTAAATGAATCTCGACATTGCCAGCCCATTTTTGATTTCCAATTTCTATGTGAGCATTAAAGAAATCAGGTCCAGAAAGTTCTAAATAATCACCTGTTTTAATAATGGTAATTGGTTCGCCTTGAGTCGATTTCAAATTCAAGGTGTCGAATTTCTTGAATTTCCAGAGATAATGAAGGAAGTCTTCTTTCATTTAGATTTTATAGTATGATTACAAAATCTAAAAATAATTAAATTTTAATACTATTCTTACAAATTATGGTTTTTTTTTAACGAAGGATATAAAGCTTTGCACAAGCCCTTGCATCAGATAAGGCTTCGTGATGATTGAGCTGAATTTCCATCTCACGGCAGCAATCGCTCAATTTGGTTGGCTTGATCCCTTTAGCTTTATATATTTTGACTGTGCATTCCCATTTCAAAGCGATATTTAAATCTTCATAATTTAAACCATGCAACAGCATCGTTTTCATCAAAACATTACGATCAAAGCTTTCATTATGCGCTACGACAACTCTGTTTTTAAGTCGTTTTTCAATTTCGGGATAGATTTGAAAGAAAGATTTTGCATTGACTGTATCTTTTGGATAAATGCCGTGAACGCGAATTGTAAACGGATTATATTCATTGTTCGGCGGTTTGATTAGTGAGACATATTCATCAACGATAACTCCGTTTTCAACTGTAACAATACCTACAGAACAAGGATGATATCCTGTCGCAGTTTCAAAATCAATAGCAGTAAAATTCATTTTCTATTTTTAAAAGACAAATCCATAAACCCAATTGAATTACAATAAGGGTTTATGGATTATTTTGTTTGAAATGGCTTATTTTATTGAGCCAATAATGTCATATTTGGTAATAATGTGATGATGTCCGTTTCCTAAATCAACCAAAACAGCATCGTTTTCTTTGCTGAAAAGTTTTGAAACTTCTTCAATTGGCGTTCCTAATTTTACAATCGGGAAAGGTTTACCCATTACGTCCTTAATTGGTTTTTCTGCAACATTTTTATCGGCAACGTAGCTTCTAAACAAATCTGTTTCGTCTACAGAACCAACAAATCCGTTGATGTCTACAACTGGAATCTGCGAAATTTTATATTTACGCATACGCTCAATGGCATGAGAAACCAGCTCTTCAGTACGAACGACGATCAATTCTTTATCGATATGATCTTTGATAACGTCTTCGGCTTTTGTTACGTTTTCTTCTAAGAATCCGCGCTCACGCATCCAGTCGTCATTGAACATTTTTCCGACATAACGGCTTCCAGAATCGTGAAATAATACCACAACAACATCTTCTGGTTTAAAATGTTCTTTCAGCTGTAATAAACCTTTTATACAAGCTCCAGCTGAATTCCCTACAAAAATTCCTTCTTCAAGAGCAATCTTTCTGGTATAAACGGCTGCATCTTTATCGGTAACTTTTGTAAAACCGTCAATTAAAGAAAAATCAACGTTTTTAGGTAAGATATCTTCTCCGATACCTTCTGTTATATAAGAGTAGATTTCGTTTTCGTCAAAGATTCCTGTTTCGTGGTATTTTTTAAAAACAGAACCGTAAGTATCAATTCCCCAGATTTTAATATTTGGATTTTTTTCTTTCAAATATTTTCCAACTCCAGAGATCGTTCCTCCTGTTCCCACTCCTACCACAAAATGTGTAATTTTTCCGTCTGTCTGTTTCCAGATTTCCGGTCCAGTTTGTTCATAATGTGCCAAAGAATTTGACATGTTATCATATTGATTCACATACCAAGAATTTGGAGTTTCTTCTGCTAAACGCTTAGAAACTGAATAATAAGAACGTGGATCTGTTGGCTCAACATCTGTAGGACAAACGACAACCTTTGCACCAACAGCACGAAGAATATCCATTTTTTCTTTAGACTGTTTGTCTGAGATTACACAAATTAATTTGTATCCTTTTACGATTGCCACAAGTGCAAGTCCCATTCCTGTATTTCCTGAAGTTCCTTCAATAATAGTTCCTCCCGGTTTTAGTCGGCCATCTGCTTCTGCATCTTCAATCATTTTTACAGCCATTCTGTCTTTTACAGAATTACCAGGATTAAAGGTTTCGACTTTTGCCAATACTAACGCATCAATTTCAGCAACAATTTTGTTGAGTTTTACAAGCGGCGTGTTGCCTATTGTTTCTAAAATATTATTTGAAAAGTCCATTTTGTATTATTTAATATTTGATTTTATAATAAATCTTTAACTCTTTTTTTATTCAAACCAATTCCAAACCAAACCAAAACGCAACACAAAGTCACGATACGGATTATTAGGTGTTGCATAGTAGTTGCTTTGCGAAAATAAAGCATTAAAGTGCTCTGCTTTTAAATAAAAACGCGTTTGGCGTATTCTGGCATTTACGAAGAAATCGAATGTTGCAAAACCTCCGATTTTTTTATCCTGCTGCACAAAAAATTCTGCGATTACAGGATTATAATCATCTCCATAATATTTTGTCATGTAATTAAAGACAAGTCCCGTTTGCATAAACAATGCCTTTTTAAAAAAATGACCTGAATAATAAAATGTATTTCTAGTTACAAAATCAGGTACATTTAAAATTAAATCTGACTGATCTACTTTCTGATATAAAAGGGTATTATCTAAAGCAAATTTTCCAAATTTAAATTCACGGCTTGCTTTTATTTCTAAATAATTTATTGCATTTCCGTATTGAAAAGGTTTTACAATTTGAATATCAGCTGCTTTCTGTGCAGCTGAGGCATCATCCTTAAAATATAAATGATCGTTTAAAACGGTGTATTGAACTTGACCTGTCAGCCAAGGTGTTGTAATTTCTGCACTTAATGAATTAATTTTTTCATTCTTAAAATCATTCGACCAATTGTACTGAATCCAGCTGCTCTGATACAAATTATAATTATTATTCGGCAACTTATTGATATTGCGATATCTAAAATCAAACTTGATTTTTTCGCTCATATCGTAACGCAGTTTAGCATCTAAATCTGAAAGCGACTGATTTGTAATTGATCTAGAATATAAAAACCTACCATTCCATTTGTTTTTTTGGTATTCGTACTGAGCACCAAAATTATTAAACTGCAAAAACAAATTGTCTGGAACTGCATTCCCATCTGTATCCACGATAATTCGGTTGTACTTATAATTAGATCTATAATCGTCTATAAAAAACATGAATTTACCTAATAGCGAATTTTCATAAGCTGCCCCTACCTTATTATATAGTCTCTCGTATTTAGTCTGATCATTAATATTACTTGCCGCATACGAATCTCCAAATCGCGGTATGCGTTTTGTTGTGCCATCACTACCAGTTACACTTGACAATATCGTTGGCTGTTTATACTCGTAAGCTTTATACTCGTAATTAAATTGATGCGTAATGTATAAATTATTGCTTCCATCATTCGGATTTACTCTGAAAGCATGATCAAAAAATAATCTTCTTCCTTTTAAAAATGATTCTGCATCTGTTAAATAAACCTGTAAACGTTGTCGATTTTTATAATCTGGATTATCACTTTCAAAATCATTATCGTTTGTAATACCTCCATTTTCTTCATTCAAAATATCTTGATTTGCAAAATGTGCATTTATTGCATATCGTCTGCTGGTTGTAGCATAACTTGTTGTAATTCTTAAGTTTCCAGCACTAACCAACTGATTAATATAATCTCCCTCCGATCTTAATCCTTTGTAAGCAATCGAGAAATTTAGATTTTTAGAAACGTTTAACGTGATAAAAGAATCTACATTCTGTCCTTTATTAATAGTAGTATTAAAAAACAACTCTGTAAAAGGTGTTGCAACAGAATAATATCTAATTTGATCTGCTTGCATATAAATAGAATGTTTTCCGGTAAAACCAATTTCTGGATACGGAGAAAAACTTGTCAAGCTATATTGCAGCGTATTTAAAGGCTGTCCAATATTAGAAAATTCTTGAAGACCAAAAAGATCTTTCCTAAGATGATTTTGTCTGTAAGCACTTTTAAGAGTCAGCGATGTATCGGCATAAATGGTATCGTGTTCTAAAGTGACAATTTTATATTGGTCTATTGTCGCTATTTTTTTCTTTTTCTTTTTTAGAGTATCCGTAATACTAGAATATTCCGAATTCATATCTAAATTACTTTTAGAAGCTGGTTTTTTTTCTTGCGAAAACAATAATGTTGGAACAACTAATAGATATAAAAAAATGAATATTCTCATTTGATGGCTTTGTATGAATTTATTTTGACAAATTTTGCTAAGCAAAGGTAAGATAAAAAGGTATAAACGAAAAAACATAATATATAATATGAAACTGGAATGATTTCAGTCTTTTGGAAACGAAAACCCCGCATACAAAAGTATACGGGGTCTTCAAAAAAAATCAAAATATTTATTTTTCTTATTCCCTAAATCGGGTATAATTTATTTTGAATGTTGCACTTCATTGTTTCTGATTATTCTAAAAATTAGAATTTATCCCAGAACAATTTAGTGTCCAATAAATCTCCACCAATATCAGCAGCAGCTTTCGTATAGTTTGCTTTATTGATACTTGTTTCTACTCCTGGATAAGTATATCTAACAGGCACTGTAAAAATAAGTTTGTTTATAGCTGCTTGAGGTGCTTTTAAAACTGGGAAATCTAATCTTCTATAAGATGTCCATGCTTCGTATCCTCTGTTATAAAGAGCAAACCATGCTTGATTACCAATTTTTTCTTTATATGTTGCTCCACTTAAAGCATTATTATAATCTACTTTTGGACTTGCAATATAAGCATCAATAGCTGCAGTACTAGTTACTCCCCAGTCTGCCATAGAAGCTCTAATACCTGCTTCATAATATACTTTTGCTTGAGCAGAACCACCAGGTATTAAATTTTTCTCAGCAGCTTCTGCCAATAAGAAATTCAACTCAGCGAAATCAAAGATAGTTCCTGGGAAAACTGGATTGTTTAATGTTGAAGTTATCTGAGAATATGATGTATAAACGTTACCTGCACCGTAAGTTCCACCAACGAAAGTTCTTCCTGAAGGAATAACTGGAGCTGGAGAAGTTAGGTTAGTAAAATATTTAGGCATCCTTGGGTCACCTCCAGGAACAACAGCATCCATTGCAGAAACAAAAGGCTCAGCAGGAATAAAATCAAATCTCTGACTTGTTACCAAATCTGCATACAATGGATTTTGATTTCCTGATGTAGTCAAATAAGTCAACTTTGTATTATCTGCATTACCAGTCAAAGCACCAGAAGCAAGAGCAGCCTGAACTTGAGTAGTTGCATAAGCTGGATCAACGTCTGACATATTAACTGCCATTCTAATGATCAACGAGTTAGCAAATTTCGCCCATTTTAAATTACTTGCAGCATTACCAGAATAGATAATATCTGCAGAACCAAAGTTAGCTACAGTACTGTTTGCTTTTAAAACTGCAGCAGAAGCACTTAATCTTTTGATAAGATCTTGATAGATCGTTTTTGCATCATCATAAGCTGGTAAAGGATATTTCTGAATATCAATAGCCTGAGAATAAGGAACGTTTCCAAAAGTATCTACCAATACACTATAAGCATAAGCTTCTAAAATATCGATAAGCGCTAATTTATTTTGCTTAGTCGCCTCATCTGCAGGAGTTGCTGTAGCTGTAGCTGCAATCATAACTCTTGCATCATGAAAATCTGCTAGAACATCTCTGTACAAAACCAAGAAATGAGTATCAGGAATTTTTCTGTTTGTAATGTTGTACTGGCTTTCATCAGGGTAAGTCGTCTCTGTCCATTGCTGTGCAAATAATCTAAAAACGTTATTATTCACACTAGTGCTAACCATTTGATCGACTAATTTCTTCTCCGCATTTGTAAACAAAAATTCTGCTTTGGTTGTTGTTGGTCTTTTAGGATCAACATTCATATCTGTAATGTCCTGGCTGCACGAAACCATCATACCCACCACAGACATTAATAAAAGTACTTTTTTCATGATTTAAAATTTTAATGTTAGGTTACAACCAATATTTCTTGTTGTAGGAAGTGAACCTCCTGAATAACCTGCTGATAAGTTACCTGAACTTAGACCACTTTCTGGATCTGCATCTGGAAGATTTTTACTGATGATCCATAAGTTAGAACCTACTAAAGAAAGACGTAAATCATTCAAACCTGCTTTAGCTATAATGTTTTTAGGGAAACTATAAGTAATACTTACCTCTCTTAATTTCACGTAACTTGCATCGTAAACAAATGCTTTTTGTGGGTTATTATTATAACCATAGATACTTCCAGCTACCTCAGGACTTGGAGTTCTTGTAGTATTAGGAGTTCCATCTTCATTTACTCCAGGTAAGATAACACCTCCACCATTAGCAAGTGTGTTTCTTACAGGATTTCCTAACTCATTGTTTCCTGCTGTAGTTGTATATAAACCAGAGCTTTGTCCATAATATTGATCAAGAGAGAAAATATCTCCTCCTTTTTGAACATCAATTAAGAAACCTAGAGAAACTTGTTTATAAGCAAATCTATTACGAATACCACCAATCCAGTCTGGAGTAACATTACCAATTACATTATTAGTAGTTGCTGTCTGCAAATAAACTCCATTTTTAGTTACTCTTTGTCCGTCTTTGTAGACATAATCTTTACCAAGGATATCTCCATAAGGATTTCCTTTTGTCCCCACAATACTAACACCGCCCTGGAATGTACCAATTGTTAATACATCAACACCAGGTGTTAAAGCTACAACTGTATTCTCATTTTTAGACCAGTTTACGTTAATATCCCAAGAAAAGTCATTTGTTTTTATAGGCGTTGCATTGAACATTACCTCGACACCTTTATTCTCAACAGATCCTGCATTCACAAATTTAGAAGAGTAACCTGTTGCAGTAGAATAGTCTACTGGAAAGATTTGATCCTCACTTAAAGTTTTATAAACACTCACATCAAAACCTAATCTTCTGTCAAAGAATTGCATCTCTAAACCAATTTCTTCAGATTTAGTTTTTACAGGGTGCAAATCTGGATTATTTCCAATGTTTGGTCTTGAATAAAGCTGATTTGTACCGTATGGATTAAATTTAGTATAGGCATCTTGCAATGCATAAATCTCAATACTTCCTTGTGGGTTTTCTGCATAACTTGCTCTTAATTTACCAAAAGTTAACCATGGAGCATTAACATGTTTTGTAAAAACATAACTTCCAGAAGCAGAGTATGTATTTACATCATTATTACCTTCTGGCAACATAGAGAATGCATCATTACGTACTGTACCTTCTACGAAAAGGAAATCTCTGAATCCTAATGACGCAGAAGCATAAACACTGTTCACAGCTGAATTCTCTTCAACCTCAATTGGGAATGGAGAAGCATTTACTGAATTTGATAATGCATAGATTCCTGGAATAATAAGTCCGCCATCTGTAGAAGATAATGTAGAAGTACGTCTTGTTCTTAAAGCATTATAACCAGCCAAACCTGTCAAAGAGAAATCTTCAGTAAGTTTTTTATTGAAGTTTAAAGTAAACTGATAGTTTTGCTCAGAAAACATACCAGTATATTTTTGGTATCCTGAACCAACAGCTAAACGGTTAATCCCAAATGTTGCAGCCAAAGATCCTACCGCCTTTCTTTCTTCACGTAATTCTGAATAAGAATCTGTACTGATTTTTCCTGTAGCATTTAACCAATCTGTAATTTTATAATCTAACTGACCATAACCGATAAAACGATTTCTTTCGTCTGTCTGATAATTTCTATATCTTGTAAAATATGGATTATCAGCATATTTAGGATTGGTATTTCCATTAGAAGGGTCTGCCATATTCCAAGAAATATTTTGTCCTCCTGAATTTTGGAAAACTTCTTTCTGAGATTGAATATCTACGTTAGTTCCCCACCATTGACGGAATGTTCCCATGATATTATCACCACCATAACCAGTAGTATTTCTACCCTGTGTATCTTGTGCAAAATAATTTGCAAAAACAGTTGCAGAAAGTTTATCAGTTAATTTGTGGTTGAATTTAATACTTGCATTATTTTTCTTCAATTCACTATTTGGCAAAATACCAGTCTCTTTATAGTTATTATAGTTGATTACAAAGTTACTTTTGTCAGTACCTCCTTCAAAAGAGATTGAGTTATTGAATGTCTGAGCAGTTTGAAAAAATGTAATTGGACCATTTTTAGCCGCTACCCATGGAGATTTTTGTCCAAATTTTGAAGAATATGGAGTATATGATTCCCAAGTGTAAACTGAAAGACTTGGATCAAAAGCAACACCGTAAGAAGCGTCATCAGTTGTACTTACCACTTGGTTACCGTTTTTATCGATAACAAAAAATGCACCTGTTGGCCCAACCGGAACACCTTTTGGGTTTCCTGCAGCATCATACGTTGGTCCATACCCTTGTCCGTATTTGTTTTGGTAAACAGGGAACGTTTTTTTATCAACAGTACCAACTCCAAACTCACTTGAAATAGTAACTCCCATCCCTTTTTGAGCTTTTCCTTTTTTAGTAGTAATCATAATTACACCATTACCAGCCTGAAAACCGTACAAAGCAGATGCAGCAGCACCTTTTAACACGTTTACTGACTCGATATCATCAGGATTAATATCCATACCAGCATTACCATAATCGTATGTATTACGTGCACCAGCTGTTTGTGCTCCATTGCTAGAGTTCACGTTCTGGTTATTAATAGGCATACCATCAACAACAATAAGCATTTGGTTATTTCCAGTAAGGTTTTTAACCCCTCTTGAAACTGCGTTTGTAGATCCACCAAAATTTGTGTTTTTTCTAATATATACCCCGGCAGCTTTACCAGAAAGATCATTAAGGAAGTTTGCGTTTGAAACTCCTCCAACTAAATCTTCACCTTTTATTTGCTGAGTAGCATATCCAAGAGATTTTTTCTCTCTTTTGATACCCAAGGCAGTAACTACGACACTCTCTAATTCTTGAGTATTACTAGTCAATTTTACAGTTAAAGCTGTAGAGCTAGCTACAACTTCCTGCGTTTTCATTCCAATGTAAGTAAAAATCAAGACTTCACTTGACGTTGCTTTGATAGAAAATTTTCCATCAAAATCTGTTTGCGTTCCGCTTTTAGTTCCTTTAACTAATACACTCACACCTGGAAGAGGCATTCCTGCATTATCGGAAACCACACCCGAAACAGTTCTTTCTTGCGCAAAGGTTAGTTGCGTAATCAGCGCCACTAAAAGCACTAAGAATCCATTTAACTTAAGTTTCATTTTAAAAAATTTTGAATTAGTATCCGGCAAACATCTTAATATTTTCTTAAAATAACAACACGCCCATTTAACGCTAAAACGTTTTCGCTTTAAAGATACTTCAAGAAAATTACGAAAACTCAGCATTTTTTTAAACAAACTACAACAATATCAGACACATACATAAAATTAGAATGATTCTATTTAATTTAATTTTAACAATTAATTAACATAGTTTTGGTAGAAAACGCTTTTTACTTAACAATAAAAAGCGTATATAGTGGATAAAAAACTGACAAAACAATTTGTTATTTTATTGATTTAAATGATCATTTTGTTTCGCAAATGTTAATTCAGTCGATTTTTAAAAATTTATTTAACAATTTATTAAAGTTTTTTTATCGTTATCGACATTTGCGAATCCGAATAAAAAAACACAATATTTGTATTTATAAAAAAGCATAAATGTTACAACTTAATTATTCAGGATTTGCCTTAGAAACCGGAACAGACGAAGCAGGAAGAGGATGTCTGGCTGGCCCAGTAACAGCCGCTGCCATAATTTTACCTGAAAATTTTGAAAATAAAATTCTGAACGACAGTAAACAATTGTCTGAAAAAACACGAGCGCTTTTAAGGCCAATTATAGAAAAAGAAGCATTGTGTTTTTCTGTAACACATTTGTTTCCAGACGAAATTGACGAAATAAACATTTTAAACGCTTCGATGAAAGGAATGCAGGAATGCATTTTAAAATTAAAGCACGTTCCCGAATTTATAATTGTTGACGGAAATCGTGCCCTGAATGCTAAACTGGGGCTAAAAAACACTTTTGGGAAACAGTTTTCTCCAGATGAAATTGCTCTTCTAAAATCTATTCCGAATCAAAGTATTATAAAGGGTGATGGGAAATATTTAAGCATTGCTGCCGCTTCTGTTTTAGCCAAAACGTATCGCGACGAGTACATGGATCAAATTCATGAAGAATTCCCGATGTACAACTGGAAACAAAACAAAGGATATCCAACAAAAGAGCACCGAGAAGCCATTAAAGAATTTGGAACCACAAAATACCATAGAATGAGTTTCAGACTGTTGCCAGAACAGTTAGAACTCGATTTCTTTCAATAAAAAAACGACCTTTATAGGTCGTTTTCTTTTATTATTTTTTGCTTTTTAAAAACTCTGCAAATTGTTTAGTATCGTAATAAAAAGGTCTAACGGTTGTGATTTTACCATCTTTTAAATCAAAATGTTCTGAAATTGGAACCGACATTGTTTTCCCCGATTTTTTAGATCTGCAATTTATCGTAAAATACATGATTACTTCATTTTTAGATGCATCGCTAAAATAAACTGGTTCTTTTTCTATTTGCAAATCAAAAAACTCAGCCGATTTTGCAAACATTTTAGTCCATTCGCTAAAACCAACATAAGTTCCTCCGTAAGGCAAACCTGTAGCCTGATTATAAACTGCGCCGTCTGCAACTACAGTTTCTAAAGCATCCAGATTTCTTATTTTAAATAGACTTTCGTAATATTTCGCTACCACTTTTAGATTGTCTGCTTCTAGGTTTTTCAAAATATCCGCTTCAGACAAAGTTGCTCCTTTATCCCAAAAACCAATAATTTTGCTCACCTGACCTTTTCCATTCAAACGCGCAAAATCTCTTCCTGCCAAAACAAGATTGTTTTTAGAATCCAGAACTTTCCACTCCCAAGTCACATAATTGTCTTTTACAATTTTAGGTCCCGACGTTAGTACCGCATCTGGGTTTTTCTTATATAATTCATTGATAACATTATTAAACGCCACGATGCCTTTTGTAGAAGCCGAAGGATCTTCAAAAGTACTGTCTTCTAACCAAATTGATTTAATCATCTTTAATCTGGCATCGCTATTTTTTTCCTGCCACACTTTTTCATAAACTGTAACTGGATATAATTTATCTTTCTTTTGGGCAAAAAGACCATTAAGCACAAAAAGGAAACAGAATAAGTAGATTTTTCTCATGAGCAATCAGGGATAAAATTTAACATCTTAATACTAAGTACTCAAATTTAGCATAAATCCCTAAGAAAATTACGCTTTTCATCTAAAAAAAGCACGCTGTCTACGATTTTTAAAACTTATAATTAGACAAAATTAGAAACATTTTAAAGGCTATTTATTTTATTAAATGCAAATCGAGGAGCTATCCTAAAAAGAAAATAAAGCAGCTTTACCTTTGCGATTCTTATTTCTGTTTGATTTCGAGATATGCTTTTTAGCATTTCAGAAACTGCTTTTTGAGGAGAAATGGCAATCTTCGGCGGATTTCCTTTATGCCAAGGCGTATCAACCACAGGAAATAATACTTCTATAATTTTAATTTTCTCTTGTTTCAGTTGTTCCCTCAAAACTTGAGTAAAAGAATGCAATCCCGCTTTTGCAGCATTATAAAACGGATAAGTTGCTCTCGGAACGTAAACCAATCCAGTAGTAATATTGATAATTTTAGGATTCTGGTTTTCAATTAAAAGAGGAAAAAGCAATTTTATCAGCCGTATTGGCGCTTGCAAATTGACCGAGAATTCATCATTCATTTTTTCCAAAGAAAATGGATCGTCTACAAAATGAATTTTATATGCAATTGCCACATTATTAATCAAAACATTAATATGCGGATAATTAATTCGAAGCCACTCAACAAAATCTTCGCATTCAGATTCCTTCGCAATATCACATTTGTAAACAACCAAATCGGGCAATTGCTTTTGGACTTCTTGCAGCTTTTCTAAAGAACGAGAACAAGCAATTACTTTATTTCCTTTTTCTATCAACTGACGGCACATTTCAAGTCCTAAGCCAGAACTTCCACCAGTAATGACAATGGTGTTATTTGAGATTTCCATAATTTCATTTTTTCTAAAATTAGAAATCAAAAATAGTTTGCGTTGTAAAGAATTACATTGACCTATGTTAAGACTTGATTTTTCTTTTGAGCCTGCTGAGAGATTCTGGCTGAATGCCTAAATAAGAAGCTATAATTTGCTGTGAAACTCGATTTTCAACATCCGGAAATTCGGCGATAAAAATCTCATATCGTTTTTCGGCATCTAAAAGCAATAATTCTCTTTCTCGTTTTTCTTTTATATAAAATGCTTTTTCGAGAATTTGAATTAAAAAGAGGTTCCAAAAAGGATTTCTTTCTTTCATTCCGATCCAATCGGCATAATCGATTTCTAAGATTTCAGAATCTTCTAAAGCTTCTATAGAAAAATAGGAAGGTTTATTATAAATCATAGCCGAATAAGAACTTATAAAATTCCCTTCGGCTATAATATTTTTAGTGAATTCGTTTCCGTTTTCGTGAGTGTAAACATATCGAAACAAACCTTTTACAAGAAAAGCCATTTTACGAGGCACTTGGCCTTCTTTTATAAAATAATCTCCTTTGACTATTTTGTTAAACTGAGAAATAATCAATAACTCTTGTAATTCTTTTTCCGGAAGAGCTAAATGCTCCAAAAATGATTTTTTATCTTCATTTTCCATACTTGAATTATTTGGTTTTTTAAATGAATTCTGCTTCGAATAGCTCCGTAAAATGTTTGATAATTTTGGCTTTTACTTCGTCTTCGTCTACTTTTTCTACACCAAGTTCTACATTCAAAGAAGTAACGCCTTTTCCCCGAATGCCGCACGGGATAATATTATCAAAATATCCTAAATCGACATTTACGTTTAAAGCAAATCCGTGCATGGTTACCCATCTTGAAGCGCGAACGCCCATTGCACAAATTTTACGCGCAAACGGAGTTCCTACACCAAGCCAGACTCCAGTTTCGCCTTCGCTTCTGCCCGATTCTAAACCATATTCTGCTAAAGTTAGAATAATCGATTCTTCTAACAATCGCAGGTATTTATGAATATCGGTAAAGAAATTTTCTAAATCAAGAATCGGATAGCCCACAATCTGTCCAGGCCCGTGATAGGTAATATCACCGCCACGGTTGATTTTATAAAAAGTCGCTCCTTTTGCTTCGAGCTGTTTTTCGTTTAATAATAAGTTCTCCAAATCGCCACTTTTTCCTAACGTATAAACATGCGGATGTTCTACAAAAAGTAAATAATTTGGCGTTGGCAGATCTAGTTCTTCTCTTCTGTTCTTGATTTTTAAATCGACTATGTCTTTAAAGATTTCTTCTTGATATTCCCAAGTCGATTTATAATCTTTATTGCCAAGATCCTGAAGTTGGATTTTTTTGTTCATTTTAATTATTTTTCAAACTCAACATCAAAGTTAAGTTTGTCAGGATTCTCCATATAATCCGTAAAAGAATATTGAATTGTAATTGATTTTCGATCGTCGCTAAACAAAGCATTCGGATTAGAGACTTTCTTTATCTTTTTTGGAAAATGATATTTTACAATATAATTAGAAGAAGCAAACATCATTTTGGTCATGTCTCCAGCCGTATCTTTTGCTTTTGCTGCCAATTTTTGCTGATCGATTACTGCTTTTCTTGTAAATTTCTTTCCGTCGTATGTATACGTTAATTTACTTCCGTTGTCTCCTAAACCACTACCAAGCGGAGACGCGTTTGCGCTTCCTTCTAATTTCTGTAATGTGCCTAGAGTTTGTAAAATATCTTGCAGCTCATTTACATTTTTAAAATCAGTTCCCATTGTCATTAGAAACTGTTTTTTCTCTGAGCTCATTTTTGTTGCTACTACAAAATTTTCCAGTTTTTTAAGCTCTTTCTGCGTTTCTGGTGACAGCTTAGCAATACTGTCTTTTTTCTCTTCAAATATTTGTTTGAAAGTAAAAGTCGTATCAATATCTTTTTTAGCGTCTCCCATCTGACCGGCAATCTGATCTCCTGCCATTTCCATTAAAGCAGAACCGTCCATGTCTACAGAGAATTTTCCTGTTCCGTTTTCGTTGATCGTAATATTTTCGGTAAAAGTGCAGCTGGTTAATGTCGCTATTAAAAAAGAAAAACTAAGTAATTGATATAATTTCATCGTAGTATATTTTTTACCAAAGATACAAAGAGTATTTTTAAAAATACGTTTTCTTGAAAACCTGAGATTATTGCTCAAATTCTACTTTGAAACCAAAATCCACATTGCTTTCCTGCATGTTATCTAAAGGAACTTCGACAGTAAAACTTTTTCTGTCTGACGCAATTACAGCATTTTTTAGAGAAACAGTTTTAATCTTTTTAGGAAATTGATATTCTGCCGTGTACTTACATTCTTTAAGCATTTCTTCCATTTTTTTAGAGAAAGGATCATCGCTTTTTTCTTTCTTGGCTTCTTTTTTCTTTTTAACTTTTTTATCGTCTTTAGCAGGCGTTACATTTTTAATAAAAACTTTGCCATCGTAAAAAATAGATGCAGTCGCTTTTTCTTCTGGTTTTGGAGCCATACTTAAAGCTCCTAATCTTTTTTTGTCTGTGGCAGCCAATGCTTCCAAACTTTCAGCTGGCGTTGCAATATCTTTAAAATCGGTTCCGCTAGGAAAATCGAATGCCATGCTATATTCAAATTGCTTTTTTTCTTCATTAATTTTCATGCTGACTTTAAAATTCTCCAGAATTTTAAGTTTCTCTTTTTCTTTCTCCAGCATTTCCAGTTTTTCTTTGTCTCCATCTGGTAATTTAGAAATACTGTCTTTTATTTTGTCAAATACTTCTTTAAAGGTAAATGTCGTATCTATCACTTTACTGACTTTTGTAGAATCTGATTTTTTCATGCCCAATTTAAACATTGGCGACATATCAAATCCGTAGGAGAAAGTTCCAGATCCATCTTCATTCATCACCATTTTTTCTTTAAGGATACAGCTTGAAAGACATAACATTACAAACAAACAAAGTAGCGTTTTTTTCATATTTTTAGATTTAGGTTGTACAGGCGAAGATACTTTCTTTTAACAATTATTCTAGTTTTATGCTAAAATAACATTCAGATTAGTAGATACTAAGTTTTTTTAGTCATAGCGTTCCAGCTAAAAACTCTTATGAAAACCAAAATTTGTAATCTAGCCCCGATAGAAATGGAAATCCTTTTATGCCGGGGTTCGGCATAAAAGATTGAAATGGATAGCGGGACTAAAGTTGATTGAAACCCAATAATTTGATGCTGCAAAAAATCTAAAATCTGCATTCTAAAATCTACATTCTTTTTTTTATCTTTGCACACTTAAAAAATAAAGCAAAAATGGCATTATCAGAACAAGAAATCATTAGAAGAGAAAAACTTCAAAACTTACGCAACTTAGGAATCAATCCTTATCCGGCAAATCTTTTTCCTGTAGATCATACATCAAAGCAGATAAAGGAAACGTTTGAAGAAGGTAAGAAGGTTATTGTTGCTGGACGTTTGATGAGTGTTCGTGATCAAGGTAAAGCTTGTTTTGCTGAATTACAAGACAGCGAAGGACGCATTCAGTTATACGTAACTCGCGATGTTTTATGTGAAGGTGAAGATAAAACCTTGTACAATACTGTTTTCAAAAAATTAACTGATTTAGGAGATTTTATTGGTATTGAAGGTGAATTATTTACTACACAAGTTGGTGCACAATGTGTACGTGTAAAAGGTTTTACTTTCTTAAGCAAAACATTACGTCCGCTTCCATTACCAAGAGTTGATACAGATGGAAATGTTCACGACGCTTTTAAAGATGCTGAATTACGCTATAGAATGCGTTACGTAGATTTAACGGTAAATCCGCAAGTTAAAGAAACTTTTATTAAACGTACAAAGCTGTTTACTGCCATGCGTGGTTATTTTAACGACGCTGGATATTTGGAAGTTGATACTCCGGTTTTACAGTCAATTCCTGGTGGAGCTTCTGCGCGTCCGTTTATTACGCACCACAACTCGCTTGACATTCCGCTTTACATGCGTATTGCAAACGAATTGTATTTAAAAAGATTAATTGTTGGTGGATTTGAAGGTGTTTATGAGTTCTCTAGAAACTTCCGTAATGAAGGTATGGACAGAACGCATAATCCTGAATTTACTGCAATGGAAATATATGTAGCGTATAAAGACTACAACTGGATGATGGAATTTGCTGAAGGCTTATTGGAGCATTGTGCTATCGCTGTAAACGGAACGAGTGAAGTTACTTTTGGCGAGCACACAATCAACTTCAAAGCGCCTTACGCTCGTGTTACAATGACCGATTCTATCAAACATTTTACTGGTTTTGATATTTCTGGAAAAACTGAACAGGAATTATTCGAAGCTGCTAGAGGAATGGGAATTGAGGTTGACGAAACAATGGGTAAAGGAAAACTAATTGATGAGATTTTTGGAGCAAAATGTGAAGGAAATTATATTCAGCCAACTTTCATTACAGATTATCCAAAAGAAATGTCGCCGCTTTGTAAAGAGCACCGTGATAATCCAGACTTGACGGAGCGTTTTGAATTGATGGTTTGCGGAAAAGAAATCGCAAATGCATATTCTGAATTAAATGACCCAATTGACCAAAGAGAACGTTTTGAAGATCAAATGCGTTTGGCTGCAAAAGGTGATGATGAAGCAAATGGAATTATCGACGAAGATTTCTTAAGAGCACTTGAATACGGTATGCCTCCAACTTCTGGAATGGGAATTGGAATGGATCGTTTGATTATGTATTTAACAAATAACGCTTCTATTCAAGAAGTTTTATTGTTCCCACAAATGCGTCCAGAGAAAAAACAAGCACAAATTGAGTTGACTGAAGAAGAGAAAGTAATTATTACTCTTTTGAAAGGAAATGAAAATAAAATGGATTTATCTCAACTAAAAGTTGCTGCTAACTTAAGCGGTAAAAAATGGGATGCTTCTATGAAAAACTTATCTAAACACGGTTTGACTAAGGTTGTTGTTGATGGTGAGTTTAAGTTTGTGGAACTAGTTGGTTAAATTCCAAATTTAAAAAATTCCAAATTCCAATATTGAAGGTTAATGAGAATTTATGATATTTTAAATCCGATAGATTTTAAAAATCTATCGGATTTTTTTATGTAAAAATTATTCATTCCGTAGGAATGTCTGCTCGGTAGTAAAAATTAATTTTTAGAGAGTATACGTTCCATAGGAACGTTTGATTAACCGATACATATTAATTCTCAAAAATCAGGTGTCCCTACAGGACACTTTACAAAACATTATATTTTTTTCAACCAATGAGATATTCCTACGGAATATAAAATAGTATTCTTTAAAACGAATACTTCTCCATTTTCTGCTCATAAATATCCAAAACCTTTGTACTTTCTTTTGATACTTCATCATTCCATTTTTCTTCTATCGAAGGATTTGATGGATATTTTCCGCTTTTCATTTTAACCAAATGATACAATCCTCCACTTTTCATTAAGAGATCAGAAAAATTTTCGGTTGAAATTGGAGCAATCAAAATTGGAAAATCGGTTACGGAGAACTTATTGATCAAACTTCCATTATTATTTAAAATAAAGCCTGAGCAGCCACCGCTTCCGCAGAAATAGGAATTGGAGAAGCCGACAAAATATTCGTCTTTTTTGTCATTATTTAAATCGAAAGCATCATAAAAGAAAAAACGCTCTTCTTTTTTTAATGATGGAAGATCGCTTTTTAAGAGAATCAAAAGTTGCTCTCTTATCATTTTTACCGTTTCTATATCTTTTACAGGCTCTTCATTTAAATTTGCCGTTCCTGCAACTGTTTTAGACAATGTATCAAGGGCAATTGCTTTTACTATATTTTCTTTCCTTTTATCCTTGTTTTGACAAGAACAAAGCACCAAAAATCCGATTAACGTTACGATTATATTTTTCATAATTTGAAAATTTAAATTTCATTCACTCCTTTTCATTCCTTTAAATTACAAAAAATATTCGACAAAGCTTTTTTCTAAACCAAAAGAGCCGCTTTATTTTCAATATCGTTTTCTACCAATAATGATTTTATATTATTGAAAGTCACCAATGCAATCTGCGTTAAAGCTTCGTTGGTAAAAAATGCCTGATGCGCCGTAACTAAAACATTTGGAAAACTCATTAAGCGTTGAATGGCATCATCCTGAATAATATCGGCAGAAAGATCTCTGAAGAATAATTTTTCTTCTTGTTCGTAAACGTCAATTCCTAAATAGCCAATTTTCCCTTCCTTTAATCCTTCAATAACCGATGAAGTTTCTATTAAGCCGCCACGGCTTGTATTGATGATCATAACGCTTTCTTTCATAAAAGAAATTGAAGTCGTATTGATTACATGTTTAGTCTGATCGTTTAACGGACAATGAAGCGAGATGATATCGCTTGATTTGAAAATCTCTTCTAAACCAACAAAAGAAATTCCGTCTTTTTTCATTTCTTCACTTTCTACAATATCATACGCCAAAACTTTACAGCCAAAGCCTATTGCTATTTTAGAAAATGCTTTTCCGATATTTCCAGTTCCTATGATTCCAATTGTTTTTCCGAATAGATCGAAACCTAATAATCCGTTTAAAGAAAAATTCTGTTCCCGAACTCGATTATAGGCTTTATGTGTTTTTCTGTTTAAAGTTAAAATCATGGCCATTGCGTGTTCTGCAACTGCTTGCGGAGAATAGGCGGGAACACGGCAGACTTTTATATTATATTTTTTTGCCGCTTCTAAGTCGACATTATTAAATCCGGCACAACGCAAAGCAATTATTTTTACCTTTTTTTCGGCCAATTGTTTTATAACCATTTCGTTCACAATATCATTTACAAACACACAAACAATTTCGCATTCTTCAATTAAAGCAACTGTTTGCGGGTTAAGCTGTGTTTCAAAAAAATTCAATTGAAAACCAAAATCTTCATTGTATTGATTAAAAAACGTTTTATCATAAGGCTGGGTCGAGAAAAAAGCAATTTTGTTTGCGCCAAGATTTGAGCTCATATTTTTATGTTTTATTATTTCTAAAATTTCCTTTTGGCAGATAATACAGCCATCCAAAACCAATCAAAAATAAAATAAGAGAACCTATAAATGCTGGAATTAAAATTTCTTTATTATGATCTAATGCATTATTTAAAGCGGCATACAATAACCAGATTTGAATACTTACATTTAAAATTAAAACAAATATTAAAGTAGACAGAATAACATTCAACTTATTCGGATTTGCCTGATTTTGGCTTCTTCTAAATGTACTCATAATTTTTATTTTAAACTATTAACTTTCTTTATTTTCAAAAGCTTTCACAAAAATCTTTTCGCCTTTTAAAACTACTTCTAGCTGAGGCAAAGCTCTAGGCGGAGGTCCTGCTATAACATCACCCGTCAAAGCATCAAAAGAACCTTCATGGCACGGACAATGAATAATTCCTGAATTTGGTTTATAATAAACCGCACACGAAAGATGTGTACATTTTTGCTCGAAAGCTCTAAACATGCCACTTTCTAAATGCACTAAAATATATGGAATAGTGCTTCCTTCAATCACAAAACCTCTTGTTCCGCCTAACGGAATATCTTTTATTTCACATACAAAATGTTCGCCGACAACTTCTTCACCTGGCAATAGATACGCTTTTGCAGCCACCAACCCGCTGCCAACCATTAAACCGCCAGAAACCAGCGTTAGGAATTTGGCAAAATCGCGCCGGCTCACTTGCGTGGATTCTTGTTTTTTATATGGAAAATCCTTCTTCCAGTTTTCTTGTAAATTATCTTCTTTAGACATTGGATTTTAGATTTAGAATATTCGTAATTCCGTACTGCCTTTTGGCATCATGATATTTACTTTTGTATTTACGCGTTCTTTTCCAAAAACAAATGAGTTTACTGGAGTACTATTTGGACGCATTTCTTCGATTTGAGCGCGAGTTCCGTAAAACAAGGCACCACTCGGGCAAACTGTTGCACACATTGGTTTTTTGCCAACACTGGTTCTGTCGTAACACATGGTACATTTCATCATTAAATCGTATTCTTCCATTTTCTTCGGAACTCCGAATGGACAAGCCATAACACAGTTGGAACATCCAATGCAGCGTTCTGTATTGGCAGTATGAACTACACCAAATTCATCCTGAGAAATCGCATCGGCTGGACAAACATTCGCACAAACTGGGTCTTCGCAGTGCATGCAAACCTGAACCGTGGTCTGAATCGTAACTTCGCGTTCTACATAATTGACATGAATCATCGATTCCTGACCGTTGGTTTCACATTCTGCACAAGCCATTTCGCAAGCTTTACAGCCTATGCATCTTTGTAAGTCTACAAAAAACTCTTCATTTTTATTATAATTGGTTACATTCATAATTACTTGTTTTTATAGATTAAACACTAGCATAAGCATTGGATTTCTCTGATGAATTTTCTATTTCTCCTAATGGTTCCAATTTACAGGCGCAAACTTTAAACTCTGGGATTTTAGAAATCGGATCTAAAGTCCCAGGCGTTAATTGATTGGCCGATTTTTTCCCTGGCCAGTGGTACGGGATAAAAACAGTATCCTTTCGAATGGTTTCTACAATATTAGCGGGGAAAATTCCTTCTCCTCTTCTTGTAGAAACTTTTACCAATTCTCTCTGCTGAATATTGTATTTCTGAGCCATTTCTGGATGAATTTCCAGCATCGGTTCTGGAAACTGATCTACCAATTTTCCAATTCTTCTGGTTTGAGTTCCGCTTAAATATTGCGAAACCACACGTCCTGTTGTTAAGGTTATCGGATATTCATCATCAGTAACTTCTCCCGGCAGCTTGTATGGTGCGGGATTGAAATGCGCTTTTCCGTCTGGAGTTTTAAATTTTCTGTCTTCCCACAATCTAGGAGTCCCCGGATGATCCTCGGTTGGGCAAGGCCAGAAAACCCCCATATTGTCTTCTACTTTTTTATAGGTAATTCCAAAATAATCTGCTGTTCCTCCTTTTGAAGCTACACGAAGTTCATTAAAAATAGCTTCGCTATTAGCATAAGTAAACTTGTCTTTTTCTCCCAGTCTTTCAGCAATTTCCAATAAAATAGATGTATCGGTTCTCGCTTCTCCCGGAGGCGTTACAGCTTGTCTGATTCGAATTACACGCCCTTCTGCAGAAGTTGTCGTTCCCTCTTCTTCTTCCTGTAAGGATCCAGCCAAAACAATATCGGCGTGGCGTGCGGTTTCATTCAAAAAGAAATCAATACAGACGTAAAACTCTAATTTTTCAAGAGCCGAACGAACATAATTATTGTTTGGAAGCGAAACCAGCGGATTGAAACAAATCGAAATCAATCCCTTAATTTCGTCTCTGTGAATGGCTTCAATAATTTCATAAGCTGTAAGCCCTTTTCCAGGAAGATCTTTTTCATCGATTCCCCAAACATCCGCAATATATTTTCTATGTTCCGGATTTTCAATATCCCTATTTCCGGGCAATTGATCGCATTTGTGACCGTGTTCTCTTCCTCCCTGTCCATTTCCTTGTCCCGTAATGGTTCCGTAGCCACAATATGGCTTTCCAATTCTGCCTGTTGCCAAAACCAGATTAATACAGCCTACCACATTGTCCACACCTTTTGAATGGTGTTCGATTCCTCTTGCGTGCAATAAAAAGCTTGTTTTTGCTTTCCCCCACAACTCGGCGGCCGCTTTTATTTTTTCTTTAGAAATTCCTGTAATTTCTTCTGCCCATTCTAAAGTATAGTCTTTTACCGCATCTATCGTTTCCTGAAATCCTGAAGTATAATTGTCCATAAAATCATGATCGAGCATATCGTGATCTACTAGATATTTCAGCATGGCACCGTATAAAGCAGAATCTGTTCCTGGTCTGACATCGAGATGGATATCGGCTGTTCTTGCCAACGGAATAACACGCGGATCGACTACAATAAGTTTTGCACCTCGATCTCTGGCTTTCCAAATCCAATGGGTTAAAGTTGGAAATGTTTCGCTAATATTTGCTCCAGCAACTATGATAACCTCAGCATATTCCAAATCTGAATAATTATTGGAAGCGCGATCTAATCCAAATGCTTTTTTATTTCCTGCGCCCGCACTTACCATGCAAAGACGTCCGTTATAATCTAAGTTTCTAGTTTTTAAAGCGACTCTGGCAAATTTTCCAACCAAGTAGCTTTTTTCATTAGTCAGCGAAACTCCTGACAGCATCGAAAAAGCATGTTTTCCGTATTTTTCCTGAATTCTTTTGATTTCAGAAACGGTTTTGTCCATTGCATCATCCCAAGACATTTTTTCAAAGCCTTTTCCTTCCACTCTTTTTATTGGATGTAAAAGTCTGTCGGGATGATTGTTTTGAAGATAACGCTGCACTCCTTTTGGGCACAGACGGCCTTCGTTGAAAGGAAATTCCATCCAAGGTTCAAAACCGACCACTTTATTGTCTTTTACCGTTAATTGGATTCCGCACTGCATACCGCAAAAGCAGCAATGTGTTTTTACCGTTTTGTCTGGCTCTTCACGCCCAGGGTATCCTTCTTTTGGTGAATAATTTAAATGCGGACCAAAATCTTCGATTATTTTTTCAGTTGATACAGGTAGTTTTGCCATGTCTAATTTTGTTTTTTTTGTTTCAAGTTTCAAGTTTCAGGTTCTGTGCGTGACTTGAAACTTTAAACTTGAAACCTGAAACTTTTTTTCCTATCCAAATAAATTTCCGCCTTCTAATCTTGCTTTTAAATGTGCTTTTGCCAGACGGTCTCTTTTTCCTTCTGGACTTAAGTCAAGATGCGAATTGCCTTCATCATCACTAAAATCAAAACCTAATTGTTTTGTCACTATTTTTAAGTCATCGATATGTAGCTGTGTGGCAAAAGGCTTTCCTGTTTCGGGACAGATTGCCATTCCTTTTTTTATTCCTTCTTTTTTATAAATATGCGCTCCAATCTGAGCGGGACGCTGAATGATATGAAAGAATTTTCCAAACGGAATCCAAATCAGAAACATAATAACCGTTACGGCGTGAATTACAGCCAGAAAATCATACGCAAATCCTTTCATAAACTGATAGGAATATGTTAGGCATAAACCTGTAACCGAAATTGCAATCAATAAAAGAAGTGGCAGTAAATCACCTTCAAAGGTTTGTGTGGCAATTAACCCTGGATTAGTTAAACGGCGTCTCAAATAATAAAGAGAACCAATTATAACCAAATAAGATGACCAGTTTAGGGCATGAAAAGTCAAAAATGCCATTATGGAACCCAATTCAAAATCCATCACTTTAAAACCAAAAAAATGGGCTTCGTAAACTGAAATGGAATTTGGTGCCAAAGTAAAATGAATCCATCCAAATGTCAGTGGAAAAGTTATGGCAAAAGCAGATAAACAGCCAATTGCAATACAGAAATGTGCTATCCAGCGGTATTTCCCTCTAGGATAAATAAATTTTTGAAAAGCAATATTCTCCACCGATTCTTTCGTCAGAAACCATAAATGCGAGAATACTTTTCCTGTAAATAAAAAATGAATCCCGCGTTTAAAATACATCCACGTTGGCGGGCGCTGCAGCCAAACGGTATATCGATAGACAACTCCAAAAAATGCAAATAGAGTTCCGAAGAGATAAGTTACTAAAGCAGCATCAAAATTCTGCAGTTTTCTTGATCCATAAAAAACCAATACAAGCATAAAAACCGAAGCTGCCGTTGCAATTAATAACGCTTTCGTATTAAATGTTCTTTCTTTCATCTTAAATTAAAATTTAATGATTGCCTATTAACTTGGCTTCTCGCAATTTTTACGATTGTAAAACCACCAATTGATAGCCGTTGCCAATACAGTATATAAAGCAACTCCAATAAAAAACTGATTTACAGTACCATTTGCAGAAATATTATTCCCTATTAATTTAGAAAAAATGAATGGTCCAAAAGCCGCGATTGCAGCTGTCCAGCCGATAACTCCTGCAGCTTGGCGCGCATTTTCTTTAAAAATGATTGGATATTGTCTAAAGGTTCCCGCATTTCCAATTCCTGTAAAAAAGAACATGGCTAGAATTACCGTTACAAAAAGTGGAAACTGCTCCATACTTGCAGGCGCAACTAATCCTTGCGTTACTAAAATGATCGATCCCGCTAAAATTCCCAGACCTGTAATGGTAGTTAAAATTGCTCCGCCAACTTTATCTGCAACAAATCCAAACGCAATTCGGCTGGCTGAACCTAATAATGGACCGTAAAATGCATATACCAAAGGATCTGGCGGATTAGGAAAATCTCCATAAAGAAATTTTATCATTAAAGGAAAAGCTGCCGATAAACCTGCGAAAGTTCCAAAAGTCATGATATAGGTAATGGTACAATACCAAGTATGCTTATTGGAAAAAATATCCATCTGTTCTTTTACAGACGCCATCATTGGAATACTTTTTAAATAAAACCAGCTTAAAATTGCCATAATTATTAAAAAGGGAACATACCAAAATGCTGCCGACTGCAAGTAGATTTCTGATTTTTTAACTGCCGTATTATCAGGTTTAATGTTATCTAAGATTTTTTCAGCCAATTTCGGATTTGCATTGGCAATGGCTTTTGCTTTTGCTTTTATAGGTAAGGCGTTAAAAATAGCTACATTATCAGTAGAGTTTACGGCATTACTTACTGAATCTTTGACATCTTGCTTTATGTTAGCAAGTATTTTTGATTGCATTTCTACATCAAAAGTGGCAAAAACTTCTTTTTGTTTTTCTAAACTTGATGTTTGCAAAAGTGCCAACGTCTCTTTAGGATCAACACTTGTAAAAGTAGATGCCGCGCCATAAATTCCAACACCGATTATGAGAGGTGTTACGAATTGCGCGATTGAAACCCCAAAATTTCCAATTCCGGCCTGTAAACCCAAAGCCGTTCCTTTTAATCGCTGCGGAAAAAACAGACTTGTACTGGGCATGTAGGAAGAGAAATCTCCTCCGCCAAAACCTGTTGTAAAAGCTAAAACTGCAAAAACCCAAAATGGCGTATTTACATTCATAATAGCAAAACCAATTCCGATTACGGGAATTAATTTTAGCAGTGTTGCAAATGATATTACATGTCTTGTACCAAATATGGGTAAAATAAAGGTGTGGATGATTCGAAGAAATCCTGCTGCTATCCCTGGAATTGCGGTTAGCCAAAACAGCTGATCTTTAGAAAAATTAAAGCCTAAGCCTGGTAATTTTACAGCAATAACGCTCATCATAAACCAAGAAGCAAATGACAAGGTTAGCGTTGCTGTAGTAATTATCAGTGTCCGCCATGCTATTTTACTTCCGCCATTATTCCAAAAGGTTTCATCTTCTGGTTCCCATTTGTCTAACCAAGTTTTCATTTTTTTCCTTTTTTATAATTAATGATCCTCTATATGTCTTGTAAAATCTGGTGATTTCCTTCTCATAGCCTTAATGATTGTCCTATGCATCCATAAAAGGCAGAGCACAGAAAGTATAAAAATGAAAATCCATGAACTGGTCCAAAGTCCAGTATAATCGAGTAAGTAGCCAAAGATTATCGGTCCAAAGAAACCGCCTAACCCACCAATAAGACCGACCATTCCGCCGACAACTCCAATTTCATTAGGAAAATATTCGGGAATATGTTTATAGACTGCCGCTTTTCCAATTCCCCACGAAATACCGATAAGTATCACCAAAACAAGATATACCCAAAGATTGGCGCTGAAGTTGATCTGAGTAATTCCTCGCGCTAATAATTCTTTCTTTTTAACTTCTTGATTTTGTTTGACAACGATTTCCTGCCAAGAGTTTTTCACGGGAAAAACAGCATTATTTTCTGTATCTGTTTCTTTCTTAGCCGTAATTTGATGGACTTTTCCATTTACGACAATTTTATCAGCAGCGATTTCTGTAACCGTTCCGTTATTTGATGCCAGAACGCCAGGCCCAGCGGTAAATATTTCCATCTTTGGAAACATGAGCAGAAAACTTATAATTATGGAAGATCCGAGCACCCAATACATCACTTTTCTTGCTCCAAATTTATCTGAAAGATAACCTCCAAAAGCTCTAATGATACCAGAAGGCAGACTGAACATTGTAGCAAACATTCCACCCATTACTAGAGTTGTACCGTAAACATTCATAAAATTAGGAAGCAGCCATTGCGAATAGGCAACAAAAAAACCGAAAACTAAAAAGTAGTACGTTCCAAAACGCCAAACCCTAGTTTTCTTTAATGGAGAAAGCAGTTCGCCCATTGTTTTTGAAACACCTTGATTGGTCTTATTTTTAGCAAAAACAATGAATAACAAACCTATAATTACGAGCGAAGCACCATAAATAATCGGGAGCATTTTCCAGCCGTTTACTGGATCTTTTTCGGAAAAATTATTTAATAAAGTAGGTGCAATGAAAGTAGTAATTGCTGCACCAGCGTTTCCCATTCCAAAGATTCCCAAAGCTCTACCTTGCCATTCTTTTGGATACCAAATTGAAGTATAGCCAATTCCAACAGCGAAACTTGTTCCTACTAAACCAAAGAAAAAACTCAGAACGGCAAAGCTCCAGAATGAATTAGCAAAAGGCAAAAGAAAAAGCGGAATGGAACACAGTAAAAGCAATACAGAAAATATTATTTTTCCGCCGTATTTATCAGTTAAAATTCCTACTGGCAATCTCATAATCGATCCTGTAAGCACGGGAATTCCTAAAAGCCATCCAATCTGCACAACATTCCAGTCAAAAATTTCCTTATCAACCAAAAAAGTAACCAGTACTCCGTTAAGTGTCCAGCAGGCAAAACAAATTGTAAATGCTAGAGTGTTTAAAAAAAGAATACGATGCGATAAGGAAAGATCTGCCATAGAATAAAGTATTAAATTATGTTTTTGAAAATCTATTACTGAAATATGGATAACCTAAAAAAGCCATTCGTAAATAACTGAATAGCAATAGTTTTCTAAAATTATAAAAAATATCTTAAGTAAAACACTTACAATTCTATATTTAGCGAAATATTAATCTTATTTAAACTCATTCTTAAAAAGAACTGATCTTCAATTTGTTAAATAATCTATAATTTTAAAAGTCAGATTAAACCTGTTTCTATTCCTAAAGTCTAATCGGTATAACAATTAAAAAAACTTAACATGAAAAAATTATTTATCGCGGCTATGTTATTTGTTGGAATAGCAAGTTTTGCACAAGAAACAGATCAGAAACCATCACGTGAGCACAAAGAAAGAATGACTCCGGAACAACGTAATGAAAAACAGCTTCAAAAATTGACAACTGAATTAAGTTTAGATGCTAATCAGCAAGCTCAAGTGAAACAACTTTTGGCTGACAGAAGTGCTAAAGCAGAGAAATTTAAAGAAGCACGCAAAGAAAGAAAAGACAGCAATGTAAAACCTACTGCTGAAGAAAAAGCAGCTTTCAAAAAACAAATGGAAGATGAAGTTGCGGCTAACGATGCTAAAATGAAATCGATCTTAAAAGCTGATCAGTACACAAAATGGAAAAGCTTGCAAGAAGAGAAAAAAGACAAAATGCGAGAAAAAGCAAAAGAACATAGAAAAAGCAATGATTAATTTGCAGTAAAAAAAAGGAGGCTTAAAGCCTCCTTTTTGTATTAAAATGTTTTAGATACTTTATCAATCGCATTGATTGTAAAATCTAAATCTTCGTAAGTCAATGCATCTGTAATAAACCACGTCTCGTATGCTGACGGCGCAATGTAAACACCTTCTTGCAATAATCCGTGGAAGAATTTTTTGAATGTTTCGTTATCCCCTTTTGCTGCAGTTTGAAAATCAATAACTGGATTTGCATCAAAGTGAACAGAAATCATAGAACCCACTCTATTGATTGTGAAAACAACATTATTCGCTTTTAAAACCCTGTCAATTCCTGCTTCTAAATAAGCTGTTTTTTCTTCTAAACGAGTAAAGATTTCTTTATCAGAATCTAGTGCTTTTAACATTGCCAATCCAGCCGCCATTGCTAACGGATTTCCAGATAATGTTCCCGCTTGGTAAACTGGTCCAAGAGGTGCTAAATAATTCATGATTTCTTCGCGTGCAGCAAAAGCTCCAACTGGAAGTCCGCCACCGATAACTTTTCCGAAAGTCACGATATCGGCATCAATGCCATATAATTCCTGAACACCACCGCGAGCTAAACGGAAACCTGTCATAACCTCATCAAAAATCAGTAAAATTCCGTTTGCAGTACACAAATCTCTTAAACCTTGCAAGAATCCTTCTTTTGGTACAATACATCCCATATTTCCGGCAACGGCTTCAATAATAATAGCGGCAATTTCTCCTTTATTAGCTTCAACCAATGTTTTTACATTTTCTAAATCATTGTATTTTGCTAACAAAGTATCTTTTGCAGTTCCTTCTGTAACTCCAGGGCTGTTTGGCGAACCAAAAGTTACAGCGCCACTTCCTGCCTGAATCAAGAATGAATCAGAATGTCCGTGATAACAGCCAGCAAATTTGATGATTTTATCTCTTTTTGTAAATCCGCGAGCCAAACGAATCGCACTCATACAAGCTTCTGTACCTGAATTTACAAAACGAATTTTATCGATATTCGGAACCATAGAAACGGCCAAAGCAGCGATTTCAGTTTCCAATTCAGTTGGCATTCCGAATGAAGTTCCCAGTTTCGCTTTTTCAATCACAGCATCAACAACGGGCTGATACGCGTGACCTAAAACCATTGGTCCCCAAGAGTTGATATAATCGATTAATTTATTTCCGTCTTCATCATATAAATAAGCACCTTTAGCACTTTTTACAAAAATCGGAGTTCCGCCAACGGCTTTAAACGCTCTTACTGGTGAATTTACTCCTCCCGGAATTACTTTTTCTGCTTCAGCAAAAAGCTGACTACTTCTTTTATATAACATTATAATATTAGATTTCTGATTTTAGATTTTAGATTGATTCAAACTGAATCTGAAAACTGCCACTGAGACTGAACACTAAAAAACTGAACACTTATTTTACTTTCAGCCTCTGTCCTATCGAAATAGCATTATCAGTCAGATTGTTTTTTTTCTTTAAATCTTCAACCAATAAATTGAATTTTTTTGAAATTGAATATAGTGTATCTCCTTTTTGAACTTCGTATAAATTCGGGTCATAAGGATTCATATTTATTTTAGGATCGGAAATAGCTACTGAAGATGAACTTCTTGTTGGAGCCGAAGTATTAATTGGCACATAGTTTTTTCCTGTAACCTGACAATCGTATTGATGCAGATTGTAACGCTCAATATAACTAATTAGTTTATCTGGATATTTTGGATCTGTTGCATAACCGCAAGCTCTTAAGCCTTTTGCCCAAGCTTTGTAATCGTCTTTTTCATAGGTAAATAACGATTCATATCTTTTCTTGCCTACTAAAAATAAAGCGTGATCTCTATACGATTCGGAAGCCTGAGGATATTTTCTAAAACATTCCTGAGCAGAATCATCATCATGACGAACACTTTCGCCCAACCAATCTTTATGGCATTTAATTCCGAAGTGATTATTAGCTTCAACAGCCAAATCACCGCGTCCTGCACCCGATTCTAAAATTCCCTGCGCTAGAATAATACTTGCCGGAATTCCGTACGTTTTCATGTTTCCTACCGCAATTTCTTTATACTGCAGAATATAATTATTGATTAAATCGCTGGTTACAACTGTTTTTGAAGTTGACTGAATAACCTCTGTTGTATTATTTGTAGATGGATAATTTTTACCGATTGGTTTTGCGGGAGTGCCTCTTTTTGTAGCAGCTGTTCTAGATTGAACTGCAGCCGCTTTTTTAGTCGTCGCGATGGCAGGCTTACTAGAAGAGCAGCTTGCTAAAGCTAATATTACGAGAAGTAATACAATTTTTTTAATCATTGGTTGTAAGTATTGGTAATTTCTTCTGCTTCAACTTTATATTCATTCCGTCAATTCCCTGCAATCCGCCTGTGTGAATGAGTAAAATTTTTGAATGTGCAGGAAAATAATTTTTACCGATTAAATCTATAACGCCAAAAACCATCTTTCCTGTATAAATTGGATCTAAAGGCACTTTTGTTTCTTCAAAAAAAGCATTAATAAATTCAATTAATTCTAAATTTATCTTGCCATAGCCTCCAAAATGATAGTCAGAAATTAAATTCCAGTTATCTTTTTTTGCAAAAATACGAATTTCATCGGTTAAAAAGTCACCTTTTAACGCTGGAAAGCCCAAAATTTTCTGATTTGGCAGCGAACTATTAATTAATCCCGAAATCGTACCGCCTGTTCCAACCGCACAGCAAACGAAATCAAAAACAGAATCTTCGTCGGTCAAAATCTCTTCACAGCCTTTTACCGCCAGTTCGTTTGTCCCGCCTTCCGGAACCAAATAGAAATCGCCAAACTTTTCTTTTAGTTTTTCTATAAAAGAGTTTTCGCTTTTTAATCGATACTCTTCTCTCGAAACAAATTCAAATTTCATTCCGTTTTCCTGAGCAAATTTTAAGGTTGGATTTTCTTCTATTTTATCTAAAAGTTCGTCCCCGCGAATAATTCCGATTGTGTTAAAATCTTGTTCTTTTCCGGCATAAGCAACCGCTGCAATATGATTGGAAAATGCACCGCCAAAAGTCAGCAACGTTCTTTTATTTTCGGCTTTCGCTTGAAGAAGATTGTATTTCAGTTTTCTGAATTTATTTCCTGAAACAAACGGATGAATTAAATCTTCGCGCTTTATGGTCAAAGAAATAGCGTTCGGAAACTGAATGTTTATGGATTGATTGAAAACTGGATTCATTTTGATTTTATGTAATTCAGAAATTGGAAAAAAGATCTGTTTTTTAGATAATTTAAATCCGTTTCTTTAGTATAGGCTTCTCTTTCAAAACTAATATTTCGGTACGCTAAATCTTTGCTTTTGTATTGAATCAGACGAATAAAAAATTCTAAAATGTACCAGATAAAAAACGGAAGAACTAGCATTTCAAGCTGTTGTCTTAAATGTATTTTTTCATGATTAACGAATGCTCCGTTTGCTTTATCAAAATCATATTTAACCAAAACGAAAGGAAATAAAGCCATTCCTCGATATCCTTTCGGAATTAAATATTTAGCAACAATCAGAAACATTGGCTGTAAAATTTATAAATTTGTAGCTATAAAATTGTTCGATTTCAATAAAATCATAATCAAATATTTTTATTTTTGATTTTAGTTATTCGAAAAAGAACGCGAAGCAGATTTATGAAAGAGCAAAGTAATGAAAATAAATTAATCGAAGGCGAAGATTTTTACTATACGCCCGAAGGTTATAAATGCTTTACCGAAAAACACCATTTAAAACGCGGTTATTGCTGCAAAAGTGGCTGCCGCCATTGTCCGTACGGATATGATAAAAAAACAGGAAGAATAAATAAAAATTAGAATACCACAAAATGAAGGTTTTCATCAATAAAAACATACCAGAAGCTGGCATTAAATTGCTTCAAGAAAAAGGAATTAACTTTACTGTAAACCCAACTGAAAATGTTTTATCAAGAGAAGAATTTATACAAATCTGTCAGGAAAATGATGCTCTTTTGAATGTTGGAACCAATAAATTGGATGAAGATTTTTTTGAACAATGCCCGAATTTAAAAGGAATTGCTTTGTTTTCTGTTGGATTTGATTCGGTTCATATTCCATCAGCAAATAAACGAAAAATTCCTGTTGGCAATACGCCAGATGTTTTAAGCCGAGCTACTTCTGATGTTGCCTTTCTATTAATGCAAAGCGTGGCAAGAAAATCATTCTTTAATCATAAAAGAATTCTAAATGATGATTGGGGAAGTTTTGATCCGTTAGCCAATTTAGGACAGGAACTTTATGGCAAAACGCTCGGAGTTTTCGGTTTAGGAAGAATTGGTTTTGAAATGGCTAAAAAATGCAAAGCCGCATTCGGAATGAATATTATTTATCATAATCGTTCTCATAATGAAATCGCTGAAAAGGAGTTGGATGCGAAATTAGTAGATTTTGAAACTTTACTTTCACAAAGTGATGTTTTGAGCATTCATTCTAATTATAGCGAAGAAAATAATGAGATTTTCAATAAAGATGCTTTCGCAAAAATGAAAAATAATGCGATTTTCATCAACACAGCAAGAGGAAAATTTCAAAATGAAGAAGATTTATTCGAAGCTTTAACTAACAATATTATTTGGGGAGCAGGACTTGACGTTACAAACCCGGAACCTATGAAGTCAGACAATCCGTTATTGTCGTTTCCAAATTGTTGTGTTTTACCGCATATTGGTTCAGCAACTTACGAAGCTAGAAACGGAATGGCAGTTTGTGCCGCACAAAATATAATTGCGCTTTTTGAAAATAAGAAAATGCCGTTTTGTGTAAATGAGGAAGTTTATTCTTAATTAGAAAATGTGCCAATTTGAGAATTGGATAATTATTTAAAATTCCAATTTTTTAAATTCCAAATTCCAATCTAAAATCAACAATCTAAAATCTAAAATATAGACATGGATATTCGTTCAAGAAAATTTAAGATTACGATTTATAAGTCGTATCATCGGTCGGATATCCGTTATCCCTAGTTTTTTAATTAGAAAATGTGACAATTTGTGAATTAGATAATTATTGGAAAATTCCAATTTTTATCCCGAGGCTTCGGAACCAAATTCCAATTGAGAATCTGATATTTCGCTCCGCTGGAGCTTTTTGTTTAGGGATATGATTTTTCTATAAATATTTCGCCTTTCCAAGGCTTAAAACTCCAGAGGAGTTAAATATTTATAGAAAAAAATAGCCAGCAAGAATTTGAGCCCCAGCGGGGCGACATATTATTTAAAAACAACAAAACATTTGCTCGAAGAATCTAAAGCTTAGAAACTTAGAACCTCAGCAACTTAGCACCTTTAAAAAAAAATGACTTTCAAAGAACAAATACAACAAGGAATACCTTCAATATTACCACCAAAGCAAGCATATGATCCGGCAATAAATCATGCTCCGAAAAGAAAAGAAATTCTTTCGGCTGAAGAAAAAAAACTGGCACTGAAAAATGCTTTGCGTTATTTCGATCCAAAACATCATGCCGAATTAATTCCTGAATTTTCAGAAGAATTAGAAACTTACGGGCGTATTTATATGTATCGTCTTCGTCCAGATTATAAAATGTACGCGAGACCAATCGATGAATATCCTGGAAAATCATTGCAGGCAAAAGCGATCATGCACATGATTCAGAACAATCTGGATTATGCCGTTGCGCAACATCCGCATGAATTAATTACGTATGGCGGAAATGGAGCGGTTTTCCAGAACTGGGCGCAATATTTATTGACGATGCAATATTTGTCTGAAATGACAGATGAGCAGACTTTAACGATGTACTCAGGTCATCCTATGGGATTATTCCCTTCGCATAAAGAAGCGCCGAGAGTAGTTGTAACTAACGGAATGGTAATCCCTAATTATTCTAAACCTGATGATTGGGAAAAAATGAACGCGTTAGGCGTTTCTCAATACGGACAAATGACAGCGGGAAGTTATATGTACATTGGCCCACAGGGAATTGTACACGGAACAACCATTACAGTTTTAAACGGTTTTAGAAAGATAAAACAAAATCCAGAAGGAAGTTTATTTGTAACTTCTGGTCTTGGCGGAATGTCGGGCGCGCAGCCAAAAGCTGGAAATATTGCAGGCTGTATCACGGTTTGTGCTGAGGTAAATCCGAAGATTACAAAAATTCGTCACGAACAAGGTTGGATTAATGAAGTGGTGACTTCTACCGAAGAATTGGTTGCGAGAGTACATTCGGCGAAAGCCAAAAAAGAAACGGTTTCTATTGCCTACTTAGGAAATGTGGTTGATGTTTGGGAATGTTTCGATAAAGAAAATATCAAAATTGATTTAGGATCAGACCAGACTTCATTGCATAATCCTTGGGCTGGCGGTTATTATCCAGTCGGAATTTCATTTGAAGATGCTAATAAGATGATGGCTGAAAATCCAGAACTATTCAAAGAAAAAGTTCAGGAATCTTTACGCCGACATGCAGATGCAATCAATAAACATACTGCAAAAGGAACATACTTCTTTGATTACGGAAATGCCTTTTTATTAGAAGCTTCACGCGCTGGAGCTGATGTTATGGCTCCAAATAATATCGATTTTAAATATCCAAGTTATGTTCAGGATATTATGGGTCCAATGTGTTTCGATTACGGATTTGGGCCTTTCCGCTGGGTTTGTACTTCTGGAAAACCTGAAGATTTATTAAGAACGGATGCCATTGCATGTGAAGTTTTAGAAGAAATGGCTAAAACGGCTCCAAATGAAATTCAGCAGCAAATGCAGGATAACATTAAATGGATTAAAGGTGCACAAGAAAACAAATTGGTAGTAGGTTCACAAGCTCGTATTCTTTATGCCGATGCAGAAGGTCGAATCAAGATTGCCGAAGCTTTTAATCAGGCGATTGCAAAAGGCGAAATTGGTGCTGTGGTTTTAGGACGCGATCATCATGATGTTTCGGGAACCGATTCTCCGTATAGAGAAACTTCAAATATATATGACGGATCTCGCTTTACGGCCGATATGGCGATTCATAATGTAATTGGAGACAGCTTTAGAGGAGCAACTTGGGTATCAATCCACAACGGCGGCGGAGTTGGCTGGGGAGAGGTTATAAATGGTGGCTTTGGTATGGTTCTTGATGGTTCTACTGAGGCTTCAAAGCGTTTAGCATCAATGCTTTTCTGGGATGTTAACAACGGAATTTCAAGAAGAAGCTGGGCTCGCAATGAAGGTGCTGTTTTTGCTATAAAACGTGCAATGGAAGTTGAGCCTTTATTAAAAGTGACTTTACCAAATCTAGTTGACGAAAGTTTGCTTTAACTAAAACTGAACATTTAATTTTTGAATATATGAAAACACTAAAGTTAATTCCGTTTTTACTGCTGCTGGTACTTACTTCATGCAGTACTGTGACTGTTTATTCTGATTATGACAAAACTGTCGATTTTGCACCTTATAAAACATACGCTTATTTTAAGCCCGGAATTGACAAGGTTGAAATATCAGATTTAGACAAAAGAAGAATTCTACGCGCTATTGATGACCAGATGCAGGCTAAAGGTTTTACCAAAAGCGAAAATCCAGATTTATTGATAAACATTTTCACAAAATCGAGAGAGCAGGTAGATGTAAACCAATTTAGTGCTGGCTGGGGTTACGGCTGGGGCTGGGGTTGGAATCCGTGGATGATGTACGGAGGAAACCAGACAACTGTTTCTACTTCTACAGAAGGAACTTTATACATTGATTTGATCGATGCTAAAAAGAAAGAAATGATCTGGCAAGGTGAAGGTGTTGGAACTTTGACAAGAAACATCGATAAAAAAGATGAAAGAATTGCTGAGTTTGTAGGCAAAATTTTGGCTCAATATCCGCCAGTAAAAAAATAATTATTTACATTTGCTTTTCAATCAGCTAGAAAAATGAAAAACTATACTAACATTATTATCGCTATTATTAGCATTATTGCAATTCAGCAGTAGTGGCGAGGTGTTATATAAGTATGTAAAATATAATGTATAGAAACCTCCCAATTGGGAGGTTTTTTATTTTTAATGATAAAAAGTTAGCCACGAATTCACGAATTTTTTTTGCTGTTTGACGAAAAAAAATATTCAACCACAAATTGCACAAATTTTCGCAGATTATTTTTCTGCAGATTTCCTTCTGAAGATGAAATCATAGAAATTCGTGAATTCGTGGCTAAAAAAAAATATTCACACAGATTAAAAAATCCTTGTAATCCTTTTAATCTGTGGCAAAAAAAACCTAAACACTATGAATTTATTTAACGAAGTATTAAACGCAAAAAAGCAGCTCGAGGATGTCGTTGCTGCCACTCCCCTGACTCAAAATTTAAATCTTTCAGACGAATTTGAATCTACTATTTTATTAAAAAGAGAAGATTTACAAATTGTTCGTTCGTATAAAATTCGGGGTGCGTACAATAAGATTTCTTCTTTAAATGAAAAAGAAAGCGCCAACGGAATTGTTTGCGCTAGCGCTGGAAATCACGCGCAAGGTGTTGCTTATTCCTGCAATCTTTTAAAGATTCCTGGTAAAATTTACATGCCAAAAATCACTCCAAAGCAAAAGGTAAAACAAGTACAGCTATTCGGAAAATCGTTTGTCGAAATTGTTTTAACAGGAGATACTTTTGATGATGCTTATGCTTCTGCAACAGCAGATGCCATCAAAAATCATAAAACCTTTATCCATCCTTTTGATGATGAAAAAGTAATTGCCGGGCAAGGAACTGTTGGATTAGAAATCTTAGAAAGTTTTAAAGAGCCAATCGATTATGTTTTTGTTCCCATCGGCGGCGGCGGGCTGGCATCTGGTTTGTCTGAAGTTTTCAGGCATTTAAGTCCGCATACCAAAATAATTGGGGTTGAACCCAAAGGAGCGCCTTCTATGAAAACTTCAATCGAAGAGAATAAAAATACCGCTTTAAAAACAATTGACAAATTTGTCGATGGCGCAGCGGTAAAACAAGTTGGCGATAAAACTTTTGAAATCTGCCGATACAATCTAGAAGATATTATTCTGGTTCCAGAAGGCAAAGTTTGCACTACCATTTTAAGACTGTATAATGAAGAAGCAATGGTTGTGGAACCTGCAGGCGCTTTGACAATTGCTGCTTTGGATTTTTATAAAGAAAAAATTAAAGGCAAAAATGTGGTTTGCATTGTCAGCGGAAGCAATAATGATATCGAAAGAACTGCCGAAATAAAAGAGCGTTCTTTGCTTTACGAAGGCTTGATGCATTATTTTATGATTCAGTTCCCGCAACGACCTGGAGCATTAAAAGAATTTGTCAATAATATTTTAGGTCCAGACGATGATATCACTTATTTTCAATTTGCTAAGAAAAACAGCCGCGAAGTAGGTTCTGTTGTGGTTGGTTTAGAATTGAAAAACAAAAATGATATTATGCCAATCAAACTGAAAATGACCGAAAATGGTTTTGAATTTCAGTACCTAAATGACAATCAGGATTTGTTTACACAATTGATTGGCTAAAATAAAAAACAAAGGCTGCCAGATGGGATGGCAGCCTTTTCAAATTCAATACAAATTACTAATTGAATTGTGGATGTAATTATTGCTTCAAGATCTTTTTCGAATAAGAACCTTTACTATCATTAACTTTTACAATGTAAACGCCTTTTGGCAATCTAGAAATTTCGATTTTAGCTTGATTTCCTTTTACAAAATTTACATTCTTCTTTAAAACTGGCTGTCCAGTGATATTGAAAATCTGAACATCAGCATCTCCTTCGTGATTGGTAGCAATTTTTAAAGCATCGTCTGCTTCATCGACAAAAACCGTCATATCATTTGAACTTGTATTCTCAACTGCAACAGTTTCTACTGCCAAAGCACTTTTTGCAGCCGAAGATTCAACTTGCACCAATTGCCACTGCTGATTTAAACCTCCAGTATAAGCCCAAACCTGAATGTTAGCGCCATTTGCTGTAGAAACATTCTCCACATCTAGCGATTTGCCGCTGTTTACATTTATAATTTTATAATATCCAGTACCAAGACTTGTTACCGTCCATTTAAATTCGTTTGAAGCTGAGAAGCTTTTCTGCTGTACTTTTAAGCCATCGCCAGTTCCATTATTTTCAACAGCCAAATACATTCCTGTTGATTTTACGATGATGTAATAATTGCCGCTTCCGTCAGAAACAAATTTCCAACGCTGGTTGCTTCCTCCTCCGTTTGTAATATCGTATTGCTGAATTCTGCTTCCGCTTGTTGTCGCATTATCTGCAACATCTAAACCTTTATTGCTGTTTCTAGAAATAATATTGTAATAACCTGGAAAACCTGTAGAGCCAGCCGTTACTGTAATCGCACTTGTAGCCGTTTTAGCTCCATCAACAGTTGTAGCCGTAATTGTAGCATTTCCTGCAGCAATTGCAGACACCAATCCGTTTGAATTTACTGTCGCAACTGAAGTATTGCTTGAACTCCAATTAACAGCTTTATTTGTGGCATTGCTTGGCGAAACAGTCGCGGTTAATTGCTGTGACTGCCCTGCCGCAATTGTCGCAGAGGTTGGGCTTACACTAACTCCTGTAACTGCTACCGGATTTGATACTCCCCAATTAAATGTCACCGCAGAAGAAGCTGGAACTGCATAGTTGAATGCTGACGATCCTGAAACCACTTTTATCGTATTGGATGATCCGCCTGAATTGTAAACTACCAATGCGGTAGACCCGTCGGGGTTTTTAAAACCGACAGAAAGAATGCTTCCGCTTGAGCTTGAAGCTGCAATTCGCACAGCACCTGGCTTAACAAATTTTGAAATTTGACCAATAATATAGTACGCCACATTTTTAGTATAACTGGTACTATTGTTTACGGTAATTGCTCCTAAACAAGTAGTGCAGCCTCCAGGTGTTCTCGGCCCCATACTTGGATTATTAGCAGCATTCCATTCTAAAACTGTTTTAGACCAGTTTGTTGTGCTTCCGATAACTACATTTTGCATGTGCCAACCAAAATCACCGCCAAAATTTCCTCCGGCACCCGTATATTGTTCTGTAAAATAAACGTTTTTATTAGTAGCATTTTTTACCGTTGACATTGCTGAAATGTTCCCTAAATACAAGTGAAATGCAGCGCCATCAACATAACTGCTGTTATTTAAAACATCAATTGGATAAGCTGTATTATCGCAGTTATGATCGAAAGCAATAATTTTTACATTTCCGAAACCAGCTGCCGCCATTTGAGGCCCTAATTGCTGATTGATAAAATTCTTTTGTTCTGTAGAATTCATCAGCATACTCGGCTCGTTGTGCGGATTTTCAGGTTCGTTTTGAGGAGTAATGGCCCAAATCGGAATTCCCTGTGCCTGCATTGCCTGAAGGTATTTTACAAAATATTTTGCATAAGCCGCATAATATTGTGTCTGCAGACTTCCTCCTATCCATGAACCATTCGTTTTCATCCATCTTGGCGCTGACCATGGTGTTGCTAGAATTTTAATGTTTGGATTTATCAGCTGGATTTTTTTAATGATCGGAATTAAATAGGTCAAATCTGGTCCATTTAAGCTAAAATTGTTCATATTTGTATCTCCAGAAGTTTCATTGTAACTGTAGGAAGAACTGCTTAAGTCTGAAGCGGCAATACTAATACGAACTACACTAGCGTTTAATCCAGTAGTAGGGTTGTATAAATCATTCAGTAATTGGTTTTGCTGAGTGGTGGCCATTCCAGCAATAACTTCGCAGCTTCCTTCGGTAAGGGTGTATCCGAAGCCGTCCATAGTTTGATAAGTAGTTCCTGCATTTACTGTTACAGTTGAAGGATTGGTTCCTGAATTGGTTCCGAAACTTACTGTTGACTGTTGTTGAAGCAGTTTACTTTGATCTCCTGAGGTTATCCAAGGAGTTACCGTCTGAGCATTTAAGCTGTTCATAAATAAAAGCGTACTGCAACATACAAGTTTCAACGCTTTACATACCCGATCTGTAGGTGTTTGAGTAGTTTTGTGCATTTTTTGTGGTTTTGGTTTGATAATTAGTTTTTTCTCATTTAATCCGTTTTATTTTACTAAAACATCACAATATTAAGAGTATTTTTGCAGCATTCTTATTTTTTAAACTTTACAAATACACATCAATTTAAAAAAATTGATATAACAAAAACTCATCGAATTGTTTTCCAAAATACTGTAAAACAATATTTTAAAATATAAAAAATCATAAAAAACTTACCGTTAAAAATCGCAATAACTCATCATAAAATAAAAAATCTATACAAATCCTTACAAATTGTCATTTTGCCAGCAATTAAAGGGTATATGACAATTATCAGTTAAGCAAAAGAAAGATAAACTGTATTTTTGCAGTTTACCTTAAATACAATAAAATGACAGCTTTAAAAGATATTTCTACTATAGAAGACATTCAGCAAATGGTAAACAGCTTTTATGCTAATGTTAGAAAAGACGATTTAATTGGTCCAATATTTAATGACAAACTGCAAGATCGTTGGGAGCCGCATTTACAAAAAATGTATGGTTTCTGGCAAACCATTTTGTTTGATGTTCGCGCTTATTCTGGAACTCCATTTCCGCCACACAAGCAATTGCCTGTAGACAAAACCCATTTTGACCGCTGGATTGCCATTTTTAATTCTACAATTGATGCCCAGTTTGCAGGGCCAATTACGGAAGAAGCCAAAATGCGCGCAACCAATATGGCTTTTATGTTTAGCCATAAAATTGAATATTTTAGAAATGCAGAGAACGAGCTTAGGAACTCAACAAAAAAATCTTAGAAATTTTCTTTCAAATAACAACCAGAGCTTTATATTTGAATAAATGAATTAACCCAAATCTATATTCTTTTATTTATGAAAAAAGTAATCCTACTTATTATTATCTGTTTCTCTTTTTTAAGTCAATCAAAAGCACAATCTCAAACTCCTGCCTCTAATCTATACAAAGGAACTTTTGACGGAAAAACTCCCATTACATTATATATTCAAACAAGTGAAAACCAATGTAATGCCGAACTGGATTATGCCTCAATGTATCGTTATAAATCAAACAAATGGATTCAGGTCTATATCACTCAAAATAAAAAGGTTGAAAATGAATTTGTTATGGTCGAACACGGTTTCAGCGGTGTTTTGATTTTAAAGAAGGTTGGCAATACTTTTTCCGGTCTATGGATTAGTCCCGACACCAAAAAACAGTTGAAAATTGAATTGAAAGAAGTTTCAATGACAAAAAAAGAGATTGAAAAATATACCAGCGAAATGGAAAGAGTAAGTTTTGACAATAACGATTGTTAAAAACACTTTTTTAGTAAAGCTTCAAAATCAATAAAACGCAACAAAACCCACTTTCGAATAAAAATTTTGTGATAGATGGTAAAAAATCGAGCTGTAAATTCGTAATTTTACAATCTAATCTACATCGTTTGCGAAATGAATCCAAATATTGAAACCAATCCGTTATTAGAGCGATTGCCTAAGCATTTAAAGCAATTTATTAAACCTCAAGATTATAGCGATTACACTCCTATCAATCAAGCGGTTTGGCGATATGTTATGCGTAAAAATGTAGATTATCTTTCTAAGGTTGCACATCATTCTTATTTGGAAGGTTTACGCAAAACAGGAATCGAAATTGATTCTATTCCGAGCATGTACGGCATGAACCGAATTCTGAGCGAAATAGGCTGGGCTGCGGTTGCCGTTGACGGATTTATTCCGCCAAATGCTTTTATGGAATTTCAAGCGTATAATGTTTTGGTGATTGCTTCAGACATTAGACAATTAGAACATATTGAATATACTCCAGCTCCAGATATTATTCACGAAGGTGCTGGCCACGCTCCTATTATTGCCAATCCTGAATATGCTGAATATTTGAGACGTTTTGGCGAAATTGGATGCAAAGCGATTTCTTCGGATAAAGATTATCAGATGTACGAAGCGATTCGTCTGCTTTCTATTCTAAAAGAAGCAGAAGATACGCCGCAGGAAAAAATCGACGAAGCTGAAAAAGCAGTTGCCGATTTGCAAAATGATATGGGCGAATTATCTGAAATGGCTCAAATTCGAAACCTGCATTGGTGGACAGTTGAATATGGATTGATTGGAACTGTTGAAAATCCGAAAATTTACGGTGCGGGATTGCTTTCTTCAATTGGCGAAAGCGCCCATTGCATGACCGATAATGTGAAGAAAATTCCTTATGATATTTCGGCAGCCAATCAGAATTTTGATATTACGCAATTACAGCCTCAGCTTTATGTAACTCCTACTTTTTCTCATTTGAGTTTGATTTTAGAAGAGTTTGCTAATAAAATGGCTTTGCGAACTGGGGGACTTTCTGGAATTCAGAAATTGATCCAATCAAATGCTTTAGGAACAATTGAATTGAGTACTGGTTTACAAATTTCAGGAGTTTTTACCAATGTAATTGAAGAAGATCATAAACCTGTTTATATTCAAACTACTGGAAAAACAGCACTTTCTTACCGCGAAAAAGAATTAGTCGGCCACGGAACTCTAACCCATCCACACGGATTTGGTAGTCCGATTGGGAAATTGAAAGGGTTTAATCTGGCAATTGAAGATATGAGTCCGAAGGATTTGCAAGCTTATAGCATTGTTGAAAATGAAACTGTAAAACTGGAATTTGAAGGCAATATTATAGTCGAAGGTGAAATCATTACGGGATCACGAAATTTACATGGAGAAATTATTCTAATCAGTTTTAGAAATTGTACTGTAACTCACGGCGAAACGATTTTGTTCCAACCAGAATGGGGCAACTATGATATGGCGATTGGTAAAAAAGTGATTTCTGCTTTTTCTGGTCCAGCTGATGTCAATAGTTTTGATTTAATTAATATCGTTCCTTCAACAAAAACAATCAAAGCAAAACATACGGATGAACGTGACGAATTGGAGATTTTATATGCTTCTGTTCGTACCATTCGTGAAAACAAAGAAAACAAAACGGAACTTCAAAATATCTTTAACAAATTAAAAGAAAATCATAAAAATGACTGGCTGCTTTCTGTCGAAATAGTTGAACTTCTAAGAGATTCTAATGAAACGGAATTATTACAAGAAGTATTAAATCATTTAGAGCAATTGAAAGCAAAACGTCGTGAAGTCGCTCACTTGATTTCTGGCGGTTTGGATTTGATTTTTTCTACTGCGAAAGTTTAAAGTTTTTTTGCCACGAAGGCACTAAGACGCGAAGTTTTTTTATTTCACGCAGATTTTTATTGATTTATGCTGATGTGTGCAGATTTTTTTTAATCTCGCAAAGTCGCGAAGTCGCAAAGTTTTTTATTTCACGCAGATTTTTATTGATTTAAGCTGATGTGTGCAGATTTTTTTAATCTCGCAAAGTCGCGAAGTCGCACAGTTTTTTATTTCACGCAGATTTTTATTGATTTATGCTGATGTGCGCAGATTTTTTTAATCTCGCAAAGTCGCGAAGTTGCAGAGTTTTCACTCAACGTTGTCATTTCTGATAAAAAACGAAAACTTTTATGAAATGGATATCCTAGCCCCGATAGAAGTGGAAATCCTTTTTTATTTTTTCTTTAAAAATAAAAAAGATTGTAACGTATAGCGGGATTAGCTCCTAAAAAAAACATTTTGCTTTATTATATAAATCGAAATGACAAGATTGAGAGAAAATCTTTGTAGCTCTGCTGCTTTGAACTTTTATCTTTTAAAAACAAAAACTTCGTGCCTTAACGTCTTCGTGGCAAAAGCCTACAATTTAAGATCTTCTGTAAATTCTTTTTCAGATTCGATAGTTTTTCCGTTGTATTGAAGTTTCCAACCCATTGAATTGGTTAGAATTAAAATCTTAGACAACTCGCTGATTAGTCGGTTTTGGGCATTCTTTTTAAGAGGTGAATTTTCGATTTTTTTTGCCAGATTAGCTTTTACCGATTTGTTGATTTTATTGTAATCGTCTCCCGTAAACGGATTCAGTTTGCTTTGTTCTACATCATAAAACTTAATATCGGGATTGATTTTAATTTCTTCTTTAGGAATATTTAAAATCGTGATGGTTTTGTTTTTCTCATCAATATCATATTTCATTTGATGCAAATCGTAAGCAACTGTAACATCGGCATTGACCACAATTAGCGCTTTCTTTTCAAAAGAAATCATATCTAGAAAGTACTTCTGCTGGTTTTTATACGTCACAACTTCAGAAAAATGACCTTCGGTAACTACTAGTTTTCCAACGTTAAGAATCTGCTGCTGAATCAAATTGGTATTGTATTCGATATCAGAATCGTCTTCTTTTTTGAATTGGCAATATTTAAAAGCCAGAACAATCAGTAAAACAATAACACCGACACCTATAATTCTCTTGATCAAGTTTTGCATTCTCTAAAATATTTTAGGCCAATTTAGTTATTTTTTAGTTTTTTTCGCCACGAAATTTTTTCTTTTTTCGCCACGAATTCACGAATTTTCGCTAATCTCTTTGAGATAAAATATCTTTCAATTTCACAAATTAAATTCGAGAAATAAAATTCTAGCACGTATTTAATTGTGTTAATTCGTAAATTCGTGGCGAAAAAAACCGCAAAAAGTTAGAACGGATATCCAATCGCGATGTTTAGAATCAGATTGTCTTTTCTCCAGGAACTGCTTCCAAAATCAATATCATCAATTACCCATCTTTGTCCGTCTGGCAAGGCTGGATTTCGAAGCGGAATGGCTAAATCGGTTCTTAAAACTAAAAACGACAAATCGAATCTTAAACCTACTCCCGCTCCTATGGCGATTTCTTTCATAAAATCTTTTGAGATTTCAGCGCCTGCTTTATCTGGATCGGCATGCAAAAGCCAAATATTTCCTGCATCAAAAAATACTGCTCCTCTTACAATGCTAAACAATTTAGCACGATATTCAGTATTGAATTCCAGCTTTAAATCGGCAGATTGATCGGGTGTATAATTAATATTTGTACTTTCTGGTATAACATAACTTCCAGGTCCCAATGTTCGTGCTCTAAAAGCTCGGATACTGTTGGTTCCTCCTACAACAAATTGTTTGGATGTTGGTAGCGTTCGGGAATTTCCGTATGCAAATCCAGCACCCACAATTAATCGACTGGCCAATTCACTTTCTTTCCCAAGCTTCATATAATGTCTAAAATCGGATCTTATTTTGACATATTGGCTAAATGGCACATCAAAAATTGTTTTTTGATTATTATTATAATCTGCTCCTGTGACCAAACCTGTAATATTTCCTGCTAAATCCAATTCGCCATTAAAATATATGGTATGCTTTCTTCTTTTCTGCATCGTATTGGTATACGTATAATTGTAAGTTGGGCCAAAAATCAATTGTTTTTCAATCACTTTTCCTAATGCTGGATCGTCATCAATATCTTGCTGATATTCTGGTGTCACATGATTTGGACTAACATAGGTCACATCGATTACATTCAATTGATGTTCTTTTCGAATGTTTTCTTTCCATAGATAACCAAACGAAGTATTAAAAGAATTCAACGCATAAAGCTGTGTTCTTTTTTGATATTCGTAACGAATTGTTGCTTTGGTTCTTGGCACATATTCGCTATTTCCCTCGATATTAAATGGCGTAATAAATCTTGGCCAAGTGAGGCTAACTTCAGCTCCAAGTTTATAAATGTTTTTTCCTTTATTTGGTCCTCCAAGCTGGAAATCGGCACCTCCAAAAACTGAAGCTGTAAACACTTCTGCTCCTTTCAGAAAGTTTCTATTATTCCAATTCAGGTTCACTTCCGTTCCCGTATAACTTGCCGAGTTTGTTTTTCCTAAAACCTCAACTCGAATGAATTTCTTTGGCAAAAGTGTTAGGAAATAATACGAATCTAAAGCATTATCAATACTGTCAGAAGGTTTAAATTCGTTTTTAACAAAGCTGAATGTTCCAAGATTGACGAAACGATTCAACGTTAGATTATGATCTTTTCTATTGTATAAATCGCCTTTTTTGAAATAAATGGTTCGATCAAAAACTCTTGGTTTGAAAGTATCTGCCGTATCAATTATCGTGAAATCTTTGTATTGTTTAATGTCTCTCTGCCTGTAGACCATACTATCGTTTGCCAGCGAATAATTTGGGTACACAAATATTTTATTGATTTTATAAGCTCTGAGCGCTTTTGCAGGCGTTTCATTTTTGATTACGATTTTAATCTTCACTTCATGATCGCCCTTACTACTGTCAACCTGCGCCAGAAGGTAATCTGGATTAAAATAATAATATCCTTTCTCTTTTAATCTCGCATCAATACGTTCTCTTTCGGCTTTTATTAGATCCAAATCATAAGGTTTTCCAACTTTTAAAAGACTTCTTCGGCTTGAACGACCAATTATTTTTGACATTTTAAGCGAATCATCTGGAAAAGTCAAGCTTTTGATAATGTATTGTTTTCTTGGCGTTACAACATATTCTGCGGTTGCTCTTTTGTTTCGAACGGTAGAATCGGCACTGACACGGGTTTTAAAATAGCCTTTGTTTTCAGCATAATTTCGTAAAACCGATGCATTATAATCTAAATCGACTTTACTGAAAAGCACTGGTTCTTCTCCCACTTTATTTTTAAGCCAATATCTAAATCCTTTGTCTTTTTTAGGCGTTCCTGCAATATTATAAAACCATAATTTTGGACGTAAACCTAAGAAGGTTTTATTTGGTTTTGGGCGCAATAAACCTTCCAATTCAGTCTCTAGTGCTTTTCTATCTTTCTTTTTAATGACCGAATCTTTGACTTTTACTGAACCTCCAACATATAAAAAGTCACCTTCTGGAAGATATTTTGTGTTGCTGCATCCTAAAACAAAAAACAAGGAAAACAGTGCCACACATTTTGTAAAATAGTTTGTTGTATGATTATGTTTTTTGCTCATTTCCTTCAATTTTGTTTTCTTCCTGATTTTCCTGCAGTTTCTCTTTTTCCTTTGCTTCCTTTTTTTTCTGCTTTTCTTTCTCTTTTCTTATTTTTTCTTCTTTAATCAATTCTTTCTCAGCCTCGGTACGGTGGAAAAGTTCTCTGAATTTATTGTAACTCATCGTGATAATAAAACCAACACCCGTTTCTACCACTTGCCCTTCAACGGCAACCTGATATTGGTTTTTTCTGTAGGCACGAACAACATAACGCCCGTCCTTGGTCAATTGATAATCTAGGGCAACGTCGCCGGCAATATTGGTACTTTCTTCATTGGCGCGCTCCTGTCCTTCAACACCAAAACTGCTTCCTACGGTTACTTTCAATCGGTCGTCTAATAATCGTTTCGAAACTTCCACATTCAGGTCGGTGCGGTTTTCCATAGTTCCCGTTGTATAATCTTCCGTAGATTCTAAATCAAAATTGACTTCAAAACCTGTAATAAGATCACTTGCCAAATTGTTTAATTGCTGCGAAAGTATTTTACTCACACTCTGTCTTGCCAACGTTTCTGCACTTGTACCGCCACTCTCGCTCGCAAACGGATTTTCGCCTACAAATCGGTTTAATAATAAAAGAGCAAAAACCTGTTTGTTTAATTCTGCTGGATCTTGTTCGAGCTGTTTTAACTTGGTTTGTGTAGCTGAAACAACGTCTGAAGAAACATTATAATTTCCATCTGGAAGTTCAATTCCAAAAGAAATTTCTGGTTTCATCAATTCGCCATTCATTTTTAATAAAGTATTAAATGGCAATTTTTGTTTATACGTATTTCGAATTGCAGGTTCCACACTCGCCAATTGATTTCCAAGCAAATCAATTGGAGCTGTTTCTACTTTATAGATTGCCGTAATATTGACATTGGCAAGTGTCGGTTCGCCATTCCAAGTAATATAACTGCCTTTTTGAAGATCGAATTTTCTTTTAATTCCATTAAAGTTCATTTCGTAAGCACCTTCATTGAACTCGTATTTCCCTGTCAAAGTAGTTTTACCCGACTGATCGATTCCTCCAACCAATTCTGCTTCACCTTTTAATCTTAGATAGTCACCATTTCCTTTATCGATAATCAAATTCAGTTCAGCTTCTTTGTTGATAGTAATGGCAACGTTCACGTTCATGCCTTTTAGCTCCGACTGATTCAGTTTGTTCTGCATTTCAACAGTTTGTTTCAGATACATATTATCTTCATCCACAAACTCTACAATTCCTTCACGATCTGCAATTGAAGGATCTGACTGAGGCAGCACCACTGTAAATTTGGTCTCTTTATTTATTTTAACTGTTCCGTCTACAACAGGACTGTCCAGATTACCTTTGATATTTAATTTTGTATCTAAAAATAAATCTCCATAGAACAAATCGTTGTCTTTTGCTTTAGAATTTATTGCTCTAAAATCGTCTGCTTGAACTAATAAATCAAAATTGTATGCTTTAAAATCAGTCGTTTTAATGTCTCCGTCTACAAATAATTCGTTGTCATTTTCATCTAAAAGCGAGAATTTATCAAAAGAAATAGTTCCGTTGTTAATGGCTATTTTTTCTTGTTTTACCTTGAAATAAGAATTCAGCTGAGTCACTCTAAAACCAGCATCATTAAAATTTAATTCTCCATTAACTTGAGGAGCTGACGTATTTCCTGTGACTTTAAAATTTCCAGACAAATAACCGGTTCCTTCTGTAATATTATCCATACTGAAACCTTGAATGCTTTTGATATTCAGTTTGTTTATCACTAAATCCAAATCAAAATTCCCTGCATCTAGCTGATAATCTCCCGTTAACTTCAAGTCATTTCCTTCGTCACTTAACGTTACATTTGCCGCAAGCGTATTGGCCGTTTTATTATCTACTTTTATTTCTAAATCACCAACTTTTGATCCTTTAAAAGTAAAATCATCAATTTTTAAATCTGAAGTAAAAGTAGGGCTCGTCATTACGTTTTCAACCACCGCGTTTCCATTCAGCATACCTTGCATTAGTAATTCGTCTTTTTTAACCATGTTCATAATGGTCTCAATTTTGAAGTTTACAAAATCGACTTGCAAAGGCGCGTTGTCCTGCGTTCCCTGAGACTGAATTTTTAACTCGTTTCCGTTATTATTCAAATTGAATTTATTGACATAAAGTCGTTTATCTCCAATTTCAATTGCGTTTTCTGGATCGACATTCCATTTGTCGTAATTTAGAATAAAGCTCTCAGGATTTAGTTTTACAATGTTTTTAGAATCTTCAGCTTTAAATTCACCCGCGATAAAATATTGCTGTTTTTGCTTGGCATCTTGAACTTCAAGCGCGTAGGTCAGAATATTATTCTGAACCTCTCCACTCAGACTTGTAAACGGAATTTTTAAAGAACCGCTTTCAATTGTAGCCACAGAAATAGAATATTCTAAAGCATTTTCTTTGGCTTCAATATTTATTTTTCCGTCAGAAATCGTGTTGCTGGCATAAACAATTCTCGGAATCGTTCCTTTTACTTCTAAAGAATCTGTCTGATTATTATATTTTCCACTAATCGTAAATGGTTCTAAACCTGTCAATTTCGGCAATAATTTAAAAAGGACTGGATCGTTGTCAACCTTGAGCATAAATGCCAATCTTTGTTCATCAGATTCTGCGTTGACTTTCGGGTTTTTCAAATCAATATATTTCGATAATGATTTTTGAATGGAATTGGCCAAAGTCGTCAATTTATATTTTCCAACCACTTCTGCTTTTAGAAACTGAGACGAAATTTTTATCGAATTGCTGTCTTTATCCGCGAAAGCAAAAACACGAATAGAATCTAAGACAATTGGTTCGGCAGCTTGCAGAATCTGAATATTAGATAGAAACACTTTTCCGTTTAAGAAATCAGGATTGCTATTGGTGATATCAGCATCAACATTTCCGCGAAGTTTCATTGGGCCGGCATGCAGATTCAGTTTTTCCAAATCGGCAATATCCAGATTCAGTTTTAATTTTACAGTCGGATATTTCTCTTTTGTGTCTCCGCTAGCTGTTAATTCAAAATTTAAGTTCGGATCTTTCATTCCCGATTTTACTGCAAAAGAACCATTTTCGATATTTCCTTTTAAAGCTAAATCTTTATAAGTGTATCGATTAAAAACCGCTTTCTGTACCAAACCATCAATCGCTGCATTTGCGGTTTTTGGATCTAAACCATTTCCTTTAACTTTCGCTTTAAGCGTAATTTTCCCTATTGAATCGTTTTTTATTAATCGCCCTAAATCAAATTCTTGCAGTGAAACTGTTGCATCGTATTTTTCTTTTTTCTTGATTCGCTGATCAAACAAAGCATCCACTTTTGCATTACCGAAACTGCTGTTTAAAGCTAGATTGGTTTTAAAATTCTGTACCGAACCTTTAAATTTTCCTTGAAGATTTAACTGCGAAGGCAATTGAATGTTTTTCGGAATTGTTCCCGCTGGCACAAACATATTAATGTCTTTTGAAGTACTAGAAATCTTCTTGATATTCAAATCATAAAAGGCTTTTTGAGCATCAGGAAGTCCGGCAATTTTCCCCGAAAGGGAAACTTTTGTAGTACCGATTCCGCTCATTTCGAATTTCGAAATATCCAAATTATTTACTTTTCCACTTACACGACTATCCACATACAGAATCGCATTTGGATTGCTTTTAAACGGATTCTGTTTTTGCAAATCTGGAACAAAAAGCAAAATATCTTTGAAACCGATTTTTGACTGTTTTAGATTCGCATCAATGGCAAGATTCCCCAAATCTTTCTGAAGCGATGCAATTGATTTGTATTGCGCCTTAACTTTATCTTGTACAAGCGTTTGTGGCGTTTTTAAATACAAATTCTCCAGCGAAGCATTTTTAGGTCCGTAAAAGAAATTGGTTTTTAAAGCTTGAATCTGCAAACCGCTTTTTTCGTTAGCGGTTAAGGCTTTGATATTTCCAGAAATTGTATCATTTCCGTAATATAATTTCTCTGCTTCGAAGTTGAATTTACTCAAATCCATATGCGCATAATCAATCCCTTTTGAAACAGGTTTCGATTGCATGTCATCAAATTTGAAAGCAATATTTTCTAAATCAACTTGGTTTAATTTTACTTTCCAGCCCGCTTGTTTTATGGCTGTTGTGTCGAGGTTTGGTGCTTCGATTTGCTTATCTTTTGCACCCAAACGTAGATTTCCTTTAAGATTTTTAACTTCAAAAGTATCAAAATCCAAAAGCTGTTTTGTAAGATCGATTTCATTTACTGTTAAATTTAAGTTTCCTAATTTTATTCCAGAATCTAATCTGGAATCTTTATTATCATAAGCTATATCAATTTTCGACAAGGCAATTTTGTCTAGTTTTAATTTAAAATCTGGGCGTTTTGAAACGGTATCTACTGTTTGAATTGAAACTTCTGCAATTTTCTCAACAACATCTTGGTTTAAAATAACTTTCAGTCCATTCAAGTTGATATTCGGGATATTAAAATCCATTTTATCCAAATCGAATTTCTTGAATTTGGTGTCAAAATGGGTCAAGTTTACTCGAATGTCGTTTTTAGAATAATCATCTTTGAAATTAAATTTAACCTGATCGAGATTTACTTTTACCACCGATATTTTAAATGGTTTTGCATCAGGATCTTCTACTTTTGGTTCTTTAGATTCGAATGCTTTTATGATATAATCGAAATTGAAAACGCCGTCTTTGTTTCTAGAAATATTGGCTTTTACATTTTCTAGCGAAACCGAATTAATTTCCAATTCGCTGCTCACCAATTTAAAAAGGTCAACATCAACTTCTAATCGTTTACCTGCCAGCAAAGTATCTTTTTTTTGATCTTCAAAATAGAAACCTTCTAGCACTACATCTTTCGGAAATTTAATCAAGATTTTATCCAAAGAAACTTTTGTTTTTATCTTGCCTTGAAGATACGTTATGGCTTTGTCCTTAACGAAGTTTTGAACAGAAGGAACCTGAATTAAAATGATGAGAAGTAATAATAATGTAACCACAGAACCCACACACCAAAGCAGTATACGAAGTGTTTTTTTTAAATAATGAATGGTTTTCTTATTCATACGTCAATAAAATCGTTTAAGATTAAATTGCTTCTGGAAAAAGCAGGGTTACACATCTTACAAAAATGTAAAATTTAAACCTTAACAATTTACATAATTATGAGGAATTATTCTAAAATTTTATGGAGAAATAGTTATTTAATACAGCGAAGACGCGAGCGAGCAAAGTTTTTTTGCCATGAATTAGATTGATTAGAAAAATCTTTAGCCACAAATTACACAAATTATCACAAATTTTTTCTAATTAGATAACCATAAATGAATCACTCAACAAGGTATCTTGAAAAGTAAAAATTATTCTATACAGAATAAAAATTAATTTGTGATAATTTGTGTAATTTGTGGTTGAAAAAAAAAGCAATGGCAAAAAAACTAAAACTTAATATGTGGTAGTTTTTTCCCTAAAGCGTCAATTTTCTGCTGTAATTTGGCTAAGAATTTTTGATGCTGTTCTGATTCAGGATTGAAGCTTCTGTGGCGTAGGCTTTTCTGGATTTCGTCGACTTCTTTCATTATAGGAAAACTATCTTCAGATATATTATTTTCACTGAAAAGCTTCCAAATATAGTCAACCGCGATTTGGTTAGGATGAAGCATATCTTCGGTATAAAAACGATAGTCGCGAAGTTCGTCCATCATGATTTCGTAAGAAGGAAAGTATTCTAATTTTAGATTGTTGATTTTAGATTTTAGATTGGAATGGAGCGCTGTAAACAAATGCGATTTACTAAGCTGATTTTCTACAAAACCATCTTTTATATGGCGTACAGGAGAAATGGTAAATATGAAATTGATATTTGGATTTAAAGTTTGAATCGACTCAATTGTATTTTGAATGCTTTTCTGAATCGCTTCTGCAGATAACAATTCTTTTGAAAACTGTTTTTGAGGCACTTTGTGGCAATTGGCTACAATTTGATCTTTCTCCAAGTTTCTATAAATCCAAGAAGTTCCAAAAGTGATGATAATATGAGTTGCTTCTTTTACCTGTTTGTAGGTTTCTGCAACTGCTTTGTTAAGTGTTTCCAGCAATTCCTGACGATCTGAATTGCTCAAATCAGAATGCACTTCGTAACTGTGCCAAAGTTCGTTATGAAAGAAAACGTCTTTTTCTTCGAACCATTCCTGCTTTGAAATTCGATTAAATAACTTTTCAATTGAAACCGGATTAAAGATAATCCCAAACGGATTGGTTTCATTCTGAAATTTAAAATAATCGAACTTATCCGCCATATTTTCTGCAAAACAAGAACCAATAGAAAGCACTTTCGAATTATAATCGATAGGATTGTTACTTTTTGAAATTGGAATTTGAGTTCTGAATTGCATGGCAGAATGTTTTACACAAATTTCGATTATTTTAACCAATAAAAAAACCAAATACTAAATGCATTTGGTTTTATATAAATCTAAAAATACTTGAAATTAATATGTATACTCAATCTCATATTCGATATCCTTTCCTCCACCATCAAGTGAAGTATTTTTTAACGGATAACCATTATCATTATAAGTATAGCTTGTTACAAAAACAGATGTATTGCTATTTTCAGATGATGTTTTTGTGGTTTTCAAAATATTGTTTTTTCCATAATAAGCCACTTCATTCAATAATAAATCAAAACCGGCAATATCTTTGAGAGGATTATTTTTCGAATCATAATCATACACTTGCGTCTGGGTTACAGCATTAACTTTTTGCTGTTCTTTTATAAGATTTCCATCTTTGTAAGTTAAATTACCTTCACTAATTTTGGTTTCGGCTTTTGTCTTTTTATCTAACGAATATTTTGTATACGAAATGAATTCGTTTGACGTATGTGCGTAAACTGTTTTTTCAATATACTCTCCCTCCGGATAATCTACTGTGATATTCGTTTTATAAATTCTAGTTTTTAATTTTCCGTTTTCATAGGTATAATCAACTTCCCTAATTTTTGTTTCATTTTTTTGCTGATCTAAACGAAAAAATACCTGCTTTGTGATAACGTCACCACTATACATAAAGATTGATTTTGAATCAGAGTCTATGCTACTTACAATTTTCTTTCCGTCATATTTAAGAGTACTAATCTTATTAGTACCCAGATATACATTAGGATAAATGTATGAAATGGTTTTAGGAAGTATAATGGTATTATCTGACACAGAAGGATTCTCATCACTTGAACATGATGTTACCAGATTAAAAGCAATAAAAAGCAATAAAAGTTTTTTCATTTTTTTAGGTTAAGTTTTTGTTTCAAAAATAAATCAAACCTATTAAAAAAACACAATAAATCTCGTCTTAGTTTTTAATGTTAAATTATTTAGAATCCATTTATCAAATAGAAAGCACTCAAAAATATTTCATTCAAAAAAAATTACATTTTTAATAACAAAAACCAACGACACAAACCCAAACAATTCCTTATTTTTGCATCTTCCATTATTTTTTAATCTTATATGAAATTATTATATACCTACATCATCAAACATAAAATGCTTTTGTTTTTTGCTTTGATAATGGCTACCATCAACATTTGTTTTAGTTTGTCAGACTCTGTAATTACAGGTAAATTAATGCAGGACTGCGGTGTTGGTCTCGCAAAATACAAAGGAAACGAAATCGGCTTTATTAAATCTTTGGCATTCTGGCTAGGACTTTCACTTGGAGCAGCCATGATTTCGAGAATTACCAAAAACTTTCAGGATTATTTTACCAATGTTGTCATTCAGCGCACTGGCGCCCAGATGTACACAGACGGAATCAAAAAATCTCTCGACCTTCCGTATGCTGAATTTGAAGATCAGCGAAGCGGTGAAACTTTAAGTAAATTAACCAAAGTGAGAATTGATTCTGAAAAACTGATTACACTTTCGATTTCTTTGATTTTCCAGACCATTATCGGGTTTATTTTTGTTATCGTTTATGTTGCCCGAATTGATTTAAGAATCTCCATTATCTTTTTAATCACAGCTCCAATTATTGCTTTAGTAAGTTTGTATCTGGGGAAAAAAATTAAAATAGTTTCTAGAAAAATTGTAAATCAAACCAATGCACTTGCCGGTTCTACAACTGAAAGTTTACGAAATATCGAATTGGTAAAAAGTCTCGGGTTAACTTATCAAGAAGAGAAGCGTTTAAATCTGAATACGTTTAAAATCCTTCAATTAGAATTACAGAAAATCCGATTTATTAGAAGTTTAAGTTTTATACAAGGAACAACGGTTCACTTTTTAAGAACTTGTGTGGTTTTTGCTTTGTATTATTTCTTGTTCGGAGGAAAAATCATTGTTGGAGATTTATTGACAATGGTGTTTTTTACCTTCTTTATTTTTGGTCCTTTACAAGAACTTGGAAACTTTATTATTGCTCTGAATGAAACGAAAGTTTCAATGGAGAATTTCAAAAACCTACTGAATGCTCCAAAAGAATTTCGTCCGAAAACGCCAAAACATATTGGCGCGATTCAGAAACTGCTTTTTGAAAATGTTAGTTTTCAGCATAAAACGGCCAAATTTAAAGCGGTCGAAAATATTAATTTCGAAATTCAACAAGGACAAACCGTTGCTTTTGTCGGTCCGTCTGGATCTGGAAAAACAACTTTGGTAAAATTGTTAGTCGGATTATACACTCCAGCAGAAGGTCAGGTTTTATATAATGACATCGATTCGACAGAAATTGATTTATTAGATTTAAGAAAACAGCTTGGTTTTGTTACTCAGGATGCACAATTATTCTCAGGGACAATTCGCGAAAACTTATTATTCGTTAAGCCAAATGCAACCGACGAAGATTTGTACGATGCGCTAAAAAGAGCTAGTTGCGATAAACTTTTAAGACGTGCAGAAGACGGTCTAAATACAACAATCGGCGAAGGCGGAATTAAAGTTTCGGGTGGAGAAAAACAGCGTTTGTCTATTGCCAGAGCCATCTTAAGAAATCCGAATTTATTGATTTTTGACGAAGCAACTTCAGCTTTGGATTCGATTACTGAAGAAGAAATTAATGATACCATCAGAAATATCTCTGACAAAAACAGAATCACCGTTTTAATCGCGCATCGTTTATCTACTGTTATGCATGCAGATAGAATTTTCGTTTTAGAACAAGGTAAAATTATCGAACAAGGTAAACACGATGATCTTATTGTGGAGAAAGGATTGTACTATGCTATGTGGCGCCAGCAAATTGGGGAGCGAAAATAGTTTTTTTTAAGCTACTAAGATGCTAAAGTTCTAAGCTTCTAAGTTTTTCTGCTACTGATTAAAAGATTAATTAATGGCTACATAAAATAACCCGATAGATTTTTAATCTATCGGGTTATTTTATGAAATAGACTTTACTTTTTGTTTAAAAATCTTTTTTAAACGCATCGTTTTGTCATTTCGACGAAGGAGAAATCTTCGTAAGTAGCTCCGTAAAGCATGTCAAATCTTTGGCGAGTTTCTCGCGAAGATTTCTCCTTCGTCGAAATGACATAAAATGAGGAAAAAACAAAACCCGACAGATTTTAAAAAATCTGTCGGGTTTATTTTTGAATTATAAAAACTTAGAACCTTAGTATCTTAGCTTCTTAGCATCTTTTTTTTATTTAACAAAATCGGCCGCTTTAGCAAGTGCCTCCCCAATTCCATCAGCGTTTTTACCTCCTGCAGTTGCGAAGAAAGGCTGACCTCCTCCGCCTCCTTGAATGTATTTACCCAATTCGCGAACCACTTGTCCTGCGTTTAGATTTTTAGACGCTACAATTTCTTTAGAAACATAACAAGTCAACATTGGTTTGCCGTCGTTAACTGTTCCGAAGACTACGAATAGATTGTTGTATGCGTTTCCTAATTCGTAAGCTAAATCTTTTGCGCCTTCAGGGTTTAAATCAACTTGTTTTGCTAAGAATTGAACTCCGTTAATTTCTTGTAATTCTTTAGCCAAGTCAGCTTTCATATTTTTAGCTTTATCTTTTAACAAAGCTTCCAATTGTTTTTTCAACTGAGCATTCTCGTCTTGCAATGCGTGAATCGCTTTTACAGGATCTGGAGCGTTTTTAAGCGCTTCTTTAATTTCGCCAAAAGAAAGCGCTTGAGACTCAAAATATTCTTTTGCGGCTTCGCTTGTAATTGCTTCAATTCTTCTAATTCCAGCTGCAACAGCTCCTTCAGAAACAATTTTAAAGTGCCAGATATCAGATGTATTGGCAACGTGTGTTCCTCCGCATAATTCGACAGAATCACCAAATTTAATTGTACGAACTAAATCTCCATATTTTTCACCAAACAAAGCAATTGCTCCATCTTCAAGAGCCTGCTCTTTCGGAATTGCTCTTTTTTCTATTAATGGCAAACTTTCACGAATTCTTGCGTTTACAAAGTTTTCCACCTCTAGTAATTCCTCATCCGTAACTTTTGCAAAGTGTGAAAAGTCAAAACGCAATGAAGCATTACGAACCATCGAACCTTTTTGCTCAATATGGGTTCCTAAAATCTTACGCAAACCTTGGTGCAATAAATGCGTAGCCGAGTGATTTGACGAAGTTTTTGCTCTCTGAATTGCATCAACAACAGCATTAAAAGTTCCAGTTAAGTTTTCTGGTAACGATTTAGCTAAATGTATCGTTTGGTTATTTTCTTTTTTCGTATCAATAATGTAAACGATATCACCGTTTTGTGCTTCTAAATATCCTTTGTCTCCAGTTTGTCCTCCGCTTTCTCCATAAAAAGGCGTTGCATTGAAAACCAATTGGAAAATCTCACCGTCTTTTGCACTTTCTACTCTACGGTATTTTGTGATTTTAACCTGATGCGACAATCTGTCATAACCCACAAATTCCTGAATATCATCTTCAACAATTACATGCCAGTCTCCAGCAGTTACTTTAGAAGCTGCACGAGATCTCTCTTTTTGCAATTGCAATTGCTCTTGGAATCCTTTTTCGTCTAGTTTCAATCCTTTTTCCGAAAGAATCAAAGCCGTTAAATCGATTGGGAAACCGTATGTATCATACAATTCGAAAGCTTTTTTACCGTCGATTGTATCACCTGTATTATTTAAAATTACAGCGTCTAAAAGAATCAATCCTTGATCTAATGTTCTCAAGAATGAATTTTCTTCTTCACGAATAACATTTGAACAAAGTGCTTTTTGCGTTCTGATTTCTGGGAAAGAATCTCCCATCTGTTCGCTTAAAGTTTCTACCAGTTTATAGATAAAAGCTTCTTTAGTATTTAGGAAAGTAAATCCGTAACGAATAGCACGACGCAAAATTCTACGAATTACATAACCAGCTCCGGTGTTAGAAGGCAACTGACCGTCTGCAATAGCAAAAGCTACCGCACGAACGTGATCTGCTACTACACGAATTGCAATGTTTACTTTTTCTTCTGCTTCGTTTGAAGCTTTAACTGTATAAGTTGCACCCGTAATTGTTTCGATTTCTCTAATTAAAGGCATGAAAACATCTGTATCATAATTAGATGTTTTTCCTTGCAATGCCATACACAAACGCTCAAATCCCATTCCGGTATCTACGTGCTGCGCAGGAAGTTTTTCTAGAGAACCATCCGCTTTACGGTTGAATTCCATGAATACATTATTCCAAATTTCAACTACTTGCGGGTGATCATTATTTACTAAACTTTTTCCAGAAACCTGAGCTTTTTCTTCTGCAGAACGTAAATCAACGTGAATTTCAGAACAAGGTCCACAAGGTCCTTGATCTCCCATTTCCCAGAAATTATCTTTTTTATTTCCTAAAATGATTCGGTCTTCGTCGATTAAAGTTTTCCAGATATCCCAAGCTTCTTGGTCAAACGGAACGTTATCTTCTTTGCTTCCTTCAAAAACAGAAACATAAAGATTTTCTTTAGGGATTTTGTACACTTCTGTCAATAATTCCCAAGCCCAATTGATTGCCTCTTTTTTGAAGTAATCTCCAAAAGACCAGTTTCCTAACATTTCAAACATCGTATGGTGGTACGTATCAATACCAACCTCCTCAAGATCATTATGTTTTCCTGAAACACGAAGACATTTTTGCGTATCGGCTATTCTTGGACTTTTTGGAGTTCCGTTCCCTAAGAAAAATTCTTTAAACTGGGCCATTCCCGAGTTATTGAACATTAAGGTTGGGTCGTCTTTAAGGACAATAGGAGCCGATGGGACAATTGTATGTCCTTTGCTCTCAAAAAAATCTAAAAATTGTTTACGTACGTCTTGTGATTTCATATTTTAATTAGAAAATGTGTCTGTTTAATGTGTCAATTTGATAATTAGACAATTAGATAATCTGTGAATTTGATAATGCGTTAATTTCGAAATCGATAATAAAAAACTAATCGTTTAAAACAATAAATTCCTTATTTTGCGCATTATATAATTTACCCCAATTATATAATTAACCTATCTTCTTGTAAAAAGCTTAAATGACTGCAACATTTCGTAATATTGTTCGTCTAAGTTATTTTACAAGCTGCAAAAATAGCGTATTTTAAAATATGGCGAAAGTAAAATATTATTACGACTCAGAAAATCTGGCTTATACGAAAATAAAAACCAGAAAAAGAATAAAAATTGGTTACGCATTCCTGTTTTTAGTCGCTTCGGCACTATTTGGCTTTTTAGTTTTTGTCCTTTTAATAAACACTCCTTATTTCGAAACTCCCAAAGATCGTTTGCAGGCCCGAGAGATTGAAAATTTAAAACTGCAATATGCTATTTTGAATAAAAAATTAGACGAAATTGATGCAGCTGCAGATGCTTTAGAAGAACGTGACAATAATATTTACCGCATTTATTTTAACAAAGCCGAAATTCCAGATTCTATTCGAAAAGCAGGTTTTAAAAACTCTGACCGATATAAAATTTTAGAAGGATATAATAACTCGCAATTGGTTCTAAATACCACAAAAAGAATTGATAAGCTTTCGAAGCAATTGGCCATTCAGTCCAAATCTTTGGATGAAATTTTAAAATTAGCTGGAGCTAAAGAAAACTTATTATTGGCAATTCCTGCCATTCAGCCTGTTCGAAATGAAAATTTAAAACGTGTCGCGTCAGGTTTTGGATACCGCATTGACCCTTTCACGAAAGTGCGAAAAATGCATAACGGAATGGATTTTACTGCCAATACAGGCGCTCCAATCTATGCTACAGGAGATGGCGTTGTAGAAAGAGCAGACAACACTGCTTCTGGATACGGAAATCATGTTGTGATCAGGCACGGTTTTGGATATGAAAGTTTATATGCGCATTTAAGCAAATACAACTGTCGTCCGGGACAGCGGGTAAAACGCGGCGATGTTATTGGTTATGTCGGAAGTACAGGAAGATCTGAAGGTCCGCATTGTCATTATGAAGTGCACAAAGATGGAAAAGTGGTAAATCCGCTAAATTTTTATTACGGAAATATTTCGGCTGTAGAATATGTGGCAATTTCACAAATGGCAAACCAAGAAAACCAATCATTAGATTAATAGTACAAAAAATACTATTTTTGAAATAAAATAGAAAAAAACGAACCATGCATATTGAACTTTCTAAAGACAAAAGATATTACAGTATTGGCGAAGTTGCCAAAGCTTTTAATGTCAATGCTTCTTTGATACGATTTTGGGACAGCGAATTTGATATTCTGAAACCTAAGAAAAATGCAAAGGGAAATAGAATGTTCACACCAGAAGATATTACCAATCTTCAATTAATCTATCACTTAGTAAAAGAAAGAGGATTTACGTTGGATGGTGCGAAAATACACTTAAAAGAAGGTCAGAAAAAAACGTTAGATAAATTCGAAATAATACGTAAATTAGAGTCGATAAAAACGCAACTGAACGACATCAAAAACGAATTGTAATTAAAAATTGAAATAAACCTAAATTAAACAAATATGAAGAAAGGATTAATAATTTTTGGAGTTATAGCTGTAATCGTTATTGGATTGTATAGCTGGGCAAGCGGTATCTACAATACCGCAGTAACACTTGATCAAGACGTAAAAGAAAGCTGGGGGAATGTTAACACTGCTTATCAAAGAAGAAATGATCTTATTCCTAATTTAGTAAGTACTGTAAAGGGATATGCTCAACACGAACAAAGCACTTTAACAGCCGTAATTGAAGCTCGTGCTAAGGCAACTGGAATTACAATAGATCCGTCAAATGTTACTCCAGAGCAATTAGCAGCATTCAATTCCGCACAATCAGGAGTTTCTTCATCATTATCAAAATTATTGGTAAGTGTTGAACAATATCCAAATCTTAAGGCAGATGCAAGTTTTATGAAACTACAAGATGAATTGGCTAGTACAGAAAACCAGATTTTAACAGCAAGAACTCGTTTTAACGAAGCTGTTAAACCTTACAACAATAATATTAATACTTTCCCAAGAAATATCTTGGCTGGAATGTATGGACTTAAAGAAAAACCATACTTTGAGGCGTCTACTGGAGCTGACAAACCAGTTGAAGTAAAATTCTAAAAATATTTTTTTAGAACATAATCCAAAAATCTACAATCTAAACTCTAAAATCATTTTCATGTCAAAAGTAGAAGATTTTTTAACCAAAGAAGAAGAGCAAGAAATTGTTGAAGCTATTCGCATGGCCGAAAATAATACTTCTGGCGAAATTAGAGTTCATATAGAAAAAACAACTTCTAAAGTCCATTTTGACAGGGCTTTAGAAGTTTTTCATGAATTGCGAATGGACGAAACGAAACTAAAAAATGGCGTATTGCTTTATTTTGCAGTTGATGACAAAAACTTTGTAATTTGTGGAGACAAAGGAATTAATGATTTGGTAGCCAATGATTTTTGGGATTGTACCAAAGACATTATGACCAACCACTTCAAAGCTGGTAACTTTAAACAAGGAATTGTTGACGGTATCTTAAATGCCGGAACACAGCTTAAAAAATATTTTCCTTCTCAGGAAGGTGATGTAAACGAATTATCTAACGAAATCTCAAAAGGATAAATAATGAAAATTTCCAATATTAAAATCTCAAATTCTAAAGGAATTTTTCAACTATCCTTTTTACTAATTGCCTTTTTTACTTTCAATAGTATTTTCGCTCAATTTAAGATTCCAGAAATTCCAAGCAAGCAAACGTCTGTATATGATTATGCAAATGTTTTGAGTGCATCAGAAAAAACTCAATTAGAAGAAAAGCTTATACGCTATTCAGACACAACAACAACTCAAATTGTTGTTATTACAATTGAAAGCCTTGAAAACGAAAACGTTAATCAGCTAGCAACAAATTGGGGACAAAAATGGGGAATTGGAGGAACGAAAAAAGATGATAACGGTGTTGTCATTTTACTTGCAAAAAAAGAACGTAAAATCGCTATAAATCCTGGTTACGGTTTAGAAGATCGATTGACTGCAGGAATTGGTGGAGAAATTATTAGAAATATTATCATCCCAGAATTCAAAGCGGGAAGTTTTTACAACGGTCTTGATAAAGGAACCGATGCAATAATTGATGTTTTCAAAGGAAAATACAAAGGCGAACGCAAAACAACCAATAAGGGACAAGACTTTCCTATTCTTCCTTTTATCGTAATTGTTGTAATTGTTTTAATTCTACTTTCTCGAAATAAACGAGGCGGTGGAGGAAATTCTGGCAACAATGGCGGCGGTGGCCCTAGCCTGCTTGACGTTATTATTCTAAGTAATCTTGGAAGAAGCGGCGGAGGCGGTGGATTTGGAGGCTTCGGTGGCGGATCTTCTGGAGGCGGTTTCGGCGGCGGAGGTGGCTTCGGTGGCGGATTTGGCGGTGGAGGTTTCTCTGGCGGTGGATCTAGCGGAGGCTGGTAATTAAATTTTGTTTCATGTTTTAAGTTTTGTTTAAAGTTTCAAGTTATCTTTGAAGATATTTTAAGTTCAAAATTTAATTCATAATTTATAATTCATAATTAAAAAATAGATGTTATCACATAAAGCAAAATATGCCCTTAAGGCCTTACTTTATTTAGCAGAACAAGACGAAAATCACATTTCTAGAACAGTAGAAATTGCGGATGGCGCTAATATTCCTAAAAAGTTTTTGGAACAGATTTTATTAGATCTGAAACGCGGTCGTTTTGTGAGCAGTAAGCAGGGAAAATTTGGCGGATACTACCTGATAAAATCTAAAAATGACATTACTTTGGCAGAAATTCACCGATTATTTGACGGTGCAATTGCACTTTTGCCATGCGCTTCTCTAAATTTTTACGAGCCTTGCTCTGATTGCAAAACCGAGGACGAATGCAGTCTACGCCACGGTTTAATGCTTATTAGAGATAAAACTTTGAAGGCTATGGAAGGTATCACAATTGCTTCATTAGTGAAGAAATAAAAAAATATTTTTTAAATCCTAGTAAATCGATAGAATTAATTATATATATTTGCCAAAAATAATTAACTAATCATTTACAAAATTTTAACTCATGAAAGTACCTTCTAGTAAATCAGGTGGAAAAAATCTTTTGCAAAACTATAATAACAAATTCACAACTGTGAATACTGCTTCATTTATGATGTGTATGTGCTGGTAAAAAAAATTTAATTCTAAATTCTACTAATCATATATACTTAATATAAAAATGAAAACATCTATAAAAAATATATTTACAATACTTGCAGTTTTAACGTTCTCAATCTCATTCGCACAAAAAATTGAAGGAGTTGTAACTACAGATCAAAATATTCCTTTAGAAGCAGCCAATGTGGTAATTAAAGGAACAACATTTAGCACAATTACAGATTCAGAAGGACGTTTTTCGATAGAATCTCAAGGGAAATTGCCTATTACGCTTTTAGTTCAATATATTGGATACAAAACCAACGAACTTGAAATTACAGCAATTCCTGCTTCTCCTCTGTTGGTAACTTTACGTGAAGAAAACCAATTGGTAGAAGTTGTAGTTTCTTCAAGAAGAAGAATCGAAAAAGTACAGGACGTGCCAATTGCCGTTTCTGTTGTAACAGGAAAACAAGCAGAACAGGCGGGAGCGTTTAACGTAAACCGTATAAAAGAATTGGTTCCTTCTGTTCAATTGTATTCTTCTAACCCAAGAAATACTGGAATCAACATTAGAAGTTTAGGTTCTCCATTCGGACTTACAAATGATGGTATCGATCCTGGAGTTGGTTTTTATGTTGATGGTGTTTATTATGCACGTCCAGCAGCGACAACTTTAGATTTTATCGATGTTGAACAAATCGAGGTTTTACGCGGACCACAAGGTTCTTTATTTGGAAAAAATACTACTTCTGGGGCTTTTAATATTACTTCTCGCAAACCAAGTTTTACATCGGGTGCCGATTTTGAAGTAAGTTATGGAAATTATGCCTTTTTGCAGGCTAAAGCTTCTATTACTGGAGCATTAGGAAAAAAAGTAGCTGGTCGTTTATCTTTTTCTGGAACTCAGCGTGACGGTTTAATTGATAACGTTGCTACAGGAAGACCAACCAACACTTTGAATAATCAAGGTTTTAGAGGACAACTCTTATGGACTCCTACCGAAAATACAAATATTATTTTTGCAGGAGATCTTACAACACAGCGTCCTGACGGATATGCGCAGGTTGTTGCTGGTGTTGCCCCTACTCAAAGGGCTGCATACCGTCAGTTTAACGCTATTATTGCCGACCTAAATTATCAATTGCCAAGTTTAAATGCTTTTGACCGTAAAATAGATCATGATACACCTTGGCGTTCTGGACAGGATTTAGGAGGAGTTTCGTTAAATATTGACACGAAAATTGGCGGCGGAACATTGACTTCTACAACGGCTTGGCGTTTCTGGAACTGGGATCCGTCAAACGACAGGGACTTTACAGGATTGCAGGTTTTAGCTAAATCTCAAAACCCAACAAGACAAACTCAGATTACACAAGAAGTTCGTTATGCTGGTCAGTTAACTTCAAAAATTAGCGGTGTTGCCGGAGTATTTTTTATCGATCAAACTTCTCAGACAGACGGTACAGAAGAATCTGGAAATGCACAATGGAGATTCTCTCAAAGCTCAACAAGTCCGTTATGGAAAACTCCAGGTCTTTTTGAAGGTTACGGAATTAAAACGGATGCGAGAATTAGAGCTTCTAGTGCTGCTGTATTCGGACAGATTGATTGGGCTGTTACAGAGAGATTCCATATTTTACCGGGTTTGAGATATAATTTTGATAAAAAAGATGCAAGCTATTCTCGTAAAACGTACGGAGGTCTTCAGACTACAGATCCAGCCTTATTGGCTTTAAAAAAATCAGTTTACTCCGATCAGGCGTTTGATTCTGATACAGATAACACAGACTTTTCTGGAAACTTAACGCTTACTTACAAAGCATCAGACAAAATCAATGCTTATGCTACTTATGCTAAAAGTTACAAACCAGTTGGAGTTAACGTAGCTGGACTTCCAACAAATGCAGCTGGACAGCCGTTGACTGAACTTGCAGTGGTTAAGCCTGAAAAAGTAAACCATTATGAAATTGGAGTAAAAACGTCTCCGTTTAAAAACTCAATTTTCAACTTGACGTTCTTTAATACCGATATCAAAGATTTTCAAACCAACGTTCAGGCAGCTGAGTTGGGTGTAAACCGCGGTTATCTTGCTAATGCAGACAAAGTTCGCGTAAGAGGTGCAGAATTGGATGCTAGCTTTGTTATCAATTCACATTTAACAATTAATGGAGCTGCAACTTACACAGATGGTAAATACGTAAAATTTACAAACGCGCCGCTTCCGTTAGAAGAAACTGGAGCACCAGTTGCCTTTAAAGATGTTTCTGGAACTGAATTGCCAGGAGCTTCAAGATGGGCAGGTTCTCTTGGAGGTGAGCTTTCTGACAATGCGAGATTCTTTGGAAATGCTGGAAAAATTTACTTCGCTGCTGACGGCTATGCACGTTCTGAATTTTCGTCAAGTCCTTCAGCTTCAAAATATTTAGTTGTACAAGGTTATGCAATCTTTAATGCCCGTTTAGGTTTCCGTGCTTCGCAAGGTTTATCTGTTCAGTTTTGGGGACGTAACCTTTTAAATAAAGATTACTACGAGCAATTATTGCCTGCAGGTGGTAACTCAGGACAATATGCTGGAGTTATTGGTGATCAAAGAACTTATGGAGTTACATTGAAGTATTCTCTATAAGCGGTTAGTTAGTTTTAGTATTAAAACGAGATGTATTTTTAAGATGCATCTCGTTTTTTTTTATTTATTGTTTAAACAAACCTTAAACTGTCATTTTAAAAACTTCCAGAGTCTTTTTTTGATTTTTAAAATATTGAAATTTAATGTTCTTTTTAAATTTTCAATAATTTGAACGCTACAATACAGACTTACTACAATTTTACTATTTCAGAAAATGAGATTTCATTTGATCCTTATTGGTACAGCAAATCGAACAGCATTATAAATTCCATTTTAGGAATTTTAGTTTTAGTTAGCGGCATTCTACTATTGGAGTTTACTCATTCTACAATCGGTTTATATACTGCTTTTATTGTTATTTTTCTTTTAGTTTCGAATAGTCTTTATTTGTTTTTAATTCGAAACAAAACCACTATCATATTTGACAAAAAAGTAGATTCTTTTTATAAGATTACGCCCATAGCTAAAAAGAAAATCTGCAATCTCAGCAGTATTTTAGCCATTTCATCAAAATCGAAATCAAATTCTTTTTATTATCAGTTGACTATAAAAAATGGAAACTCAAACAAAAACTTCCGTTTTACTTCTGTAATAAAAAGCGGTCATGGAAACAATCCGGAAGTTCGTTTTTTGCAATTGGAAATCATTCCGCAATTAGAATTATTTTTAAACCTCAATAAGAATAAAGACCCGCTTTATGGTTTTGAAGATGCTTCGATTTAAGTCAAATAATTTTCAAAGAATAAAACTATCACAAAATCAAACAAAAAGCATCTTAAAAAACAAACCTAAATTCAATTCGTATATTCTGTTTTATATATATTCGCAGCCTGAATTTATAGTATTGAAAAAGTATCAGCGAATATTTTTTGTTATAATCTTGACGAGTCAGCTTTTAAGCGGACAAAACCAAAGAAAAATTGACCAGCAGACTTTAACCTGGATTCGATACTATAATATTTTTCCGTTAAGCGAAAAATGGGCTATTCATTCTGAATTTGACAATCGAAGCTTTGTAAATCCTGTTCACGAAAATCTTTTTGTCATTCGTTCTCAAGCTCGCTTTAGAGCAAATAAAATGATCGATTTAGGCGCTGGATTTGCTTATTTTAATGTCAATACACAAAATCCAAATGTTGATCCTGATTACTCTGTACCCGAATATAGAGCGCAGCAAGATATTACTTTGATTAATGATATTGCCAAAATCACTTTTCATAACCGTTTTCAGCTAGAAGAACGGTTCATTCAAAAAGCAGATAAAAATGGATTGCTGGATGAATTTTCATTTGCCTACAGATTTAGATATCGTTTACAATCTATGTTTACACTTTGGGAAAAGGAAAAACGAAGTATAAAAGGAACTATTTCTGACGAAGTTTTATTCAATTTCGGAAAAGACAATCGCAGAAATACGTTTGACCAAAATCGTATTTATTTTGCTTTGCGTTATCATTTTAATCCAAATATTGGTTTAGAATTGGGCTATTTAAAAAACTTTCAAAGACGCGCCAGCGGAGTAGATTTTTACGATCGGGATATTATTCGATTTACGGTTTATCATAGGATCAATCGAAAATTTTAGATTTTAGATTTTAGATTTTCTAATAAAAAAACCGAAAATCAAATTTTTGATTTTCGGTTTTTTTATTATTCCCTTTGTCTCTTTGTCTCTTTGTCCCTTTGTCTCTTTGTTTCTTTGTTTCTTTGTTTCTTTGTCACTTAGAAGCTCAGAATCTCAGCTCCTTAGCCCCTCAAAAAAACTACGATCCCCTTTGTCTTTTTCCTCCTTTTTTGCTTTCAGCAAAGTTTCCAATTTTATAAGCTAGAGAAAACATCACATATCTTTTTAAAACGGTGTTTTCTTCGTCTCTAATAGAAGTTGGCGAAATTGTTCTTGTTGCGCTTTGATTCTGGTTTAAAACATCGTACACTTTCACTTTTGCGTATAATTTTTTATCTAAAAATCCGTAAGACAAACTGGTGTTCCAAAGGAAAAAATCCTTTTTGAAATCGTCTGAAATATTCGAATTATAAGTATATCCAAAATCATTTCCGAAGATTAAATTGGCTGGCCAGTAAGAAGTCGTCTGCATATTAATTCTATGAATTACGTTTGAAGTCGCATCTCTTGAAAAGTTTTCGTATCGCGTTTCGTTGTACGATAAACTATAAGACGGTGCGATCGAAAGCACTTCTCCATAATCGTACGAAGCATAAACACTAGGCGTAATTACAACCGATTTGGCATAATACAAAACAGCATTTGTAAATCCTTTATCAAAATTGTAGTTACCGCTTAAACGCAAACCGTATCTAATGGTATGCGCATCTTTTTTAATCTGCTGATTCCAGTTTCCACCAACCGAAGCCGAATACGTTCCTGAAATATTTACATAAGTAGTATTTCTTTTTCCGCTGTCATCATAAATCGAAGTCGAAACGATATCATTATTGTAATAATCTCCTTTAAGAAATAAACTATAGCCGGAACGTGTTCTAAAATCAAAATTTTTAAAATCAATTCCCGCCGTATTTTTCTCAATCAGATTCAAATCTGGATTACCAATTACACTATTCAGCGGATTGTTCAAATCTGCAACTGGCATTAATTGAGTTGCTGACGGAAGCGCATTAGAATAATCGTATTTAAACGTTAAGTTTTTAGAACGATTAAATTTGTATCGAAGCTGCGCCGTTCCGTATGGAAGCATATATCTTTTATTTAAATCTGTAGCTTGATTTAAGTAAAAAGAATGGTTATCAAACTCTACGATTGAGGTTCTTGAGTTTACATTAAGCGAAAATTTGCTTTTCTGCCAGCTAATACCAACTTTTGGCGTAATCGAATTTTGTTTGGATGTTGTATAATTGGTCAGCGATAAATTTAAATCTGAATATTCCTGAGATGCATCGTCAAAATTGAATGTCTTTTGATCGTTCATCGAACTTTGCCAGTCAAAATCGGTTCCAAAACGCACTCTGAGCGAATCTGTAATAGGCTCCGTATATTCTAAGTCAAGCGAGTAAGCATCACTTTTTGAGGTGTTTTTTGCATTCTGGTTTCTTTCGTCATTGGGTTTTGAATCCTGATAAAAAATAGTCTCCGAAATATTAATTCCGTTCGAATCATTTTTCGTGTTATTGTTATTAAAAACAACACTTAAATTTCGAGATTTCTTTTCGAAAGTTTTATTGAAATTAATGCTATTGGCAAAACTCGTATTTGAACTTTCTGTATGCGATGTCGCTGTACTTTCGTTCAATGCTTCTCCATTCTCATTTTCAGAAAAAGATGAAGACGAAGAATTACTGTTCGATTCAGACAAATTCAATTTTGGAGCCACAACAATCTGCATCGTAGGATTGATTTTATACTCTAATTCAAAATTGGCTTTATTTCCAGTATTTTCATTTCTAGTTTTAGAATCTGCTTCGGTCAAAATATTTCCTGTAGGCAACAAACTCAACTGATTGGATTTACTGTCGTTTTTAGTCACCGAATTTGTAAAGTTATAACTGCTCATAAACTCCAAATCTTCTGTCCAATCATCGGAATAATTAATTCCAGCCAAAGTCGACTGCGTAATTCCTTTTCCTCCACTGCTAGCGCCTTGACTGCCTCCTCTTGCATTTCGCCCGCCGCCCATATTATCAAAAACGTCATCCATAGAAAATCCGGTTGAGTTGATATTATTTGAAGAAGCCAAAACACTAATTTTTTGTTTGTTTTTAAAGAAGTTCATCATCAAACTGCTTTCGTAACGTTCGTCCGAACCATATCCGCCAAGGACTTTTCCGAAATATCCTTTATTTTTCTTTTCGTCAATGGTAATATTTATACTCGAATAATCTGAAGTCGATTCTTGTTTGGAAAGCTCTTCTTTTTTGGTTTTAAAATCAGAAACCTGAACTTTTTTAATAATATCGGCAGGAAGATTCTTTATGGCAATAGCGCCATCTTTATCAAAAAATGCTTTTCCATTTACTAAAACCTGATTGACTTCTCGCCCATTTACCGTAATTTTTCCTGTATTATCTACGTCAAATCCTGGAAGCTGTTTCAGCAATGTCTCCACATTGGCATCTGGACGCACTTTGTAAGAGCCAGCGTTAAATTCTAAAGTGTCTTTTTTAATCGTAATTGGCGGTGCTTCGCTCTTAATTACTACTTCATTTAAGACATTTGCGTTTTCAAGCATATACAATTTACCAAAATCTTTACTTTCAGTAAGATTTTTTTGCTCTTCGTAATACGCTTGATATCCAGTATAATTTACTTTTAAGAAAACTGGTTTATCATACTTTTTAGTATTGATAATAAAATTCCCGTTTTTATCTGTTGTAGAATATTCAATAATTGTAGAATCTTTTACAGTGGTAAAATAAACGGTTGCGAGTTCAAGCGGAAGCTGCGAATTAATATCTACTACAGTTCCTTTAACGACAATATTGTTTTGTGCATTTGCCGAATAAACAAAGGCTAAAAACAATAGAAATGAATAAATCTTGGTCATAAAATTAGGTTAGTTAGATCAGTAAGACTTAAAAAAATGCAAAAGGTTTAATTGTATTTTTTACATTTATTCAAATATAATGCCAATAAAAAATTGATCTTGTAATTATCTAGACACAAAACATAAAAAAGTCCCCTACTCTAGGGGACTCTTTTCTTTATTTTTCTCTTATGTAAATATCGATTGGAACTCCTGCAAAATCCCATTTCTCACGAATTTTATTCTCAAGGTATCGCTTATAAGGCTCTTTAACATACTGAGGTAAATTAGCAAAAAATACAAACTGAGGCGTTTGAGTTGGCAATTGCATGCAATATTTAATTTTTACATATTTCCCTTTTGTAGCTGGTGGCGGATATGCTTCAATTACCTTCAACATATATTCGTTGAATTTTGAAGTCGAAATTCTTTGTTTTCTATTTTCGAAAACTTGAACCGTAGCTTCCAAAGCTTTTAACAAACGTTGTTTCGTTAAAGCCGAAACGAAAAGAATTGGCACATCTGTAAATGGCATTAATTCTTTTTTGATTTTCTCTTCGTAATCTCTTGTCGACATGGTATCTTTTTCCACCAAATCCCATTTATTTACCAAGATTACAACACCTTTTCTATTCTTCTCAGCCAACCAGAAAATACTCTGATCCTGGCCTTCAAATCCGCGTGTTGCATCAATTACCAAAATACAAATATCAGCGTGTTCGATTGCGCGTACAGAACGCATTACCGAGTAAAACTCTAAATCTTCTTTTACTTTTGCTTTACGGCGAATTCCCGCAGTATCAACCAAATTAAATTCGAAACCAAAACGGTCAAATTTAGTATCAATTGCATCACGAGTCGTTCCTGCAATATCAGTTACCATAAAACGATCTTGACCAATTAATGCATTGATAAAGCTAGATTTACCAGCATTTGGACGACCAACTACAGCAAAACGTGGCAGAACAACTTCTGGCTGAACTGGTTCTGGCTTTACCGGAAAAGATTCGATTAAAGCATCTAATAAATCTCCAGTTCCGCTTCCAGAAATACTGGCAAACGTATAATAATCACCTAAACCAAGGTTATAAAACTCTACCGCATCTTTCTCACGCATTGCGTTGTCAACCTTATTAACGGCCAATAAAACTGGTTTTGTTACTTTACGAAGCAATTTTGCAACGGTTTCATCCATTGGCGTAATTCCTTCTTCAACATCAACCACAAAAATAATAACATCGGCTTCGTCAATAGCAAGCTCTACCTGTTTACGAATTTCACCTTCGAAAATGTCATCAGACCCTCGAACGTATCCACCTGTATCAATGACAGAAAACTCTTTTCCGTTCCACTCGCTTTTACCATAGTTTCTATCACGGGTAACCCCAGATACAGAATCTACAATAGCTTCTCTTCTTTGTATCAGCCTATTAAACAGGGTCGATTTCCCCACGTTAGGTCTTCCTACTATCGCAACAATGTTATTATTCATTTTTTTGAATTTTAGATTTTAGACTTCCGATTTCAGATTTCAATTTCCTTGAAATTCTGTCTCTTACCATCTAAAATGCTTATTTGAAATTTTTTGCAAAGGTAGTTAAAAAAAGATGCTAAGCTAGCAAGTTTCTAAGTACCTGAGTTTTTTATTTTTTTAGGAGCTATTTCCTGCTATCCGTTTCAATCTTTTTTATTGTAAAAAAACAATAAAAAAGGATTTCCACTTCTATCAGGGCTAGGGCTTTAAGGTTTCAAGAACATTTTGTTTCTATTTTTTTCTCAACCACCCTAAAATTCTGTCACTCTCGATTTTATAATTTCCTTCTTGAATTTTCAAACCAAAAACTTCTCTTGAACCGCTGAAAGGTCCTGGATTCTGCTGAATGATTTCAATTTCATTTTCTGAAACTTTCGAAATTATGGCCACATGACCAAACCTGTTTAACAGCGAACTAGAAAAAATAACCAAATCTCCTGTTTCTGGTTTTGACGTACTTGGATTTGTATATTGAATTAAATTTCGATTGCCGTTTAAGCTGCCGTCTTTAATTTTAGAATCAAAAAAATCTTTTGCGTGACCGTAAGCATCTGGCATTTTATGATTATAATGCTCATAATAATACCTTTTTACAAACTCTACACATTGGTATTTCAGACCTAAATTATAATTGTCTTTTGTAACGTTTCTTCCCTCAACATTATCAACACCGCCATTATAATAAACTTTTACACCTTGTAAACTGTCAAGTGCCTGCCCTATTTTGTAATCATTATTGAGATTAACTTTTTTAATAATTGTCATTCCTGCATAAACTAAAGCTAAAATCGTAATTATTAAAATTGTAATCTTTTTAATTTTCATAGAGTCTCATTTTCAAAAATCATTTTCGTTTAACGAATAAACAATTAAACGGTTAAACAAAAATTATTGATTATAACCGAAACGTTTCAGCATATTAGCATTACTTCTCCAATTTTTGTTCACTTTTACATAAAGTTCGATGTGAATTTGTTTTCCGAAGAATTTCTCCAAATCAGCACGAGCGTCTGTTCCCACTTTCTTCAAAGCAGCACCTTTATGTCCGATAATAATTCCTTTTTGAGTATCGCGCTCGACCATAATCACAGAACGGATTCTGATAATTTTTTCGTCTTCATGAAATTCTTCTGTAACAATTTCTACCGCGTACGGAATCTCTTTACTGTAGTTCAATAAGATTTTCTCACGAATGGTTTCATTAACAAAGAAACGTTCTGGCTTGTCTGTTAATTGATCTTTAGGATAATAAGCTGGAGACTCAGGAAGTAATTCGATAATTCTTCCAAAAACTTCTGGAACGTTGAAATTCTGCAAAGCCGAAATTGGAAAAATTTCTGCATTTGGCACTTTCTCTTTCCAAAAAGAAACTTGCTCTTCTAATTGTTCTTGGTTTGAATTATCAATTTTATTTAAAAGCAATAAAACCGGAATCTTTGCGTAGATAATTTTATTAAAGAAAGCTTCGTCTTTTAAGTCCTGCTCTCCTATTTCGACCATGTAGATTAAAATGTCAGCATCTTCAAAAGCCGATTTCACGAAATTCATCATCGATTCCTGCATTTCGTAAGCAGGTTTAATGATTCCAGGAGTATCCGACAAAACCAACTGAAAGTCTTCTCCGTTTACGATTCCTAAAATTCTATGACGTGTAGTTTGTGCTTTTGATGTAATGATCGACAATCGTTCTCCAACGAAAGCGTTCATCAATGTTGATTTTCCAACATTTGGATTTCCGATGATATTTACGAAACCTGCTTTGTGTGACATTTTATGTGAAATTTATTTTGCAAAGGTAGTCATATCAAGTTAATACAGAAAATAAAACATTTTTTAATATTTTCGTTGGAATTCTCAAAAAACGACGTATCTTTGCACCCGAAACATCGCGGGATAGAGCAGTAGGCAGCTCGTCGGGCTCATAACCCGAAGGTCACAGGTTCGAGTCCTGTTCCCGCTACTAACAGAACACCACTTTAAGCAAAGTGGTGTTTTTTTTTTTGAATTAATAAGAAAGCTCATATTCGACAGGAACTCGAGTCCTGTTGCCAGTACTAAGACAAAAAGCTTCAGATTTCTCTGAAGCTTTTTATTTTAAAGTACTTTACTCAGTTTAAACAGATTATTTTGAGGTTTAAAATTTATCCTGACACTATCCGAAAATCATAATTGAAATATTTACTTTAATATAATCGGTCTTTCCTTCACCTTCCCTTATTAAAATAATTTTATAATTTTTCATAAAATCCATCAGCCCTTTTATATCTAAAGATATTATCCCTTCATTTATAAAGAATTTTGAATTCCTAATAAAATATTTTAAATCCAAGACTTCCATAGGTTTTAAATCAAACAAAATTTCAGCTTCTTGAAAACAAAATTCGGTGTGTCCATTTCTATCTTTAATAAAAAAGGTTTTAGGAATATTCTTTGTTTCAAAAAGATAGGAATTATCTATTTTAAAATACAGCGTATCTCTTTTTTCTTTTTTCTGAGCCTGTACATTATTTAAAAAAAACAAATTTATAATAACTGTACATCCTATAAAAACATAGATTCTAAACCTCGACATCATCATTCAAATCGAATAAACTTAAAAATTATTTATCTCTGTAAATTTCAAATCCCCCACTTGCAACTTCTTCTATATATTCTTCTTCTGTTATTTTTTCAGCAGAAATAATCATTTCCCAAGTTCCGAAAAATTTTTTCTCAACTTGATCATAAAATCCGAGATATTCGATATTAGGGTGACTCAAATTTTTATCGATTAAAATTTTATCATTTTCATCTTTATAATAATGATATGGATAATTTACTACGAAACTAATTTGATCATTTTCAATAAATCCTTTTACTAGAATAGGTTCTGTGATGATATTTTCAGATTCTGAATCGATTGTGGTTCCTACAAATGAATCACCATCAAAAATCAAATTCATTTTGAATGACACATTTATGTAACTATCAATAACATCATAACCTTCCAAGTATGAAAAGGAACCTTTCCAAGTTTGTTCATTATCGACAATTTTCATATTTTCTTTGTTACTTTTTATAATAAATTATTCCGCCAATTGATTATTAATTTCATTTCAAAAATATAGTTTTTTATCATCAATCATCAAAAGAAATTTTAGTTTAATTGATTTCTCCGCAGCGATACAGGTTCTACTCCTGTTCCCTCTACAACAATAAAAGCTTCAGAGAAATCTGGAGCTTTTATTGTTTACTTTGCTTGTTCACGAGCGAGACGTTCGCGTCAGCGTGTAATTTAACAAGGATTTAAATTAGTTTGTTTCATCTTTTCTATAAAAAGGTTAATTTCTTTCAAGTTCCTATTCTTCAGCTTGAATGAATAAAATAGTTTTTGCTCTATTATTTTGGAAGACTTAATTGGTGTTTTAATTAATTTTTGTTTTAACTCTTCATCACATAAATATTTAGGAACTATACTAAATCCGCTATTATTTTTTAAAGTTTCTATTGTGTCCAAATAAGAGGGTAAAATATATCTTGGAACTATTCTAGGATTAGTATTAAATCTAAAATCCCAGAACTTTTTTATATCATTTTGGTCATTGTCATATGTAAACCAAGTTTGATTTTGTAGCCACGTGATGAATTGCTTGTCATTTTTTTCAATATTCTCTGGAATAACAATAGAATTGGAGCAAATTAATTCTAACTCTTCATTCTTTAAATATGTGAATTGATGACCGTAAGTCTCGTGTTTTTTTATTCCAACCAATAATTGAATTTTTTCCATTTCAAGAGCTTCAATCAATTCTTTTTCATTTCCAAATTGGGTCACTATATACATATCAAAAGTATAAATGTGATGTATCAATTCTTTCTTGAAAAAGTCTGTGGTACAACCAATTGCTATTGCAGATCGCTGTTTTTTTGTTCTTTGACTCGAATAATATTCTACTTTTTCTAATTCACTTAATGGATTGTTAATTTGTGAATATAAAAATTTCCCATATTCGGTAGGTGCTAATTTCCGAGTAGTTCGCTCAAATAGTTTTTTTCCAACATGACTTTCTAGGGCAGATAAATGTTTACTGACTCCAGGTTGAGTCATATTTAATTTTTTTGAAGCTTCTGTTATATTTTTACATTCATATATAGCGCTAAAAGTTCTCAACCATTCTAAATTAATCATAACATATATTATAAATAGGTAAACAAAAATAATTAAAATTATCAATGTGTTGATTCTATATTTGTAAAAAAAACGGACAAATCATTAGTAATAAACTATTTAAATAATAAGAAATGACAAAAACATTAGCAATAAACTACACACCTAGAAAAGGCTCTTACACCCAAATTTTATTTGATCAGTTTGTGGAACTAGCAAAAGGAAAAACAGAAATAAAACATTTAAATTTAGCTGAAACTCCACCAGAATTATTATTAGAGAAAAATTTGAATTTAATAATGCAATGGAATATGGGCAAAAGAGACTTTTCAGAAATGGAACTCTTAACTCTATCTAATCATCATAAACTTATAGATGAAGTTATTGCTGCTGATAATATTGTATTGGCTTTTCCTATTTACAATTTTACAATGCCAGCAACAGTAAAGGCTTGGATAGATGCTATTGTCGTTAGTGATAAGACATTTTCTTTTAGTCCTGAAACAGGTTTTAGTGGTCTTTGTAAAGATAAAAAAGCGTTATCAATAGTGGTTAGTGGATTCGATTATAATAATTCTGATAATATCAAGGAATTTGCTTCATCTACAATAAAACAAAATTTTGATTTTATGGGTATCTATTCAGAACAGATTTCAGCTTTTGGGGTTGACCAAAATAGAGACCAATTAAATTCAATTCTTGAAAATGCGAAATTAGAAATAAAAACTTTGGTTAATAGATGGTACTAACTATTCAGAAAAGAAATACATAATGAATAACACTGGCATCTAAATTTCTTAAGCTTTAAAAGAAGATATTCTGTTCAAAACATATTTAAAGTTTCTGTTGGTTACTTCTTTTTCTAGAATATTAATCACAAAAAAATACCACTTACGAGTGGTGTTTTTTTTTGTGATGATTAAAAATTATTCTAAGTTAAATATGTTTTAATAATAAAAACAGAACCATTATATATAGTATGCGCTACCAATGGCAATAATATTGCCTTTTTTTGACTGTTGCCTTTTATATATAAAAAAGCAAACAACAATCCTCCAGTAAAAGCAAACAAAAAATAAAAAACATTATACAGATGGAATGATGCAAAAACAAAAGCAGATATGAGGCAGCAATATTTCAATCTCATTTTAATGCTCTTACAAATCTCGATAACGGCGTACTGAAATAATAGAGTTTCAATAAGAGGAGCAACCACAACAAATAGAACTATTTTTTCTTTAATCGTGTAATTATCATCAAATCCTTTGCTTAAAGAAATATCGAAGAGATCTGAAACAACAGAGAATATATAATTATTTAAAAAATTCAGAAGAAGTATAAGCAAAACGAGTTCCCAATCTCTAAGTCCAAGAATACTATTTCTAATTTTTGAAATTGTGTATATATCTTTCATAAAGCAAACTATCGAAGTTGGCAAGTTCTAATGGGTTCAAGCCTTTAGGAACTATCATTACAAATTTTACAATTATTTTGCCAAGGTGGCTCCCAAAAGTTCTCCTTTTTCAAACACCCATATTGAAACAATTAGACAAAACAACATTAGTCCCAATAGAAACCAAATTTTTCTTTTTTCGCTTTCTTTTATCATATTTAAATAATTTACATTAAACATTAATTTGTTATTAAAAAAGGCTAGTTCAGAATATCCTGAATATTACAATTACTTCAAAAATTGTCCAATTGCATATCCTGACAGGTATACAAATCCCAAAATATAAATAGCAATCAGTATTGGCTTTAATCCAGAAGGTATTTCCATAAATTTTTATTAATTAAAAATCAACTTGTTATTTTCCATTTATCAAAAAATAACTCATATACAAATATCAATTATTTGAACGAAAATTCCTTACGTAAAACCACATTTTACAAAATTTAACGTTTGAATAGAAATATAGATGATTAGCAAACAGGAACAAGTAAACATAAATTTCGTTTTATCTATTTCGAAAATTCTACTAGATTTCTACTTATTTATTTATAAGTTTTATCTTTATTGAAATTTCAACGCAACCTTTTATACAACTGACCATCTGCATATTATAACCATAAAACAGCCAAAAAATGAAAAAGCAGATTTTACTTTTATTATGTATCGGAATTTTATTCTCTTGTAGCAATGAAGAGGAGAAATCATCTGAATCTACTGTGATAGGAACTTGGAAATTAATTGAAGTAAATGCTGATCCAGGAGACGGAAGCGGGACTTTTAGAGCAATAGAAAGTAATAAAACAATCGAATTTAAAAGTAATGGAACCATAACAACCAATAGCTCATTGTGTGATCCATATTCTGAAGAGATTAAAAGTTCTGGAAGTTATAGCTTGACAAATAATTCTATAACGACCAATTGCCAGAACCCAAACATAGCAACGATCTCGTTTGAACTTGAAGACGAATATCTGATTTTAAATTTTATTTCTAATGAAGGATATTCTCAAAAATTTAAACGAGTTAATTAAATTTTTAAATACAATAACTGCAAACTCAATTGAAAACAAAAAAAGCTTCAGATTCCTCTGAAGCTTTTTGTTTGTTTGCGTACTTTAGATAAAACTTTTTCATTCAGAGAAAACACAAAATATAATGGTGTGAGCATTCAAAAAGCACCCACACCATTTAAATAGATATTAAAAATTTGTTTTGCGTTTCTTTACTTCATCTATGAGCTTTGAAAAAGACTTGTCTTTTTTACGTTTTTCATGAGTTGAAGTCGAAAAATGCCATGCTTCTCGTTGAAGTTTCAAATAACTTTCATATACCTTATCATCTAACATGCCATTATTCACTGCTTCCAGAACGGCACATTCAGGTTCATTGGTATGTGTACAATCTTTAAAACGGCATAATTCTTCATAGTCGGAAATCTCTAACATTTCTGCAATCAAATCGGAATTATCAATAGTCAATCCAAATTCGCGAACACCAGGAGTGTCAATTAAAACACCAGAACCGTCCATCGATATCATTTCACGACGAGTCGAAGTGTGCCGCCCTTTTCCTGTAGATTCACTTATATCAGACGTAAGCAGTAATGACTTTTCGCAAAGTGCATTAACCAAAGAACTTTTTCCCACACCCGAAGATCCGACAAAGACCACGGTTTCGCCTTCCTTAATAGATTCCCGCAACCGAACAATCGTTTGAGGTTCATGAATACTTGTAAAAAATACTGGTATCTGACGGGCGATATGTTTAATTGATTCATTCACTTTCTCTTCGTCAAAATCTAAATCGGCTTTATTTAGAACCAATACGGGACTAATATTTTCTTCCAATATCTGGATCATGAAGCGTTCTACTCGACGAACATTAAAATTATCGTCCAAACCCTGCACAATAAATGCCTTATCGACATACGACGCAATGACTTGTCTGTCGGCAATAGTTCCGCTTTTCTTGCGATGCAATGTCCGTTCACGAGGCAATAGATCAACTATAATTCCTTTATTCTCATCGAATGGCTGAAAAATAACCCAATCGCCTACGCAAGGCAATTCAAAATTTGATTTTCCAAACATCATATTTCCAGAGAGTTCACATTGAAATAGTCCGTTTTCAAAAATAATTTCGTAGCATGTTCTGTTTACGATGGACACGCGCCCATGAGAAAGATTTTTATATAAAGATTGTTGTTTGAGCTGGTTCAACTTATCGTTCCAGCCATAAATATGTAAATAATTCATTGTTATAACTTTTTTGTATTGTAAAACAGATAGCCACAGCGTTCTTTATACTTAATAGTATAGCTTGGCTTCATAAGTTCCTAATCAATATTTTCTTAACGTATATAGCATACACCTGAAAGCATAGCAATGCAATCATCGTTGTATGTAGAATTAAAATTTAATTGATATAATAGAGATTATCCTCGAATAGAGTTACCCGAGAATAAACGAAAGGACAATTTGTACATGAAATACAAATTGTTTACAATACAAAATCCGATTTAAATGAAGTATTTAACATCTTGCAAAGATAGTGAATATTTTTGTTGAATCATCAATACTGGTTTTGAAATTGATTCATTACGGCTACTAAAAACAAAAGCTTCAGATTTCTCTGAAGCTTTTTGTTTAATTATTCTAAAGTTTAGAAAACCCCAAAACTGCACAAGTATGTGACAGTAATGAGGCCCGCTAAAAACTATACATTAGCCGATTCAAATTGTTTCAGGTCTCTGGTATTTTTCTGAACAGCAAGTGCAGAAAATAAGCCTAATACAAACGACATTCCGAAGAATCCCTTTTCACTTAGTAGTAGTTGGGCATTCCAAAGACCAATTATTAATAATACTATCGAAGCAATCGTACTAAACCAGCTTATACTATAATACAAATCGGTTACGGGTATTCCTTCTAGCCTGTCACGTACACTTTTTTGGACTGAAATTACTGAGAAAAGACCGAAGAGAAGAATGGTGAAATAATATCCTTTTTCGTTGTAAGCCATATCCGAATTATAAAGTCCAATACAATATGAGGTCATCCCTATAAGTAAAGTCATCCACGATGCGCCCACAAAAGCGACACTTGGCTTTAAAGGATAGCCATTATTTGATCTTGCATTTTTTGATTCTGAATTGCTGTTTAATTCATTTGATTTTAGCGGTTCCATAATTTTTATGTTTTTATAATTATGAAGCAAATGTCTGAATGAATAAGAAGTTGTGAAAGTCAATTTCTTTAAAAAACTGACGATATAAAATGTATTTTACTATTTTTATCTTCCTAAAACCGCACTTATGAATGCACTGCAAGAAATAGCCAATATGATGAATGAAAATGAAAAAAAAGCATTCATAAGTTATCTATCAAAAAAGAACAAACGTAAAGATACAGGAAATATAGAGTTATTCAATTCTCTAAAAACTGACGATATAAAACTTAAAAATAATTTTCTAGAAGGCAAAAAAAGTCTGGATGCTTATCATGCACTTCGAAAAAGGCTTTACGATAGCATGATTGATTTTATGGCGAATCGAAGTTTTGAAAATGATACTTCGCAAGAAAATGCAGTTCTTCGTCTTATTGTGGTAAGTCGCTTGTTCTTTGAACATAAACTCACAAAAACAGCTTTTAAATGCTTGGCAAAAGCCGAAGAGATTGGAGCGAGTATTGAACATTTCAGCCTTCTCAACGAAATCTATCAGACTCAGATTCAATTTGCGCATTTTAATCTCTCAGAACCAATTGAAAAAATAATACAGAAGTTTAAAGCCAATAAAAAACAGCTCGAATATGAAGAACAGCTCAATTTAGGTTATGCTGTTTTGCGTCGTGAACTTGCTGCTATTCACCATGAGGGGCGAATAGTCGATTTTCAGGCCATTATAAAAAACACCATCGAAACGCATGGAATATCGCTAAAACAAGGATTAACTTTTAAATCACTGTACCAAATATTATTCATTGCTAACGAATACGCTTCTATAAACAATAATTTTTCTCTCATACAGCCTTTTGTTATTAAAAGCTATCATTTCATTAGTAAAAAAATTGGACTCAAAGACCGACATTTATATTATCATATCTACATCTTGTATTTTATAGCTAATTTCTATTTTCGGAACGGCCAATTCACCGAATCTTTGAAGTATCTCGAATTAATATTTACCGAACTTCAAAAACAGTCTGGAAAATATTATCAGCGTTTCTGTCTCAGGTATTTTTTATTGCTGGCTTTTAATCAAAATTATCTTGGCAATGCTGAAAAAGCTATAGAAATTGCCGAAAAAGCGCTTTCTTCAAACAAAAAAGCAGATCCTAATGATAGTAATGACATTCGTCTCATGCTTATTGTTTTTTATGTCCAGCAAAATGCAGGAGCTAAAGCCGCTAAAGAAATGGCAAAATTAAACCATACTGACAGTTGGTACGAAAAGAAAATGGGAATGGATTGGACAATAAAAAAATCCCTTGTTGAATTACTTCTGCATACACAGCAAGAAAATACAGAATTGGCTTTGTCGCGAATAAAAAGCTTTAAACGACGCTATAAAAAATATCTTTTAACGGTGAATGAAGAACGCGTTGTACATTATCTTTTATTTGTAGAACAATATGTAATGAAACCCGAAATTATTCGAACACCAAAATTTCAAACAGCAATAGAAGATTTTATAATTGTAGCACAAAACGGTCCTAAAGACATTTTAATTATGAGTTTCTTATCGTGGCTGGTTGCAAAAGTGAGACAAAAAGCGACTTATGAAACAACTTTGAATCTTGTAACGATTTAATTTTTCGCTGGATAATCTTAACAGCTTTTTATAATTCAAGATAAAAATCTATAGAGCAATTTGAGTTTTTTTTCGTTTTAAAATAAATTCTTATTTAATACAAAAAAACTTATTTTAACGTAAGTCTTTTAAATTTAGAAATTAAACACTACATTAGCTATATATCATCCTCTCCTTTAAACATTTGCATATTTATTTCTCAAAAGAAATCAAAACATAATCTTGTTAAGTTGAATGCTAATAGATGAACAAAATAGTACCCGCTTAATTACATTTATTGATACCGAAATTGAACAATTAAGAGGCAAAATTCTTGATTTGGGTGCAATGAAGGAAGACGGCAATTTATTTCATCAGACCTCTTTAGACAATTTTACTCAGTTTTTGAAAGGAAGCGAATATATCTGCGGCCACAACATTTTAAATCATGATATAAAATACATAGGAAACGCAGTTCAGCAAGCTGGCATCAATTCTTCCAACATAATTGACACCTTACATCTGTCAGCATTACTGTTTCCAACAATACCTTATCATTCCTTAGTAAAAGATGATAAACTTCAGACAGAAGAAAGAAATAACCCCGTAAACGATTCTATAAAAGCACGTGATTTATTTAATAGCGAAGTTGCTGAATTTTGGCAAACAGATGAAACGCTTAAAGAAATCTTTTGGCTTTTATTAAATCCAACAAAAGAATTTGGCGCGTTTTTTCGGTTTATAAATTATAGCAGTACAAACTCTCGAGTAGAAATTATTATTAGATCAAAATTCAGAGATGAAATTTGTGAACATTCAGATTTAGCTAGAATAATAGCTGAACATCCTATAGAATTGGCCTATTGTCTTTCGCTGATCAATTCGTTTATAGTTCACAAAAAGATTCATTCTATCACGCCTCCTTGGGTTCTTAAAAACTATCCCGAGGTAGAACGCATCATGTTACTATTACGAAGTAAACCCTGCTTAACTGGCTGCAATTACTGCAACAATGCTTTAGATATCTACAAAGGGCTAAGTAAATTCTTTGGCTTTAATTCATACCGCGCCTATGGTGGCGAACCACTTCAGGAAAAAGCAGTTAGAGCTGCCGTTAACAACAAATCAGTACTAGCTGTTTTTCCAACTGGCGGCGGAAAATCAATCACATTTCAGGTTCCTGCTCTTATGAGCGCCGAAAACTCTAAAGGACTTACTATTGTAATTTCTCCGCTCCAGTCGCTAATGAAAGACCAGGTTGACAATCTTGAAAAAAACGGAATAACGGAAGCGGTTACTGTCAATGGGTTATTAGACCCGATTGAAAGAGCCAAATCATTGGAAAGAATTGAAAACGGAGCAGCATCCATTCTATATATTTCTCCAGAATCATTGCGCTCGAGAACTATCGAAAAACTAATTTTAGGCAGAAAAGTGGCTCGCTTTGTCATTGATGAAGCGCACTGCTTTTCGTCATGGGGACAAGATTTTAGAGTTGACTATCTCTACATTGGCGATTTTATAAAATTAATCCAACAGAAGAAAAACCTTGAAGACAGCATCCCCGTTTCCTGCTTTACCGCCACAGCCAAACAGAAAGTAATTGAAGATATCCGAGATTATTTTAAGGAAAAATTATCGATAAATCTTGAAGTATTCACTTCAAAAGCAGCGAGGACAAATCTTCATTACAAGGTTTTTAAAAGGCAAAGTGAAGACGAAAAATATTTGACAGTAAGGGATTTGATTGAAGAGAAAAAATGTCCGACAATTATTTACGTCTCTAGAACCATTAGAGCTTTTAAACTTGCCGAACAGCTGGTAAAGGATGGTTTTAATGCAAAACCATATCACGGCAAAATGGATAAAAAGGATAAAACCGAAAACCAAAATGCATTTTTAAGTGGAGAAACCCAAATTATGGTGGCAACTTCTGCATTTGGTATGGGAGTAGATAAAAAAGACGTGGGTTTGGTTATTCATTACGAAATTTCAGATTCACTCGAAAACTATATTCAGGAAGCAGGGCGCGCAGGTCGAGACGAAAATATTTCAGCAGATTGTTTTGTGCTGTTTAATGAAGAAGACCTCAGCAAGCACTTCATTCTACTAAACCAAACCAAACTTTCAATAAGGGAAATTCAGCAGATTTGGAAAGCGATAAAAGACATTACTCGATTTCGTTCTAAAGTATCTAATTCTGCATTGGAAATAGCCAGAAAAGCAGGATGGGACGATAGTGTTGTAGAAATAGAAACAAGAGTTACTACAGCAATAGCGGCCTTGGAAGATGCTGGATACCTTAAACGCGGACAAAATATGCCAAGGATTTTTGCCAGCAGCATTTTATCTGAAAATGCTCAGAAAGCTATTGATAAAATAAACTCTTCTGAAAAATTTGAAGAAAAGCAAAAAGAACAAGGTGTACGAATTATAAAGAAACTTTTTTCAAGCAGAAGCAAAAAAGAATCTAGCAATGAAACTGCCGAATCAAGGGTAGATTATATTAGCGACCATTTGGGAATTGTACGAGAAGAAGTTATTAATATAATTAACTTATTGCGAGAAGAAAATATTTTGGCCGATGCCAAAGATTTAACTGCTTTTATAAAGAAAACAGAACATAAAAACCGTTCTCTTGCTATTGTAGAAACATACAGTAAAATTGAAAACTTTTTATTTCCGCACTTCAAGGAAGAAGAAAGTGTTTTTAATTTGAAAGAACTGAACGAAGATGCTGAAAAATACGGTTGTGAAAATGTAAACACTAATAAAATAAAAACGATAATTAATTTTTGGTGTATCAAAAACTGGATTAAAAGGAAAAATTTAAAACACAACAAAAACCATATTGCCTTACTCTGTCTTCAAAATAAGAAAGAGTTAAAAGAGAAGCTCGAAAAACGTCATGAACTTGCCAATTTTATTACTGCTTTTTTCTATGACAATAAAATGAATAACATTGCAAAAGATCAGGAAGATAAAGACGAAATTCTCATCGAATTTTCGGTTCATGAATTAAAATCAGCTTATGATAACAGCGGCGACCTTTTCAAAAAAGAAATAAGCATTTATGATATTGAAGATACTCTGTTTTATCTTTCTCGAATCGAGGCAATAAAGATAGAAGGCGGTTTTCTTGTTGTTTATAATGCTTTAACCATTGAACGAACGGAACAAAATAATAAAAAACAATACACGAAAGACGATTATCAAAAGCTCAATCAGTTTTACGAAAGCAAAGTGCAGCAAATTCATATTGTGGGAGAATATGCTCAAAGAATGATTGACGATTACAAAAACGCACTTCAGTTTGTGGAAGATTACTTTCATCTGAATTATGATTCATTTTTGAACAAATATTTTAAAGGCAGTAGACAAAATGAAATTAAACGGAATATTACTCCCGCAAAATTCAGGCAACTATTTGGCGAATTATCTCCTACACAATTGAAGATTATTAATGATAATGAAGCAAGGCATATAGTTGTAGCTGCTGGCCCAGGCAGTGGAAAAACAAAAGTTTTAGTTCACAAACTTGCTTCGCTATTGCTAATGGAAGATGTAAAACACGAACAGTTACTCATGTTGACTTTTTCAAGGGCTGCAGCTACCGAATTTAAGAAACGCTTATTAGATCTAATTGGCAATGCTGCAAATTTTATCGAAATAAAAACATTTCATTCTTACTGTTTCGATCTTTTAGGTAAAGTTGGTACTGTAGAAAAATCGACAGCTATTTTAAACACTACTGTTGAAAGAATTAAAAATGGTGATGTTGAAGCCAATAAAATCACCAAGACTGTTTTAGTGATTGATGAAGCTCAGGATATGAACAAAGATGAGTTCGCTCTCATAAACGCATTGATGGAACAGAATGATGAAATGAGAGTTATTGCAGTAGGAGATGATGACCAAAATATTTATGAGTTTAGAGGAGCTAGTTCTAAATATCTTGAACAGTTTATTAATGATAACAATGCCATCAAACATGAATTGGTTGAAAATTACCGTAGCAAGCGTAATTTAGTCGAATTTTCAAATCAATATGTCCGACAAATTCAACACCGTTTAAAAGAAACTCCGATTATTGCCACTCAAACCGATAACGGAAAAATCAAGATTGTTAGGTATCAAAACAGCAATCTGATTACGCCTCTGGCAAATCAGGCCGCCAACACAGATCTTTCTGGAACTACATGCATACTCACAAAAACCAACGAGGAATCTATAAAAGTTGCAGGACTGCTTTTAAAAAATAACATTAAAGCAAAACTAATACAATCTAATGATGGCTATAATTTATGCAATCTAGTTGAGGTTCGATTTTTTTTAAGCAAAGTTGATTTAGGCCCAGATATTTACACCATTAGTGATGATATCTGGAATACTGCCAAAGAAGAGCTAAAAAACACTTTTCGTTATAGTAACAAACTAGAAATTTGCCTTAATCTCATCAAAGATTTTGAAAACACTAATCCTAATAAAAAGTACAAATCTGATTTAGAAGTTTTAATACGGGAATCTAAACTGGAGGATTTTTATAGTCAAAATGGTGAAACAATGTTTGTATCAACGATCCATAAAGCCAAAGGAAAAGAGTTTGATAATGTATTCCTCTTACTTGAAAATTTTAATCAAGATACCGATGAAGCTAAACGTCAATTGTATGTTGCAATGACCAGAACTAAACGTAATTTACATGTTCATCTCAATGCAAATTATCTTCATCATTTGACCGCCGAAAATCTGGAAAAAATAGACGATAATGAAATTTACGCTTCTCCTGATAAAATTGCCGTACATACCACTTTGAAAGACATCTGGCTTGACTTTTTTATTGACAGGCAGAGTTTAGTTTCTCAACTAATATCTGGTGATAAACTGCATATAAATGGAAACGAATGCTTAAATTCTAACGGACAATCTGTATTAAAGTTTTCAAAGCAATTTATCACCAAAATTGAGGAAATGAAAGCTAAAAATTACGAGCTAAAAAGTGCAAATGTAAATTTCATATTGTATTGGTTTAAGGAAGAAACTTCTCAGGAAATTAAAATAATCTTGCCTGAGCTTTATTTTGAAGTTTTCACAAATGTTTAGAATTAGAAATTCTTTTCTCTTTATTTAAGCTAAATAATTTTTGCTCCATAAGCTACTTTTTCACACTTCAAAAAAACCAGCAACAACAATTCTCCACACAAATTATTCTATTTCCGACAATAATTTTCAATATTTTGCATATTAGCACCTCTTTTCCTTGATTAAAATAATATTTTCTTAATCAGGAGCTTTCTATTTAGCAGATGTTTTTCATAAATTTGCAGCTTTAAAAATTAGTAGTTTATATTTTACGCCATCTCACCACTGGTAAGCGTATTCTTAAATTAAACGAACTAACAACTGTTGTACATTTTCAATTATTATAACCGCAAATCAATACAATGCAAAACAAACACAACCCCAAAATTTTACTTTTTACCCTTTTAACTTTATTTTTTTCTGTTACTTTATTCTCTCAGAAAAGTGTTTACGCCGGAATCGAAATCGGACGTAGAGCTATAAAAGTTTCTGTTATTGACGTAAGCAATATCAAAAAAGCTGATTATAAAATTCTTTCTTTCTGGACAGAGAGAATTCCGTTTGCTGACCATATTACTGCTAATGGCGAACTTACTCAGGAAGATATCACCAAAACCACTGTTACGGTTACCAACCAATTGCAGAAAATTAAAGCTGAAAACAAAATTCTTGAAGAGAACATTTTTGTTGTAGCGGCTCCTGTTTTTGCTTCTGCGCGTAACGTAGATGTTTTAAAGAAAAAAATTGCTCTTTTAACTGGAAAACAATTAGAAATATTAGATGTAAACGAAGAAGCAAAAACACTTGTTAAAGGTGCTATTCCGCCGGTTGATTTTGCCAATGCTTTCCTTCTTGATATTGGTGCGCAAACAACAAAAGGAGGTTATATCGACGAACTAAAAGACGGAAAACTAGAGTTCATTCCTTTGGAGCTTAGTTTCGGAACAATGACGCTTACTGATGCTGTAGAAAAAACAGTAGTAAATAAAAGTCAGGTAAACGATATGTCTACTTATCAAGAAAAATCTTTTGACTACAATGTGATTCTACGTAAAAAGACCAAAGAATTATTTGATGCCAATCCTCCTTTAGCAAAAAAGAATAAATTATACTTATCTGGTGGAGCTGTTTGGGCGTTTTCTACTCTTTTCTTTGACGAAGAGGTTAACAAAGATCATTATGTTGCTTTAACTCTTCAAGACGTTATCGATTATGATGCTATTCTTAAAAATAACTTCAGTAAGTTTACTAACCTTGCCAAAACAAACAAAGAAGCGGCTAGAGTTTTAAGCACTTACGACCAAAAATACCTGATTTCTGCAAACAACATTCTTGTAACTTGTTTAGAAAGTATTCCAGATTTAGCAACAAAGAAAGTTTACTTTGTAAAAGAAGGACAGGTAATCTGGTTAATCTCATTTATTGCTGACCGTTCAAAAAAGATCAATACTAATTTCTAAGTATTTTCTTTTTTTCAAAATATCATAAAGCTTCAGAGAAATCTGGAGCTTTTGTTTTTTCAATTAAATTAATCTGTTAAAAAATTTTCTCCTTCAAAACAATATCGTAATATTGCAATATTATAAAACAAAAAAAATGGGAGTAACTAAGACAGAACATTTTACAGACGCACAAAATCAAATTGCTATTATTGCTAAAGCTTTAGGGCATCCTGCAAGAATTGCTATTATCGAATATTTATTAAAAGTAAACGAATGCATTTGCGGTGATATTGTGAATGAACTGCCTCTTGCCCAGCCTACCATTTCTCAGCATTTAAAAGAGCTGAAAAATGCTGGAATTATTAAAGGAAGCATCTCTGGAAATACCATTTGCTATTGCATTGATAAAAAAACAATTGATATTTTAAACTCCTATTTCTTAAAAATCACACAAACTATATCAAAATCAAAATGTTGCTAAAACATTTTTTTTGACAAAGTCTATCGTAATATTGCATTTAACCAATAAATAAAAACAAGATGAAATTATCAGAAATAAAACAGATTTTACCAACATTGGACAATGTTGAGTTTCAATTAGAAAATGGAACTTTTGTGCCCGAACATTTTCATGTTACAGAAGTTGGAATTGTCACAAAACATTTTATTGATTGTGGTGGCGTTATTAGAACTGAAAAAGTTGCAAACTTTCAGCTTTGGAATGCCAATGATTTTGAACATCGATTAAAGCCTTCTAAATTATTACACATTATTAAACTTTCAGAAGACAAGTTAAATATAGAAGATTTTGAAATTGAAGTTGAATATCAAAATGATACAATTGGAAAATATGATTTAGGTTTTAACGGAAAAACGTTTCTCTTAAAAAACAAAACAACGGCTTGCTTAGCACAAGATTCATGCGGCATTCCAGCAGAAAAGCAAAAGCTTAATTTTATTGAATTGGATAATGAAAACGCTTCTTGCTGTACTCCAGATTCAGGATGCTGTTAACACATGAAAGAGAAAATCTATAAACACAAAAAACCAATTATAATAACCACTTCTGTTATTTTACTACAGCTAATTTTCGGTTTTGAACCAAAATTCTGCATTATAAATATCATTTGGTTATTCGTGTAATTATGAAAAAGAAAATACTAATACTTTGTACTGGAAATAGCTGCAGAAGTCAGATTGCAGAAGGCTATATGAGATTTTTTGCCCAAAATAAAGCTGACATATATAGTGCGGGAATCGAAACTCATGGAATAAACCCAAGAGCTATTTCGATAATGAGAGAAGATGGAATAGACATTTCAAATCATACTTCTAATAATATTGATGAATACGCCAATATTGATTTCGATTTTGTAATTACGGTTTGCGATAATGCTAAAGAGCGCTGTCCATTTTTTCCAACAAAAGCAGTTAAATTTCATTACAACTTTCCTGATCCTGCAAAAGCAACAGGAACAGATGCTGAAATTACAGAACAATTTAGATCCGTTAGAGAATTGATAAAAGAGTATTGTAAAAACTTTTCTACAGAGAATTTAGCTACTTATAATTAAGCCGCTTTCTTTACTGAACGCTTTTTCTTTTCCAATAATTTAAGATGATTTTCGGCACAAAGAATTTTCTCGGTCGTGCCGTTTTTTTGTATTTCAATGAGATAATGAAAATCTCTTTCTTTTGAAGTCGATTTTATTATAAACCCCTTTTTAAAATCCATTTTTCTTTCGATAATGGTACCCTTATAAGATCTCCCACTCAATGCTGTGTAGGAAACATCTTGTCCTTTTACAAATTTCATTGTTTTAGCCGTTTGTTCTTAATTTCTGCTAATACTCCTAAATCTGAAAAACTAATGTTAAGGGGGGAAATCAGTTTTTCGATTGGGGCGAATGTAAATAGTTTTGACAATTTACGACCCCGTATTTATACCTGTTTTTCAGGGTTTTAAATTTAATTAAAATTTTAATACGAAAATGACTTCTTAAAAAAAATTGATACAATTTAGAACAGCCTCTTCCGCTTCTTTTTTAGCATGAATTCCTAGCTTTGAAAGATTGAATTTTCGTTTCCAAAACAACTAAAAAAGAGCAAAATGGTACAGGACAGAGTAATGGAAAAATTGGCGATTTTAGCAGATGCAGCCAAATATGATGTTTCTTGCTCATCAGGACAGAGCACGCGCAAGAACAAAAACAAAGGGTTAGGCGACACTGGAGGCGGTATTTGTCATGCCTTTACCGAAGACGGACGCTGCGTTTCTCTATTGAAAATTCTGCTTACCAATCATTGCATTTTTGACTGCGCTTATTGTGTGAGCCGAAAAAGTAACGACATCAAACGTGCCGCTTTTACTGTACAGGAAGTTGTAGATTTAACGATTGGCTTTTACCGCAGAAATTATATTGAAGGCTTATTTCTGAGTTCTGGAATTTTTGACAATCCCGATTATACGATGGAGCGTTTGGTGAGAATTGTAAAAAAACTTCGATTAGAAGAAAATTTTAATGGCTATATTCATTTAAAAGCAATTCCAGGAGCCAGCGAAGAATTGTTGAAAGAAGCCGGATTATATGCCGATCGCTTAAGCGTAAATGTCGAAATGCCAACAGAACAAAGCCTTAAACTCTTGGCTCCAGATAAAAATCATTCCGACGTGATTAAGCCAATGGAATATCTTAAAAATGAAATCGTTGGCTATCAAGAAGAGAAAAAAGCCAATTATAAAACACCACTTTTTGCTCCCGCAGGGCAAAGCACGCAAATGGTAATTGGAGCCACAAAAGAAAACGACATAGAAATTCTCGGAATGGCCAATTATTTTTACGAACAAATGAAAATGCGCCGCGTGTATTATTCTGGCTATGTGCCCATAAGCCATGACAACAGACTTCCCGCGATTGGAACTCCTGTTCCGATGATTCGAGAAAACCGTCTGTATCAGGCCGATTGGCTCATTCGTTATTACGGATTTAATGTCAACGAAATTGTGGGTTTTGATCAGCCGAATCTCGATCTGGATATTGATCCTAAATTAGGGTGGGCGTTGCGAAATCTAGATCAATTTCCGGTTGATATTAATACGGCCGATTTAGAATTAATTCAGCGTATTCCTGGAATTGGTTTTCTGAGCGCTAAAAAAATAGTTGCGGCCAGAAATTTCAAAAGATTACAGCCCGAAGATTTAAAAAAATTAGGAATTGCCTATAACCGTTCCAGATACTTTCTGGCTTTTTCATCGCCTTTTTATATGCAGAAAGATTTGACTTCCGTACAAATAAAAAGTCAGATTTTGAATTTGCAGAACAGCAAATACAAGAATGATTTTTCGAACCAGCTTTCTTTATTTTAATTGAAATGACACAAATAATTTACGACGGAAGTTTCGAAGGCTGGCTTACCGCCGTTTTTGAAATCTACGAATACAAACTAAAAGATGTTGTTTTTGCAAAGGAAGAAAGCTCTAATTCGTTACTTTTTTCAAACATTCATTTTATAACAAACGACAGCACTAAAGCAAATCGGGTGTTGAATGGTCTCGAGCAGCGTCTTTCTACAAATGGTTTTAAGAATATTTATTTTGCCTTTTTATCTGAATTGGATAAGATTGAAGAAATCCTGTTCCGTTATGTGGAGTATGCTTTTTCAAGTCCGATTAATATCGAAGGAGATTTAAGCCGAAGCGAAGTATTGAATGTGAAAAAAGCGGCTCATTCAACTGGAAAAGAAAGTCATAGAATGAAAGCTTTTGTTCGTTTTAAACTAACAAAAGACGATTTGTATTATGCCATTGTAGAACCAGACTGCGATGTTTTACCACTTATTGAACAACATTTTAAAAACCGTTACGCCGATCAGCGCTGGCTCATTTATGACTCCAAACGCCGGTACGGAATTTATTATGATCTTGAAAATGTCTCAACAGTCGAAATGCAGTTTGAATCTAATTCTTCCAGTTTTTTAGCTGAAATAAATGATGAAAACGAGGAGTTTTTCCAGAATTTATGGCGCAACTATTTCAGCAGTGTCAATATAGAATCGAGAAAAAACACCAAACTTCATATCAAACACATGCCAAAACGATATTGGAAAAATCTAATTGAAAAAATTCCAAACCTCAACAAAAGGTAATAACATATTTAAACGCAACATAGACTATTTGGCTCGAAAAAAATATTTCCAAGACTTGTTATTTGCTTTTCTTAAGTGCATCCAGCAATTCTACTAAATCAACTACTGCATAAGTTGAGGAATAATCTGATACGGCATAAGGGAGAATTAAGCTGCTGTTATGAATTATTGCTCCACAAGAATAAACCACATTTGGCACATAGCCTTCACGCTCATCCTCTAAAGGAGAAAGCAAAGGTTCTGAAAGTCTTCCTATTTCTTTTGAAGGATCGTCGAGATCAAACAGCGATGCACCAATGCAATAACGTCTCATGGTTCCTACTCCATGCGTAATTACAAGCCAGCCTTCTTCTGTCCAAAGAGGCGATCCGCAATTTCCTATTTGTGTGAGTTCCCAAGTAAACTTAGGTTTTTGGAGTAAAACAGGCGTATTCCATTGCGTTACCCGATCAGAATACATAATGTAATTATTTACACCATCAATTCTCGCCAGCATGGCATATTTGCCTTTTATTTTTCTAGGAAATAAAGCCAGATTTTTATTCTGTGCTCCTTCTCCATGAAGTGGCATTACTCTAAAACTATAAAAATCTTCGGTAGAAATTAACTTCGGCAAAATCGTATGTCCGTTATATGCCGTATAAGTTGCCATAACTCGAACAGAATCATTATCATCGACAAAACGTACAAAACGCGCATCTTCTATTCCGCGACTTTCAGAGTCTGAAATCGGAAATATAACACGTTCTGTAATATCCGAATCGTGTTTGAACTGCAAATCGTAAAAAGAGTTCGCCAACCACAATATTTCTTGTAGCGCGACCTTTCTTTCTTCACGTATTAAAGGATCTTTTAAAGCTTCAATCAATGTGTTTTTAAGTACTGCAAATTCAAATTCCTCTGGAAGATCTTGCATAATCTGAGCAATATATTTATCCGTTGTATGCATTTCATACAATTTGGTTAAAAATCGCTCTTTATTAAATAAGGTTTTATGTTCAATCTCTGCCTGATCAATATGACTTCCGATTTTCATAATGTGCAGATCATTGTTGCGATCCAAAATTCCTCTTCTAAAAACAATCGAAGAAATATGGCCTTCACCTGTAGCGCGAAAAGAAATAATTACTCGTTTTTCTCCTGCTTCCAATCCAGTCTGATCAAAATCTTCTACAATAGAAGGATTGAAAATAGCAGCAGATTCTATCGCATATTCCATTGTGCAATAAGAACCAATCAGCATTTTTCGGTCTAAAGACAATCCATCATAATCAATCTGCATTCCTTCTATTATAGGTCTAATTCGCTCGCAATGTCTAAAAAATACCGCCGAAATATTTCGATGTCTTCTCGCAAATTCGCGAAGTGTCTGTTCCAAAGTCTGCAAGACTTGTTTTTCGTCCAGCATCATAATCCGAACCACCATTTGCTGGGTTCTTTCTTGCCCATTCATAAAATATCGGGCAACAACTCTTCTGGAATCTGGGGCAAATTTTATATTTTTTCGAACAACGGATACTCGCATAATTGGAAAATTTTATGACAATAACATTAAAGGAATAATTTATTTCACAACAAGTTAGTAATTTTTGTTAAAGAAAAAAACTTAATTTTTTATTAAAACTTCGAATTTGCCTGTAATTCCAAGGTTTTATTATGTTGTTTTCATCAAAAGTTTTTTTCATAATTTAGCTTCGATACCACAATTCAGAACAATGAAGAATAACGTTAAATTTTTGAGAGAAGAAAAAAACATGACTCAAAATGAACTTGCCGAAAAATCGGGTCTTTCATTGCGAACTATTCAGAGAATTGAGGCTGGAAACAGTCTAAAAGGTTTTACTCTAAAAACCATCGCCGAAGCGCTAGAAACCAATCCTGAAAATCTCATTTTCAAAAAAGAAAATACTCCAATCGAAAGAGCTAAAATCATTAATCTTTCAGTTTTGTCAGGATTTATTATTCCGTTCGGGAGTATTATTTTTCCTTTACTCTTAACGTATAAAACCACAAATGCTGCAAATAAAGAAATCGGAAAACAAATTGTAAGCGTTCAAATTGTTTTAAGCCTGATTCTTTCTCTTTTACTGATTATAAGTCCGTTTCTTCAAAGTGCATTTTCGCTAAAATTTCCATTATTTTTAATTCCTCTGCTTACTATTCTTTGTTTAAAATTAGTAATTGTAATTGTAAACGGAATCAGTTTAAACCAAAAACAGCAATTAGCTATCAAACTGAAAAACAATTTCTTATAAACACAGTCATAAAAATGGCGTAAAACTGTCGTATTGTTTTTGCACGAAAAACGGAAAGGAAACCCGAATCTTGCAGAAAAATTAGACATGAAATTAGTTAAGAAAATTACAGCCGCATTTTTAATTATTATCGTTTTCCTTTTTTTGGGAGGATATCTTTATTTTCAAAAGAAATTCACACCGCCAGAGAATTATTTGAAAGTTAATGGAATTGCCGAAAAAATTCCGATGAAATGGATTTCTAGCAATGAAAACTCACATTCCGCACTTCTTTTCCCAATAAAAATAAACGGAATCGATCAAACTTTTTACATGCAATTTGACTCGGGTTCGGCAACTACAGTTTTCTACAAAAAGTCATTAGAATCGATCGCTGAAAAATTCCCAAATCAAATTAAAATGAATTCAGAAGAAAATGAGATTTCAGCAGCTTTCAAAATTCAAAATATGAATATTGTTTCTGAGACTTTTGAAATTCTAAATTATGGTGAAAAAGTTAGTTTTGAAGATTCAAAAGCCGAAAATATAATCGGCACAATCGGAACCGATTTATTAGAAAAACGAATTACAGTTTTAGATTTTAAAAACAATCAATGTTCTTTTGTAGAAAAAATCAAAGAAGAAAATTTTACTGATTTTGAGTTCAAAAAACGTAAACTTTTAATTCCTTCAATTATCGAAAATGAAAATCTAAAATTATTATACGATACTGGAACAAGCGGTTACGAACTGATCACGACAAAAGAAATCTGGGAGAAATACCGCAATAAAAACAGCGTTATTAAAACCGAAAAAGGAAATTCGTGGGGAAATACCTTGAGTGTTTATTCCGCTTCCGCGAAAAAGAAAATACAATTCGAAAAAGCAATCTTAGACCTTTCTGAAGTTACTTACATAGAAGGAACTTCAGAACTGCAAAAATTCTTAATGAAGCGTTCTGGAATGCAGGGAATGATAGGCAACAAGATTTTCCTCAATCACAAATTAATTCTGGACTGTAAAAACGAAAAATTCAAGTTGGAATAAAAGTAAAATTCTGCTATAAAAACTGTTTTTAAGAATTGATTTTGATAATGTTTTTGACGTTTTCGATAAAACTCTCAGTGTCTTTGATTTCTTGTTTTATCAATTGATGATGATCTGACAAACTATGCTGTTCTAGCATATCTTTTTTCAAATATTTAATCATCGATTCCAAGCTTCGCGTATCATTTTGATCTTGTCTTTTTAATTCGCGCTGTTTTGTTTCCAAATACTTTAAAGTCTCTTGCAACTTTTGAACGTTTAATTTTCCCAACCTTTTATTTTTAATAATTACATAAAAAAATAGCTGGAAATGCAGTAAGATTCAATATGCTCCAAAAACCAATACCATTTGAATTTACCTCATTCCCCAGCCATTGTTAAGGACACTTACGAACAAATTGATTTTTTGGATTTAAAAAATTATCTTTTTTTCGAACAATTGTTTTGCAATAATTTGAAAATATAAAATAAGAGCCAGAATATTTTTATTTTTTGGTAATGAAAATAAATCATGTAACAAAATCACAACTTTCAGAACATCAAAACGTTATCAAAAATCTGCTAAAATTGTGAATATCTATTTGAAGATTTAACGGTTTATTTTGCTGTAAAATTTATCTTTGGCATCCTTAAAAAATTTTAAAGAGATGAGCGCAACTTGGTACGAATGCAAAGTAAAATATAGAAAAACAGATGAAACTGGTGGGCAAAAAGTTTTAACCGAGCCTTATTTGGTTGACGCTTTGTCGTATACAGAAGCTGAAAAAAGAATGACCGAAGAAATGGCCGCTTATACTAGTGAAGAATTTAAAATCACGGCTATTAAAGTGGCAAATTATGCTGAAATTCATCCTTTTGAAAATGCAGACAGATGGTTTAAATCTAAAATCACTTTGATTGCTTATGATGAAGAAAGCGGAAAAGAGAGAAAAACAAGCATGTATATGCTAGTTCAGGCAAATGACGTGCGCGAAGCTTTTGACAACACACTTCATATAATGAAAAATACAATGGGTGAATATTCTATTCCGGCGATTACAGAAACGGCGATTATGGATGTTTTTCCTTATTTCAGCGGTGAAGAAGGCGAAACTGAAATGCTGGAAAGATTTAATGCTTTGAAAGCTTCTAAACCAGAAAAACCAGAGGCAGAAATTGTCGATCACATGGAATTTGAAACTGCTGTAGAGGAATAAATTTCTAAAAAGCATAAAAAAACAAAAGCTTCAGAACATTCTGAAGCTTTTTTTATTTCCCTACAATTCATCTGTTTACCTTTAATTCAAAATAAATAATATATTAGCTGTATATTATCAATCTCAATCAAAAAACAGAACCAAATGACCAAAAAGAACCTGATTCTATTCGGATTTATACTTTTAAAATTCATTTTGCAATATGTATTAATTAGTCCCGAATACGATTTGCAGCGCGATGAATATCTGCATCTGGATCAAGCGCATCATTTGGCTTGGGGTTATTTATCTGTTCCGCCTGTTACTTCCTGGTTTTCGTATCTTATTCTGCAACTTGGAAATTCGGTTTTTTGGATCAAGTTCTTCCCTGCCCTATTTGGCGCACTCACACTTTTAATTGTCTGGAAAACTATAGAACTTTTAAAAGGTAATCTATACGCTTTAATTCTTGGAGGAATATGTGTTTTGCTTTCGTGTCTTTTGCGTTTAAACATACTGTATCAGCCCAATTCTTTTGATGTTTTATGCTGGACGGCACTTTATTATGTTTTGATTCAATATCTGACTTCCGAAAAAACGAAATGGCTTTATTTTGGAGGGGTAATTTTTGCTTTCGGCTTCTTGAATAAATATAATATCGTGTTTTCACTACTCGGATTAATTCCCGCAATTTTACTTTCTAAGCAACGAAAAATACTCGCAAAAAAAGAGTTTTATTTTGCCTTGATTTTAGGATTGATTCTCATTCTACCCAATCTATATTGGCAGTACAGCAATCATTTTCCGATTGTGCACCACATGAAGGAATTGGCCGAAACACAATTAGTAAATGTTGATTTAGGTGATTTTCTAAAAGAACAGCTTCTATTCTTTCTCGGTGGATTACCCGTTATTTTGTTCGGACTTTACGCGGTTTTATTTTATAAACCGTTCAAAAAATACCAGCTCTTTTTTGCTTCATTTCTTTTCACACTTTTAATTTTCATTTATTTCAAAGCAAAAGCGTATTATGCCATCGGACTTTATCCTATTTATATTGCTTTTGGAGCGGTTTATATTGCAGAAATTCTAGATAAGGGATGGAAACGTTTTCTAAAACCTGTTTTTATTCTAATTCCATTGTTGCTTTTTATACCTCTTTACCATGTTGCTTTTCCTAATAAAAGTCCAGAATACATGGTAGCGCATTCAGAGCCTTACAAAAAACTGGGATTGCTTCGCTGGGAAGACGGAAAAGACCATCATTTACCTCAGGATTTTGCCGATATGCTGGGTTGGAAAGAATTGGCTAGAAAAACAGATTCGCTTTATGCTTTAGTGCCAAATCAGAAAGAAACTATTGTGCTTTGCGATAATTATGGACAAGCCGGAGCGATTAATTATTACACTAAAAAAGGAATCAAAGCAGTCTCTTTCAACGCCGATTATCTGAATTGGTTTGACCTCAGCATTCCGTACAAAAACCTTATACGCGTTAAGGATTTTGAAGAAAACGACAAAGAAATGAAAGAAACAAGTCCGTATTTTGAAACGGCAGTTATTGGCGGACAAGTCACCAATCGATATGCTAGAGGATACCTCGCAACAATTTTTGTTTTCACGAATGCCAAAATCGATATCAATAAAAGATTGGAACAGGAAATAAACGAAGAAAAAAACAGCATTAGAAATGATTAATTTCAAAGATTTATCATATTTACAAACTGGAACACCAAAACAGCAAGCGGCATTTGATGTTTTAACCCATTATAAAGTTCTAGAAAATCTTGCTGAGTTTGATCCTATTTTAGTCGGCACCATTCCGATCAATATTGATATTGAAAACAGTGATTTGGATATTGTTTGCTATTGGAAAAATAAATCTGATTTTATAGAAAAAATAAATCAATTGTTCGGAAATGAAAATCGTTTTACAATTCGCGAAGATTTGATCAATAACCAAGAATCTGTTATTGCCAATTTCTTTATCGACACTTTTGAAATCGAAATCTTCGGACAAAATATTCCGACTGAACTTCAAAATGGCTACAAACATATGGTGATTGAAGACCAAATTTTAAGCTCAAGAGACGAAAACTTCCGATTACAGATCATTAATCTAAAAGAAAAAGGCATAAAAACCGAACCTGCTTTTGGTTTGCTATTAGGCTTAAAAGGAAATGTTTACGAAGAATTATTGGATTATAAAATCTAATAAAAAACATCGCTTTTAAAAATTTTAAAAAATAAAATCCTAAAATAACTTGCAAAACCGTATTTAGTGTGTATCTTTGCACCCGAAACATCGCGGGATAGAGCAGTAGGCAGCTCGTCGGGCTCATAACCCGAAGGTCACAGGTTCGAGTCCTGTTCCCGCTACTAAGAGAAAAGCTTCAGAGAAATCTGAAGCTTTTTTATTTAAATTTATTTGTGAGAAGGATCATATCCGCAGCCGCGGACACAGGTTCGAGTCCTTTTCCCGCTACTAAGACAAAAGCTTCAGTTCTCTCTGAAGCTTTTTTGTTTAAATTTATTTGTGAAAGGACTCATATCCGCCGCCGCGGACACAGATTCGAGTCCTGTTCCCTCTACTAAAACAAAAGCCTCAGATTTCTCTGAAGCTTTTTTTGCTTTACTTTTGTTTTACTTGTTTGAAGGGTAAAAACTTGGAGATTTTTGCGAAGTATAAAAAATCATGAAATCCCAACTATTAAAATAAATATTTTTTACAAAATTAACTATTCTGCAAAGCAACAACCTCCACCAGCTAGAGGATATTCTGGAGGGCATGTTGCTCCATTTTTTAAAATGGCCTGTCCACTTGCAAGTGCTCTAGCACAAACTTCTGTCACTCCGCCTTTTACCGCTTTTAGCTCATTTTTAGTTAATTCTTGAGCTCCGTCTAATTTTAAAATTTTCTTCAACATAAAATAAGGTTTTAATCATTTAGTTAATAACCCAATCATTTAAAGACACTTGGGGGTTTGTCTATCCTTGCGCAAGAATTTTTTTTATATTTTACAGGAACTAAATCTCTTTCCTAAAATGCTTTTTTTCGTTTGAAAGTCATTTAAGAAACACTTTAATTCATTTGTGTCTATTTTTTAGGAAACCATTAAACATGTACGAATATACTTTATTTAAAGATTAAATCTTTACGGCTTTCCTCATTTTTAAAATTTTATTTAAATAAAATACTGAGAATGCCATAAACAATTTATTTGTAGATTAACGATTCAGCAGAACCAAAAGAAATTTCTCCAAAAAACAAAAGCTTCAGATTTCTCCGAAGCTTTTGTTTATATCATTTTTAATTTTCCCTTACTATCGAGAAGTAATTGGCTCTCCTCTTTCTGTAAAAACATCGTCGGTATAGTAGTTTATGAATTGTACTTCGCCGTCTAAATTAGTTAAATAAGACGAACTGCCCAAATGATCGGGATGATAATAAAATTGCTGCAATTCTGCGTTATCATTTTTAGCTGCTGCACTAAATTTTCCAGTCGAACCAGAGCTAGAAGCAGATTCCCCAGAAGGATTGCAGCAAAATCCTACACCGTTTACATAATCGTTGTTATCTAAACCATAATACGGAACTAACGGGGAGTTTTACCATCAATGACAATTACTTTTTTTGTAGCTCTAAATTCATTAGTGATAATTCTTGTGTCAAAGCTTCCCTTCTTATTTTTTTTATCTGAAGTTATATAACCTTGGTCATTTATAATTCCATCTATAAAAAACGTCCCTATTCTATCAAATTTAATATCATAAAAAGGAATTGTATGATTGTTTAAGGCCCCAAAAGTATCTTTTGCTATTTTCCACAAATCTTTTTCCGAATAATCAATATTATCAGTGACGGTCATGGAAAATATAATGTATCTATTTCTTTTATTTGAAGAATCATTTATCATACTTTCTGATATAGTGTCTAATGCATTTTTATAAATAATTTTACCATTATACTCTTTGCCCTTTAAAACAGTATCTGGAAACTCAACATTGTACTCAACGCTATTTCCTTTAAAAACACTATTAACAAACTCTTCACTTTTAGTAGATTTTTCTTTACATTGAATAAAAAAAAACGCACATATCATTATAATTATTTTACTTGTAACTTTCATTCTCTTTATTTGCTTTAGCTTCTGCTTTTACTCTTCTTTGGTTATTTCTGTCGAAAATTTTTGTAGCCTCTACTTGACTATCAACTGTAGAGTCTTTTTCAGTCTTATGCACTTGAGAAGCATTTCCTCTTAATGTCCCTGTAGTAGAATATTTTTCTACAATAACTTTAATCTCTTTTACAGCATCTGCACCATTATTTGCTGCATCAATTATATTACCTGATCTAGTCTCAAGAGTTGTTCTCCCACCATTTGAGCCTTTGCCATTTCCATTGTTTCTTTTAAACAAATCTTTATCCAAACTAAGATATATCAAAATAGCATTAAGAGAGCCATTAAAATCAAACCACTCTACACTTCTACTACTATGCTCCAGTGAACTTGGGTTTTGAAAATTCCCTCCATCGGATATTGCAAGCCCTCCATATTCATAATTAGATCCTTTTTTATTGAAATCCGCAATTGTAGTCCCGTTAATAGTAATCGTTTTTGTTTCTCCATCCATTATCAAATGATCGTTTTTATTAACACCATAACTTTGATTGCTATAACTATAACCTAAACTAGTATATCCTTTAATTGTTGATCTACCATCATACCATGCAATTTTACCATTTTTATCATTACGATACCAGTCTTTACCATCTGGATCTACCATATTAATTGGATTATTAGCGCAATAAGCATACGACGACCATCCTGCATACTTCTCTGAAAGCGGATCTACAGATATAAAGATTCCGAGTTTAGGGTCTTGATATCTTGCCCCAAAATAATACATTCCCGTTTCTTTGTCTAATTCCTTAGAAGTAAACAAATACGGCGTATTCCATTTCGCATTCTTTTCCTCTAAGAAAACCTCCCCGAAAGGAACATACTCAACATGCTGCACTACTTCACCATCTAAATTAGTCAAATAAGACGAACTGCCCAAATGATCCGGATGATAATAAAATTGTTGCAGTTCTGCATTGTCGTTTTTAGCTGTCGCACTAAATTTTCCAGTCGCGCTAGAACTTGAAGCAGCTTCCCCAGAAGGATTGCAGCAGAAACCTACACCGTTTACATAATCGTTGTTATCTAAACCATAATAAGGAACTTCAAAAGAAGCATAATTATTCTTAACAACCTCTAAAGATTTTTTGTACTTCGTTTCATAATTTACTTTCACTCCAGAAAATGATTCTCCCGCTTTTTCTAAACGTCTTGGGTCTGCGCCGTAACTGTCAAAATCTGCTAGTTTAGAACTATTCTTTTGCGAATTCTTTTTTTTATTGCTTCTATGCAAACTTTTTCCAAATGAGACAGAGTTATTTTTTATTTTTTGCCCATTCAGGCAGTTCTTTCCAGCCTTCTTTAGGTGCTTCTTTTATACTGTCTGGGACTTCAATGTCCTGAAAAATATCAGATTCCTTAGGGTCTTTTAAAGAAAATCTAACTAAATATCTTTTGTTTTCTTCCACTCCTTTTCCTCTATTATAAATATCCATTCCATCATATTTAATGTTTTTAAAATTATACTCATAATATAATTTTTTGTAAGATATAAGAGGCCAATATATCTTTGTCACTCTTCCTATTGCATAATTCCCTTGCTTTACAGAATTATGACGATTAATTTTGTAAGAAAAAAAAACAACTATAGGAATAAGTAAAATAACAATATTCCATTTAGATTGTCTCACAAAGAGATAATAATGCATTTTTTTTAATAACTCTTTCATTCTTGCATTTTGTTTTGCATTACACCAGCTCCAAAGACTGGAGCATTTAACAATATAGTACTTGTCGCATTTCCTACCGCTTGTCCCGAAGACTGTCCAAAACTAACAGTGGTCATCATATCAGCTCCAATAGTAGTTCCTTTAAACCATGATGAACCTCCTATTTTTTGTCCTGTTGCACCTCCTAATAAATTAAATGTGGCTTGAACAGCAAAATCTTGTGGCCTTAAACTTCCATCAAAGATTGTTCTTTGTCGATTTAAAGATATGTTTACTGAAGAAGAAAGTAAAGCATTACCAACAAAGTTCATTCCTGCTCCTGCAAAAGCTGTTTGTGTAATATTTATATCTCCGAATGCTCTTCCAAAATCGCCTCCATTTGTACTGAAGTTTACTGCTGTTTGTACTGAAGCATCAATTGCCATTCTCCCCCCCACAGCTCCAGCGCTCATTTCCCCAGACAATGCAAATGCTCCCACAAATGCTCCTTCAATAGCCAAGACAGGAAAAACAACAACACCTGCCGCTATTAAGGCATGATTAAAATCTTTAGATGGTCCGTATTCTCCAGAAGAAACATAGTTACTCTTATAGGCTTTGACGTTTACATTATTCAACTCAATAGTATTACCAATATCTCTAGATCTTGAACCATCTTTATTTCCATATTGTCCTACCCAAGTAGTACTTGCTTTGTCATATATCCAACGCCCTGTACCATCCATATACTTTTGCCCATTTCTTGCGTCTACTCCAATAGGAGGATCTGGAGCCATCCCAGTTGGATCAACTAAATTAACTGGATTATTAAGAGCATAAGTATAAAAACTAACACCTGCATATTTCTCAGCCAATGGATCGACAGATATAAAAATTCCTAATTTAGGATCCTGATACCTTGCACCAAAATAGTACATTCCCGTTTCTCTGTCTAATTCCTTAGAAGTAAACAAATACGGCGTATTCCACTTAGCATTCTTCTCCTCTAAGAAAACCTCCCCGAAAGGAACATACTCCACATGCTGTACAACCTCGCCATCTAAATTAGTCAAATAAGACGAACTACCCAAATGATCTGGATGATAATAAAACTGTTGCAATTCTGCATTGTCGTTTTTAGCTGTTGCACTAAATTTTACAGTAGCGCTAGAACTAGAAGCAGATTCTCCAGAAGGATTACAGCAGAATCCTACACCATTAACATAATCATTATTATCTAAACCATAATACGGAACTTCAAACGTATCATAATTTGCTTTAACAACTTCAAGTGCTTTCTTGTATTTCGCATCGTAATTTACTTTGACTCCAGAAAAAGATTCTCCTGCTTTTTCTAAACGTCTAGGGTCAGCGCCATAAGAATCAAAATCTCCAATTTTAGAAACTATTCGCTGCGAACCTATGTAAATATGTTTGGTGTATCGTCCGCCACTTTGTGCTACTAAATAAGGGTTTACATACAGTGTAAAATCTGATGTCGAAGTTTTTCCTCCAGAGAAAACAGAATTTACAAATATACCTTGTCCGCCACCTGAAAGCTTGGTTATTCGTTCTCCACCTGCATCATACGTATAAGAAGAAACATATCCGTTAATATCAGCTGCCATAAGACGGTTTTCTTCGTCCCATAAAAGTTTCTTCTCTTCGGCTTTCTGTGCAATCTGACCGTTTATCTTAACTTCTTCGGTATTTACATAGACCATGTTTCCGTTCTTGTCGTAAACATATTTGTTGTTTTTCTGTTTATCGACTTTCGGGTCTGTGTTTTTGGTTCGATATTCCGTTTCGGTTACATTATCCAGCTGGTGTTTGTTGGTACTGTTGTAATTGTAATTTAATACATATCCTGCTTTCAGCGCTCCTGTTTCTGTTACTTTGTTTTGCGCTACATTTTGTGTTTTGCTCACAATGTTGTGCAGGTCGTCGTATTTCATTTCCAGATTGTAATTGGCCGTTTTCTGGTCGGCTCCAGTGTATACTCCATTGGCACTGGTTAACTGATACAAATTATCATAGCTGTAATTGTGTGCCATTATACCGCCCATTTTGTTTGCAACTCCAGCCGCGCTGTTGGTTACATTAAGCACATTGCTTACTTTATCATACTGATATTTGTTATTCATGAACATTCTAGGGGTGTTTGTTCCCTGATAGCCCGTTCCTGAAGCAACAGTCATTTGATCCAATCTGCGTCTTAAAGGCTCGTAATTGTATTTGGTTTCGGTTCCGTTACAGTATTTTAAATAGCTTCTCTGTTCGAATTTATCATATCCTATTTTGTTTACATAATTGTAACTGTAGGCTTTTTTACCGGCAACGGCTTGCAATAATCCACCTGAATTATAGGTATAGCTAATTTTTTCCTGATCAGGATAAACCATTTCCTGCAAACGGTTCCACGAATCGTATTTCCAGCTTGTAATATAGGTTGCAATAGCAGAGTTTGGTACAACTAGAGTTCTGCGAATACTTTCGATTTCGCCCATAATTCCATACGAGAATTCTTGTGCGCCCGTAGCATCTTCCATCAAAATCAATCTTCCTTTACGGTTCTGGCTTTCGTTTTTAGAACCAAAAACATAGCGCACATCGTTTTCAGGATGTTCAGGATAGTGAATATTGGTTAATCTGTTAAATTCATATTCGTAGCTTATTTTTTTGCTTTTTGCTTCTAGATTGGCTGTTTGTCTTTCTAGCAGATTGCCTAAAGCATCAAATTTAAAGGTGCTTTTTCCTGCATCTGGCTGAACGACCTGTGTACGTCTGTCACCCATGTCGTAAGTGCTTAAAGTCTGCTGCCCTTGTGCATCGGTGACACTGCTGTTTCTGCCAATTCCGTCATAACCAAATTGCGTCACCACACTATTGGCGTCAAGGGTTTTCATAGTTAATCCTGAACCGTTGGCATAACTTGCATTGGTGTTATTTAAAGCATCGGTTACTTCTGTTTTTAGTAAATCACCTTCTATAGTATAAGCCATTTTTGTTTCGGCACCATCAGGCAGTATAGTCGAAACTGGTCTATCCAGAATATCATAAGCCGTTTTAGAAGGCTCAACAGCATCAAAAGTGTCTGTAAATTTATTCCAATCTCCTAATGGCGAAGTCTGCGGATAGTACGCTGCCGTTACGCGTCCGAAAGCATCATACTTTGCACGTCCTGAGACTATCATAACATCTTTTTGCACATCTGGTGCCGCGTTGTCTGTTATGGCAGCGTCTTTTTTTACCTGAATTGGTCTTCCTAATCCGTCTACAAAAGTTACGGTTTCGATAGGGTCATTTGGATGCTGTGCATCAAAATGTTTTGTTTTTGCATACGCAGTTCTACTGATATTTCCGTCAGAGACAATTGTTGTCGGGAAATATTCCATCTGAATAGTATAAGACTGTCCTACAGCAGCTTCTTTTGGCCCTTGAACTTTTGTGAGCCTACCAAACTCGTCGATTTCTTTTTTAATTACATATCCGTTTATATCTTCAGTTTCTAAAGCAATTCCATAACGGCTGTCATAGTTTCTGGCATAACTGCGGTAGTCAAAATTATCTGAGATTTCTTCGACATACATTTTAAATTGATCGTCGTAACGGTATTTATAAAACGGACGCTCTTTTTTATAATTCTCTGGCAATGTTTTTTGCATTATGTTTCCAAATGCATCATATTTTAAATCGGTTACCGCCCATTGGCTGTCATTTAATTTCTGACTCAACTGCGTCATATGATTGGCGTAATTAGTATCATAAACCGCTTTTACTTCACGCACAGCTATATTACCCATTGTAACTTTACTGCTCACTGGCAAACTCAAAATGTGTTTGGCTAAATTGTTTGTATACGCAATTTCTGTTTTATAATTTCCAGAGCTGTTATCCTTATAGCTATAGCTTTTCAGATCTCCAAAATCTCCAGAACCCACATAATATTCGTTATGTATTTCGTTTAATTTTAGCGGTGCTGTTCCTCCTTCGTAGGCAAATGAAATATTGCTTTTAATGGGGCTAAAGCTCACTCCTCTGTCTGAACAAATTTTATTTACGGCTGTAAAATCGTATTTATCTCCATTAGCTTTTACGGCATAGGTAAAATAGTTTTGTGTATTCTCTGTATATTTTGCTCCAGAATTGGTATCGCTGTTAACACCTTCATTGCTTTCTAAAACAGAACTTAACAATTGTCCGCTATTATAATAGTCAGACACATCGTAATTTTGCGTAAGTGTTCTATATATTTTGTCTCCGTTTTCGGTGTCTATATTTTGAGTTTTTACTTCTCCAAAACCTAAGAAACTTCTTTCGTGTCTTTCGTATTTTCCTTTTGCATAAGCAAACTGCGTTTTCATGTTTGGTCCATCGCTCGCAATTCCGTCTTTCACAATCACACTTTGCATAACCCATTTTCCGCCAGGGTGATCGTAAGTAGGCTCAGTTCGGCTATAGTCAACAATAAATTCTCCCCCTAGTGGCGTATAAACTGCTTTTAATTTGTTGGTACGCGCAATTGTAGAACGTTTTACGTCCATTGCATCATCTTCGGTAGAAGTTAAATAATCTGGGAATCCGTCTCCGTCAATATCTTGTAATTGCGTTTCTGTACGGTTACTTGAAAGCCCGACAGATACACCTGGGTTAATCGCTAATTTAACCAATAGGATAGGTATAGGAATCGTAAAAGCTGTGTTAAGAGATTCTGCAGTCGAAGATCCTTGACCTAAAACACTTAATCCATTCCATGCAATAGGATCACTATAACGATCTCCCAAATTCAGACGAATCAGATTATTTTTAAATACCTGATCAACTAATCCGTCCCCATTGACATCTTGTAAAGTAAAATCATTCCATGTAATATTTTTTACAATACCGTATCCAGCGCTTATAGAAGATGAACCAAAATCCATACCCAGTCCAAAACTTGGTGATATTGATTCTGCTTTTGTGATATCTTCTAAACCATAATCTATAGGTTCGGCAAAACCGTAACCTAAATTAAGCTGTACTTTTTTGTCACTCAAAATTTTGTCTGGCAATCCATCTCCATTGATATCAGTCCAAGTCTGTACTGTTGCTTCTTTATTATAATCAACTCCTCCACTAGGAGTAAAATCTGTTTTGCTTTTAGCCGCATCCAAAGTTGCTTTAGCACTCTCAGATTGTTTTATTGCATCTTTTTCTGTCTCACAACTTGCTGCGGCTTCAATAGCTTTTGCATTATTATATGCTACTTGTGCAGTATTTATTGCATTAGCATGTTTTGCAGCAGAACCTGCCGATAAACCATAAGATTGCGAAGTACTGCTATGCAGACCTGAAATAGCAATATTTTCTCCATCAAATCCTCCTCTGCTATTACTCATCAGAATGTTTCCTTTGCTGATAATATCTGGAAAACCATCTCCATTCATATCCTGAAAATCAGTAATCATTTCAGAAGTTCCATCTGCTTCACTGGCAGTAAAAGGACTCACACCTATTTGCTTGGCTATACTTTTCCCTTTTGTTACTTTGTCTACCCCAATTGCTCCTGTACCTTCTGTACAATATGGATTATTTGTATTCAAACCTCCTGCAACCAACCCATCTAGCGGATTAGTAAGCACTACGTTATCTTCGCCTAAACGTGAACTCGATACTACAGTACCGTTTACATAGGTTAAATTATCTGCTCCCGACCAATATTTTTTAGTTGTTATGTCAGGATGCATCATATTAAAGATCATTTTTCGAGGATCCAATTCTGCTTTATCCGAATCTGGCAATACAAGTTTACTTTCATCAATTGGCTGGTTGTAACGTCCATCCATTGCATTATATACAAATTGTCCCCAATGACGCTGCATTGATCCAAATTTTTCTGCCTCAGCAGTTTGTCCAAATATTGCCGCTATTATCGGAGTACCATTTACAATAACAGTTGGTTTTATGGCAGCCTGATCTGAAATTGTTCCTAAAGCTCCTGCATCAGACAATGAATATTCAATCCAAATTTTATCTCCTGCCGTTGCTTGTACAGTTAATGGCGTTGTTTCTAAAAATGCTCCGTTTATCATTGGATAACTCTTTTTACCCAATAACTTACCATCGCTAGTTTTTGCTGATAAGGTTATTTTATAACCAGTGTCGTCTGTATTAGTTCCAGTTAAAGTCGGCACCAAGTTAAGCTCACCTGATTCTGTTGCTGTATATACATTTCCTTCTACTAAATGATTAGCATAAACGCTATAATCTTTAAAAGGAATAGTTTCATAATCAGAATCACCGGTAATAGTAATTACGGTTTGCGGTCCAGAACCGCTAATCTGATAATTCCCTAAAGGAAAATGTGTTAACTTGGAATCCCACGAAATTTTATCCCAGGCAATATTAGTATCGCTTAAAATAGCCACTTTTAATTCCTGATAATCTTCACCAATAGCCGGCACAACAAAGGTTGCTGTGAGTTCGCTGTTAGAAACCTGATTTGCTGTGTAAGAAGCAGACCAAAGCTCTTCAAAAGCACCAGAAGCATTTTTACCTGAAATAACGACTTTAATATCATCACTAGTCACAGGTTTTGTAAAAATCCCTTTTATTTGTACAACACCCGCTTCATTTGATTTTTGAACTACAACATTAGCTGTGCTATTTTCCACCACAAAACCTTCACTGGCTTTGTAGCTGAAACGTTGCTGTCCATCTGCATTTGTAGGCAGATTTGTTCTGCTTGCATCGGTATACGTAATAACAGGGTTCCAGTCTACCTGATCAAAAGCGCCGTTTGCCAAATCATTACGGCCAGACTGCACTCTAAAATACACTCGCTCTCCTTTTGCTACAGTTTGTGAAATCGCTGAAAGATTTGCCGAAGGCGCAGTTTTTGTTAACTGTTGTGGCGCTACAATTTGTGTCGCTCCTTTTTGAATTCCCACAAATACGCCATCTGCTAAAGCATATTCAGCTTCATCATAAACTCCTGTTGGAGGCATTAATGTAGCCGTACTTTCTATTTTTATAGTTCCTGCAAATGGAGCTTCCCACACTCTCACCACATCATGTAGTGGCGAATTAGCAATAAGTTCTTTTTGCTCTTCTGGATCTACAGCTGTAACACTAGTGTCGATATTTCCTCCTCCTACCATTGGGCTTGGAGTATCAGAGCTTGAAGTCGTAAAAGTTGGAATTGCAATACCATTTAGGTTTACAATATGGTTGAAATACACCACACCATTACGCACTAAATCGACCAATCCGTCATTATTGACATCTTGAAAATAAGTGCTATTAGTGATTTTAGTTGTTTGAAAATTGGTTCCCACTGAAGCTATTGCTTTTCCTATTCCAACTCTAGCGCTTATACCATAACTAGTTGCTGCCGATTTAGTCAACGAAATATTCGAAATTCCATGTACTTCATAGCGTTCTCCAAAAGTATTATTGCCCAAATTCGGACGATAATAAATATTTCCCGAATCTTTAAAAACTTTATCTGCCAAGCCATCTCCATTAATATCAACTAAGGCTAAAAGTCCTTTAGATTCTGATGGCGAAAATGCAAAACTTACTCCAACAGTATTGCCAGTAGTAGGTTGTCCATCGGCAGGACCAACTCCTACGTACATAGAAAAACTTTTTGAAGTAGAAACTCCACCACCCAACGCCGAGATTTTGTCATTGAAAATCACCTCTCCTGCTACTCTATCAGTTTTTGTAATAACTCCATTTCCGGTTATATTATCTTTTCCTGTATCCCAATTTTCTGTATTGCTGCTAAACGGCACATATCCTTCTGCTGCTTTTACATCGTCATAATATTCAAAAACATGTTCGTTGAATTTGGATCCACTTGCATCATTTTGCACTATTTTTTCTAATAGCGTTTTCTTAAATGCACCATCCTCTTTTTTATAAACAAAATCGTAACTGCGAAGCGTTTTACCCAAATGTGCAACTGTTATTTTACTTAATGTTTTTTGTCTAGAGGTTAAAAATCCGTAGCGCCCGCTATTTATTTTCACTGTTTTGGCATCTCCATTTGTAAAAGTAATAACCGTATGCGCATTCTCATTTTTATTACCATATTCTACAGCTGCCAAATAAATTGCCTTGGCTTTTACATTTCCTTGAATCGTTTCGTCTAATTGCGAATGGGTATACTTTATAAAGTCTCCATGCAAATCTGTTACACTGCTCAAATACCATTCTGCAATATTGCCATTATCGCATTTAAGCAACTGGTCGTATTTATAGAGCGTACCGTTTTTATCGGTTACTTCCCAAGTGTAGTTTTTAGGATCTGTTCCTTTTCTGATAATTTTATTGAAACCGCCTTCCGTTCTTGGATAAAATTGAACATCGCCTGTTTTACGTGCTATTTTATCTCCTCGGTGTGCCACTGCTGCATTTTGATTATCCATTTGAACCAGCATTGTGCCATTAAAACTATAAGTTTCCGTTTCATCTGTTGCACTGTAACGCGGTACGCCCCAACGTGTATCAACACTTATTGAAGGGACTTGCAGATCCCATCCTTCTCCTAGCCAGCCGCTGCCTCCATCACTATTATAATTAACAGCTATGTTTGGCTGCATTCCGTTACGCGCAGGCGGAAGCTCTACTGTATAACTTAAATTTGCAGATCCATGTTGATTTGCTGTCGGTGCTTGTATTGTCTGTACTCCCGACGTTGGATCTGCCGCTTTGATATCATTCATCATTGTAGCCGTGAAACCTTGGGTATCTGGAGATTCAGGAGATTTTATTACCCCATTTATCATGTCTGTAAAATGAGTGGTTTTAGATATGATAACCTGATGCTCAATATCAAGACTATCACGCTCTAGAGCTTCCCAATGTCCGCTGTTTTTATCAAAATAAAAAGTACGAATATCATCTTCGGTATATCCAGGTGGCAATAATTCTTTATTATATCCCAATTTAACAACTGCTCCTTCTGCAAAATGTTCGCCATGAGGCAAAAAACGATAGCCTCTTCCTTTGGTCAGATTCGTCATCATAGGTTCTAACGCCGGCAAATCGAGCGATCTTAGAGGGGTAATACTTAATATTTTATTTTGCAGTAAAGCCTTTTCATTAACTTCGATACTGGCGGCACCTACTGATAATATCATTTTTTGCCCCTTTACAAATGCTTTAGACTGACTGGCAAGAACATCCATCAATGGTTGTTGATATGATAGTGAAACTGATTTTGCCACAACACTTTGTTCTAATATTTGTCCGTTAGCAACAATTGAAATTTTCACTTCTGCATCACTTTTTTTAGAAAGAATTGTTTCAAAAAAGCCATTTTGATGTGCGATCGTTTTTCCGTCAATTTTTATCTTACTGTCAGCATTTAACCCATCTATAAAACCGCTAATATAATTTTCTCCATTAAAATTTATGGCTGTTAAATTATCTATACGAAGTGATTTCGATTTTATTTTTTCTACTACAAAAGCAACATTTCGAACCTGATATCCGTAAGTTGCATTTTCTGGCAATGAAAACAACAGTGTGTTATCTCCTTTTTGTAAACTTGATGCACTTATATATTGTTCCTGATTACTCCATTTATCATTTGTTTGAACCCAGGTTCCTCCTCTTGATAATTCATCATTTACACTAATAGCCACTCCGTAGTGATCTGAAATACCTTGTAATTCATAAGTCAACTTCACACGATCGTCCGCGTTTATTTCATTCTTTATAAAAAAGTGAAATAAATTATCTGCAGGGTTGTCTGAAGTTTTACCCGCATATACCCCAATAATACCCTCTTTTTCTAAAGCAGGAATTATCGTCTCAGCAGAATTATTTATTTCATTTTTATTATCAGGCGCTTTGATTTCAGCAGTACTCCTAACAGGTATTAGTGCTGAATTTTCTTCATTACTATTTGAATTTTTTCTTGAAGATATAGAAGAAAATACATCTCTTGAAAATACATGATTGTAAGCGAGTGCACTTTGTCCAAATATTATCCCAGCTAATACTACTGCTGTTATTTTTTTTATAGTCGATTTCAAACCTTCTTTCTTTTCCATTTTTTCTGGTTTTCCTAAATTGTATTTTGGATGATTATTTTATTAGATCGAGAATTTATAGTCTAAATCATCTCTTTCTAGTTGATGATGATTGACTTAGAGAATTCTCCTTCAGCAGTAAGTGCTTTTATGATATAAATTCCAGGCGCAGGTAGACTTGTAGTAAATACGGCTATCTTTTGTAGTTCGGCACTTCTTAATTGAGATACTAAGGTTCCCGAAGTATTGAATAGCAATACCATTACCTCAGAAGGAGCATCTAAACTGACATTAATAGTAAAGTTTGCTCCTGCTTTTGATGGCACTGGAGCCACTATAAGCTTGTCATTGATTACTGGTGCTGGGGGAAGAGGAACTTCTTTACACACAGGAGCAGTTAATTCTATTTTCTGCACTACTTTACTTGTTACCCCATCTCCTTCTGTAATATTTAAATAAGATGCTGTTCCCCAAACCAACTTTGCAGGACTGGTTACAAAACCTGTATGTACTAAATTATAGATTCCATTGCTTGCTCCATCTAACGCCACAAATCCATAATACGATAATCCTGTATCTGCTGCAGCGAGGTTTTGAGTACCAACTAAAACTGCCTCGACCCAACATTTTAAAATGCCTTTCTCAATTTCTAATTTGATTCGGTTTCCTTTAGCTAAAGTTGCTAAAGCTGTTGGTGATCCAGTACCTTTATTCCAGAAATACAACTGGTTTTGTTTTATCTGAACTCCATAGTTGAGAGAGGCAGTCTTTAAAGTTGTTTTTTGATTTATAAAACCAATAAATTTATCTGATGTATAATCTGTAATTGCCCATTCTAAACTTCCATTTCCTCCTGCTGGAAGTGCTGTGGTTGTTGCTACCGCCACTTGACCGGTGCCTCCAGTTTTTTCAAAATTGGTACCTATCATTTCTAATGTCAAATCGTAACTACCCGCTGCCAAACCATTCAGCATTTTTTCTGATTCATAAAAGGTCCCAGTTTGTAAAACCGTTGCCACTCCCGTTTTATTCAGTGTGTATTTGTATCCTGGTAATCCTTCTTTTACTTCTATGCCAATTTTTCCATTTTCCTGTAAGATATCATCCGCGCAAGTAGGTGCTGTTCCTTCTACTAATGCAATTAATTTTACTGTAGCATTTTTATATCCAAAAGAAAAAACATCTTTGCCATTTCCGTCAGCATCCCAAATTACATTATTGAAGATTATTTTTTTTCGGCTAAAGTCTATATCGCTTACCGGATAATATTCTACGTCATCAACTCCAAAGTTACCTGACCCAGAGCGATCAATTATCAGAAAACTTTTGTCGGTATAATTTGCAAATTCTGCGGCTCTTGAAGCATCATAAGAAAGCTCAATCCTAGAACCTGTCGCCGCAAAACCTCCATGTAAAAGTGTTAATGAAGTATCGGTATTTTTTTTATCTAATGTAACTACTCCATAAAATGGCTTATCAATTTCAGATGCTAGTATTGCCAGTTTTTTTGTCGTTATAGATTTGTCTCCGTTTGTATTATAGATATTGATAAAAACTTCATTTTGTTTTTTTTCAATTGTTACTTTGTAGTTCACACCGACCCCTCCTACATAAACAGGTTGCTTTGTGTTTTCTAGTATATAAGCATATCCACTGGCGTCAATTTTAATCCCATAATCTTGTGAGCCCGCCATACCATTTTGTGCGCCAAATTTTACCTGCATTATGGTTCCAATCTGCGGAACTTTAAATTCCAAGTACCCATTTTTACTCTGCAAAGGAGTTGCCGTTACACTTGTTCCTGTGCTCGAAGCAGCAGTATTAGTAAAAGTACATTTGCCATAATTCACATCTACTGCAAGACCAGCGCTATTAAAGAGCAATGTTTTTTCTTCTGCAGTTGGCGGCAAAGTATTAGTACATAGTTTCCATGTTCTTGTCATTCTTTTAATTCCAGCAATACCTCCAGCATTTTGAGCCGTTAGGGCACCATTGTCATCACCCCATAAAATGGCAGTTTTATCTTCTAAGTCATTTCCAGGAAATTGTCCCATTACCAGCAATCGGTAACGAGAAGATTGATCCCTATAAGTCTGCTCTACAAACGAATCGTATGAATCAGAGAAATTGGGACCTTCTTCATAACTTGTAGTTGAAACAGGCTGATTAAGAGCGCTGCTGTCATCTCTCATTATGCCTGTAATACGGTTATTATAATCTTTATTAGCGCTCCAATCCCAAATTAATTTATCATCACTTGATATATACGAATCACTTAAACTTACACCATATTTTATAGCCAGATAAGTTTCTGCTTTTCTGCGTTCAAGCGGATTTAGAACCCTGCTGTATACTAATAATTCTGGAATGTATCCGTAAAAGATATTTCCAAAATTTTTCATATTATAGGTAGATAAACCATTGGCTGTATTAAGGTAACCATATCCAAGAGTCAGGCTTGATTTTTGATCTTCTCCCCATACAGAAATGTTGGGCTGCTGATATTGATAATACGAGACAATTTTTAAAGACCGTTCCCTGAATTTCGCATCAGTACCTTCACTATTATCTTGTTTTCTGTATAAATCTTCGCCTACAGTACTTCCATAATCTAAAATTTCACCATCCCTCTCTGTACTATTTACAACTTTGTCATTCGTAATTAATACATTCTCATTTGATCGTCCCGTAATTCCGAATAAAATATTTTCACTATTAAAATAGGTTGAATAATAGCCAAACAATCCTATTATTGTTCCCTGTTGCAAGTTGGTTTGATTTAAAAAGAATTGATAACTATCTCCATCAAAATATAATCCTGCATTAAAATTATAGTAACGACCACTAGACGAATATTCATTGGTAGTTTTCCAAGCGTTAAGTTTGGATCCATCTCCACTAAAGTCCTGCCAGCTAAAGTACCCGTTTGTGAGACGATTCGTTTTAAACCATGCTTGTGATCCTGCAACGCCCCCCGGTGACTGACCATAATTAAAATAGTTAACTAATAAAACAAAACTCAAAATGATAACCTCCCTTATTTTTTTCATACCTTCTTTTAGTTGTCCAATCAGGAATTTTTTACCTGTATTGCATAATAAATATCTTACAAAAATATATTATTTTTCTCAAAAACAATATATTAATTAACTTTTTTCTTGTTAAATATTTTTATTTTGCAATTTTTACCTCACTTATATGTAAGAATAACACGTAGAGATCTTTTTTGCATGAATTTCTAAAGGAAGAATCGATTGTTAATTTTAATTTGCTTTAAATTTTCTTTGTAATTATTGTTGATAAAACATTCTTTTTTGCAATCCAACCTATAAAAACAAATGAGAATATTCTTTAAAAAATGAAAATTTACATTTTTTTTCTAAATTATTTTTCAATAAAAAAGAAGCAATAATTTGTAGTCTCTCATCTTCTATACTCAAAACAACAAATTATGAATCAAAGCAATACAGTATCATTAACATCTTTTATACAAAAATAAAAATCACTTAAAGCAGTTCTTTTCTCAAAACAGCTTAAAAAATTTTTCATAAAATCCTTTGCACAATCCAAAAATAGTTGCATTTTTGCACCCGCAATAGCAAAGCAGGTCCGTTCGTCTATCGGTTAGGACGCCAGGTTTTCATCCTGGTAAGGGGGGTTCGATTCCCCCACGGACTACTTACTAAAGACAAAAGCTTCAGAGAAATCTGGAGCTTTTTTTGTTTATATTTACTTCGTGAAATGTTTGAGAAAAAAGCAATCAAAAAATTCAACCCAAATCTTACAATGAAACAAAATCTAATAGCCCTTTTATTTGTATTCGCCTTTGCCAATATGTCTGGACAAGCGCCCGCCAGCAAAACCAATTACACCAACAGCAAATTACCTCCAGAAGAAGCCGTTACTAATAAATCTATAAAACCGCTTAAAAAAGAGTCTCTGGACGATACTTCAATTTTAATTTACGATTACGACGGTTCTCTTTTTTCATGGGATCTGGAAGTAGAAAGCATTGTTTGGACTTTAAAAGTTGCTGATGCTCCTGCTGAAATGTGTGCCAACAAAATAATGATCCATGATGGAATTGTATATATTCCGTTTGTTAATGGTGAAATTTATGCTGTAGATAACGGAACAGGCAATATTTTTTGGAAATCAAGATTAGGAAACATTACAGATCAAATTGTTTTAAAAGATCAAACTCCGATTATAGCTAACGGAAAATTATTTATTACAGCTCAAAACCAAAACCAAAGCAGTAATTTATATGCTTTAGATTTAAAAGATGGGAGTCTGGCTTGGAACTACAAACTGGACACACCAACCAACGATATTGAACCATTATTTTTCGACAATAAGATTTTTACTCAAAGCGGAAACAATGTCTACTGTTTTGAAGCCAATACTGGAAAATTGCTTAATCAAAAAACTTTTGACGAAACCATGAACGGAAAACCGACTACTGATGGTGAAAGTGTTTTTGTAGCAGGCGATAAAAACTGGCTTTACGCTTTAAAACCAAACAGCCTAGATGTTTTGTGGCAGTTTAAAATTGAAGAAAACCAAGGCAACGTTAAAGAACGTATCGTATGTCACGACAAAAAAATATATTTTGCGGCGCAAGGCCCTGAAGTTTCATCAATATATGCTGTAGATTCTAAAACGGGAACGCAGCTTTGGAAAACAGATTTTAAAGGTGACAACGTAGAGTACATTGTTAAAGAAGTGGAGAATCTTTGGGGGTATACTAAAAAGAAGAAACTTTTTGAATTGGATTTATCAAACGGTGAAATCGCTTTTGAAGAAAAACTAACTACACTTCCGATTTCTAATATCGAATTTCCTGCAGATGAAAACTTGCTTTATTATTATTGTGATGCAGGCTTGATTCAGTTTGATTTAAAAGAAAAAGACGAAAACGTATATTATATGCGAACCTCGCTTAAAGACGATCCTTATAGCGCTTATATAAAGATAATCAGATAAAAAAAGAAGCTTTTTCAAATTGAAGAAGCTTCTTTTTTTTTGAAGCAAGCAAATTAGATAACTTTAAAAATACAGAAATACAGCTATTTCTATAAATATCTTATTGCCAAAAACTCAAACAAAAAATCATAAAAAACTGTATATTAGATATTTAAAATCCAAAATATTAAGTTTTCATGTATACGATACCGCAATACACAGATTTTTTTATTCGCTATTTAGAAAGCCAAAACATAGAAAAAAATCCTAAAAATCTATACAATTCCATTTCATACATGATGTTGCTAGGAGGAAAACGTCTGCGCCCTGTTCTTACCTTAATTGCAGCAGAAATTTTTGGCTCCAATTTTAATCTGGCACTTCCTGCTGCTCTAGCTATAGAAACATTTCATAATTCGTCTTTAATTCATGATGACATTATAGATGACGATCCTATCAGAAGAGGAAAACCAACTGTGCATAAAAAGTGGAACACCAATACAGCCATTCTTTCTGGAGATGCAATGATTATCTTAACCTACAAGCACTTAGAAAAATACGCCCCTAACCTAGCTTTGCAATTGATTAAAGCAATTAACAAAATGGCCTTAGACATCTGCGAAGGACAGCAATTGGATGTTGATTTTGAAAGCAGACAAAACGTTTCTGTCTCGGAATACCTAAAAATGATAGAATATAAAACTGGTTCGCTTATAGCCACCTCTTTAAAAGTGGGCGCCATTATTGCGCAGGCTTCTCAGGAAAACTGTGATCTAATTTATGATTTCGGACTTAATTTGGGATTAGCATTTCAGCTTCAAGACGATTATCTTGATATTTATGGAGACACTCCTACTTTTGGCAGACGATTGTACGGCGATATTATTTCGAACAAAAAAACTTATTTATACCTGAAAACACTTGAGCTTTTAAACGAAACCGACAAAGAAAAATTGCTAAAACTGTTTGGCGTTCGCCTTGACGATAATACAGAAAAAATAAAAACGGTTAAAAAATTGTATTTAGCTTCGGGTATTGTAGATATAACTCAAAAAGAAATTCAAAAATACACTTTCAAAGCTTTCGAATCTTTAGACAAGATCAACATACCAGAAAGCAAAAAAAAGCTACTGAAAGACCTCGGAAAAGAATTAATGAATAGAAGAATTTAGCTTAGAGAATAAAAAAAGACCACTTTCAAATGGTCTTTTTTGCTATTTATTTTGAGAAAAATTATGCTCTAAACAAAGCATATTTATTATGGTTGTACAAAACTTTATCATAAGGAACATAAAGCGAAACTATTTTCTCTGTCGATTCATCAAATTTGATTCCGTTATGTTTTCTAAACAAATAAATTTCTTTCAGACAATTAGAAAGACTCTGGTGGATTTCACTTGTAAAAGTTGGCAGTTTTTTATCTCCTACCAAAAGATCAATCTGATAGTTAGAACTGCTTTTTGATAAGTTATTACCAATAATTCTAATTGTAAAAGTTGTCGATTTTCCGTGTTGCTCTCCCTGATATTGCAGTGTCATGATTTCTTCTTATTATTGATTAGTAATACCGCTTATTAATCGGTTTTTGGTTCTCTGGTTACTTCTATTAAAGTTATAAAAATTTTAGACAAACATAAAAAATCCTTTCTAAATTATATGTTATTTTTTTCAAGAAAGCTTTAAGCCTAAAAAAACGAAAACCGTAAGAAATTACGGTTTTAACAATTAACTAAATGTAAAATTCATTCATAAGCAGCGATCATTTTTGGGTAAACTATTGTAATTTATTTTCTTGGTTTATTTCTAATAAAAATGGATTTCCGTTCTCATCCATCATTGTCATATTCAAAGCGTCTAAAAGTGCTATATCTTTTGAAACTTCTCCTGTAAATTTATTGTACGAAAGATTCAATTCTGCCAAATTAGCCAACTTTTCAATTTCCTGCGGAATTGCACCTGTAAAATCGTTATCAAACAAACTGAGATTTTGAAGCGCGTTCCAATTAATAATTTCATTTGTCAAATTTCCAGACAGTTTGTTATGATTCAAAAGCAGCACTTTCAACCCAGCGATTTTATAAATCGAAACAGGCAGTTTTCCTTGAATTTCATTATTAAAAACAGCTAAAATTTCCAACTGATTCAATTTTCCAATTTCTGACGGAATTTCTCCTGAAATCTGATTTCTAAAAAGCTCTAAATCTTTCAATTTTCCTAATTGACAAATCGAAGCTGGAATTGCACCAGATAACTTATTATCGGCAATATTAAGCACTTCCAATTCTTTCAAATTAAAAATTGACGAAGACAAGCTCCCTTCAATTTTATTGTTTTCCAAATTTAGCGATTCTAAATTTACAAGATCATAAAAAGCTTCTGGCAATTCTCCCTGCAGATTATTATCTGGCAGATTCAGCGCAACGACTTTTCCATTTTCGGCTTTAACACCGTACCAAGTAGAAACAGACAGACTTAAGTCCCACTTGTTTTTCCATTGCAAGCCATTTGTTGCGTGGTACAATTTTATAAGCGCTTCTTTTTCTTTATCCGAGACAGTATCTGCCAAAACACTTAGCGAAAACAGCCACGCAAAAAGAAAAGCGAGTAGATTTTTCATATTAGATTTGGGGAATTTAATATGCGACTAAATTATATAATTCATAGTTATAATACACTATACATCGGCAAACTGTTGATAAAAATTTAATTTGTAAGATTTAACCTCTAATTTAATTGTTTCCCAAAATCTATATTTTTTGATTACATTTGACTAACTAATTCTAAAAACCTCATATTATGCAAATTAACTTCATCGCATTATTTCTTGCAGCAATTGTTTCATTAGTAACTGGATTTATCTGGTACAACCCAAAAGTATTCGGAACGATCTGGATGAGAGAAAATAATCTTACTCCAGAAGAGTTAAAAAAAGGAAATATGCTCAAAATCTTCGGATTAACGTACATTTTTTCTTTAATGATTACAATGACTTTAATGTCGCTAACTATTCACCAATCTGGTGCAGTCGGAATGGTTGGTGGACCGCCGATGCTAGATAGCGCAAAACCTTCTTTTGCTGCATTTATGACAGATTATGGAATGGCTTACAGAACTTTTAAACATGGAGCGCTTCACGGTTTTATGTCGGGATTATTTTTTGCATTTCCTCTAATCGGAATTAATGGATTGTTCGAAAGAAAATCTTGGAAATATATCTTCATCCATAGCGGATACTGGATTCTTACCCTGACTCTTATGGGCGGAATCATTTGTGGATTTGCTTAAATAAAACATACAAAAACCCGTTTGAAGAATTGATCTCAAACGGGTTTTTCTTAATAATAACTTAAACCCCATTAGTTATTGTAAATATTATCTAATTTTGAAGAAATTAGTCGACTCTTTTGAATACAACCTATTCTTTCCAGATTTACAAAAGCGCATCTTTATTGCCTTTAGAATGGAATTCGCTCGCATCAAATAATATTTTTTTGACACGAGAATATCTCGAAGTGCTGGAAAATTCTTCTCCAGTAAATATGACTTGCCATTTTATTGGTCTTTTTGAAGAAAAAAAGCTAATCGGAATTGTTCTAACGCAATTCTTATTTGCAGAGAAACTAGAATCTTTTGGAGAACGCGATAAATGCTTAAAAACTTCTGTCCGCAATTTTGCTTTAAAAAATTTTGCTTCGCACGTTTTATTCGTAGGAAACAATATGCTTACGGGTCAGAATGCTTTTGTCTTTGATAAAAATATCAAAGAATCAAAAGCTATTAAAACACTTCATAAAGCTATTAATCAGCTCAAAAAAGAGTTGAAAGAAAACGGAAAAAAAGTTCATATTACGAGCATAAAAGATTTTACGGCAAAGGAGATTGAACCGCTTCAGGCTGAATTCAAAAACAATTATACGTTTTCGACACAGCCAAATATGATTTTCGAAATCCATGAAAACTGGAAAACAGAACAAGATTACATCGACGCTTTATCCAAAAAATACCGCGATCAATACAAACGCGCACGCAAAAAATCGGAAGGAATTACAAAACAGCAATTGTCGCTTTCTGCGATTAAACAATATGAAGATGTTATTTACGATTTGTATTTTCATGTTGCCAAAAATGCACCTTTCAACACCTTTTTTCTGGCAAGGAATCATTTTAGTTTTTTTAAGGAAATAATGGGTGAAAACTTTCTGCTTTATGGTTATTTCCTAGACGAAAAACTCATCGGTTTCAACACTTTAATCAAAAACGGAAACGTAATGGATACGTACTTTTTAGGTTATGACGAAAGTGTCCAACGCGAAAAAATGCTGTATTTAAACATGCTTTACGATATGATTGCGTATTCTATCAAGAAAGGTTTTCGAGAAATTGTTTTTGCCAGAACGGCTCTCGAAATCAAAAGCTCGGTAGGTGCAAAACCAGTTAAAATGTATGGCTTAATCACGCATAGCAATGCATTGATAAACCATAACATTTCAAGATTTTTTAATTATCTGGAACCAAAAACAGAATGGCAGGAACGTAATCCTTTCAAGTAAAAAAAGATGTCGCTCCGCTGGAGCTTTTGAAACTCTTAGGCTGGAATAATTGCTATAAATATTAAGCTCCTCCGGAGCTCTTTGACCAATGCTTTTAAAAATCAATTCAACAAAAATCGTATAAAATAGCTCCGGAGGAGCTTAATATTTATAGAAATTGTTGAGTAAAAATTCTTTAAAGCCCCAGCGGGGCGACACATACACAAACCATTCTTCAGAAAAAAATCTAAGGCACTGCCAATTTCATCTGTTTATGAAGAATATGAATTTCTAACGAAGTCTGCGCGCCACAATATTCTCCATCGATCTGGAAATTAACGGGATAATCGGTTTTGATTTGCGCTTTATCTGTCGAAATAATTACAATATCATCAGAATCGATTGGCATATTTCCTGTAATTATTTTTCCAATTAAGAGCAGATCTAGGCTTTTTAGAATTACCAATTCAAACTTTCCGTCGTTCATAGTACCATTCGGATTGATGATTACACCCGTTCCGTACTTTTGCGAGTTGGCTATTACGATCATTCTTGCAACATGCTCTACCACTTTATTGTTTGCCGTAATGGTAGCCACAAATGGTTCTTCCGATTCTTTGAGCGTTGTAAAAGCTTGCAATGCATAACCCCAAAAGCCGCGAACATCACTTTGTTCGTAATTTTTAACCAGATTGGCATTCAAACCAAGGTCACTTAAGTGAATGCTTTTTTTTCCGTTGATGCAAATCATATCCATTTCGATATAATGGTGCAAAAACGCTATTTTAAGGTTCTCCTCTATTCCTACTGGAAGATTCAAGTCTACCGAAAGTCCGTTGGCAGAACCAGCGGGCAGAATTCCGATAATAATATCGTGTTCTTCCATAGCTTCGGCCACCATTTTAATGGTTCCGTCACCGCCGGCCACTACAATTCTTTCGGGAATATACTGATCGTATAATTTTTGAATTTCTTTCACATCATTCTTTCCGGTTGTTTCATACACTTCCAGATCAAAATGATTTGTGGCTGCAAATTCCTGAACAGCTTCTATTAAATCTGATTTGTCGAGATCGCCAGAGATAGGATTTACGACAAAGATGACGTTCTTTTTCAAAATTTTATTTTTAAAACCAATTATATTAAGTAAATTACAGTTACATAAATATACGTAATTAATGAAACCAATTTTACAATTATATCGAGGTTATGCAAATGAGCAAGAATTAATTGTAATGGGGCACGTTTTTAAAAGAGAGCATAATTATGATTTTGAAAAAAGGAAATTAAAAAATGCTACTTCAATTCTTAAATTGTTCCGAATAAAGACCATTCAAAATTTTGACGTTTACCTTCATTACAATGAGCAAATAATTCACACGAAAACTCTAGACGACGGTTATTTTAAATTTTGCATTCCGTTGGACAAAGAAACTCAATTTGGCTGGATGCCTTACCAAGTAAGTCTTCAATATAATGATAAAACGGTGGTGTGTAAAGGCAGTTTTATTAGACCTCATAAAGGAAAATTAGGAATTATTTCAGATATTGACGACACTTTTCTGATTTCGCACACTAATAATTTCTTCCGGAAACTTTATATCTTACTTTTTAAAAACGTAAATGACCGTAAGGTTTTTAAGGATGTTGTACCTCATTACCAAGCATTAAGTTCGGCTGGCAGAACGAGCACCGAAGAAGTAAATGCTTTTTTCTACATTTCTAGCAGTGAGTGGAATTTGTATCGTTTTATTGCAAAGTTCACACGAATACACAAACTCCCAAAAGCGGTTTTCCTCCTTAAAGATATTAAAAGAGGAATTACCGATTTTTTTATGAGCGGAAGAGGAAGTCATGATCATAAATTTGAAAAAATAAAACATGTGGTAGAGTTTTACCCCACTTTAAAATATGTTTTAATGGGCGATGATTCGCAGCACGATCCGATACTGTATGAGAGAATCTGCAAAATATTTCCAGTAACAGTCGTTGCGGTTTACATAAGACAGACTGGCAAAACCCAGAAAACAGAAGTAAAAAAAATCTTGAAGAATTTAGAAAGCTTAAATGTTGCTGTTTGCTATTTTAAAGAAAGCAGCAAAGCGATTGAGCATTCTAGATCGATTGGGATTATTGAATAGTTTGTTTCATGTTTCATGTTCGTGTTGAACCTGAAACTTGAAACATGAAACTTTTTTTAGCCCAGATTGAAGTGGAAAGCCCGGAACTATAAACCCTCATTTTTCTTGCCTGAAAACAGCGACCGAAGGAAGCTCGTTTTATGGCTTAGAAAAATGAGGGTTTATAGTGAGGACTTGTAACGGAAAGCTGGATCAGCTCCTGAAAATATTATCCGTTAAAATTATCAATCTCTTCTTGAACTACCTCCCAGTCAATAAGCAATTGATCTAAATCGGCTTTCTTTTTGTTGTAAGCGGTAAAGAAAGAAGCGTCTTCAACATGTTTGTCGTAATTTGTTTCTAACATTTTATCGTCATGCTGAATGTCTTTTTCTAACTGCTGAATCTGGCTTTCGATTTTGCTTAATCTGTTCTGAAGCGCTTTTGTTTTCTTCTGGTCTTCGTAAGAAACTTTGCTCGCTTCTTTTACTGGAGCAGCTGTTTTTACAACATCTTTTTTCTCGACTTCGCGCATGTTTTCAAGATTACGCTGTTCTAAGAAAAAGTTGATATCTCCCAGATATTCTTTAATTTTCTGGTCTTTAAATTCGTAAACGATGTTTGACATTCCCTGAAGGAAATCCCTGTCGTGAGAAACTAATAATAGAGTTCCACCAAATTTTTGAAGTGCTGCTTTCAGAACATTTTTAGATTTGATATCTAAGTGGTTCGTAGGCTCATCCATTAACAATACATTGATTGGCTGTAACAGCAATTTACAAAGCGCCAAACGGTTACGCTCGCCTCCAGAAAGTACTTTTACTTTTTTCTCCACATCGTCTCCGCGAAATAAAAATGAACCTAACATATCACGCACTTTCATACGATTGGTGTCAGTCGCCGCGTCTTCCATTGTTTGAAGCAAAGTGATTTCACCATCTAAATATTCGGCTTGATTTTGAGCAAAATATCCTAATTGTACATTGTGCCCTAACTTGATGTTTCCATCGTATTCGAATTCATTTACCAAAGCTTTAATGAAAGTCGATTTTCCTTGTCCGTTTTGACCAACAAAGGCAATTTTACTTCCTCTTTCTACTAATAAACTGATGTCCTTTAGAATCGTTTTGTCGCCGTAAGCTTTTGTTACATGTTCAGCTTCGATTACTACTTTTCCTGGTTCTTTAGAAACGGGAAACGAAATATTCATTACAGAATTGTCGTCTTCATCAACTTCAATTCTTTCTACTTTATCTAATTTTTTAATCAGCGATTGCGCCATTGAAGCTTTTGACGCTTTTGCACGGAATTTCTCGATTAATTTTTCTGTTTCTTCAATTTTCTTCTGCTGATTCTTTTGAGTCGCCAATTGCTTTTCGCGAATTTCGTGACGCAGCTCTAAATATTGAGAATATGGTTTATTGAAATCGTAGGCTTTTCCTAAAGAGATTTCGATTGTTCTGTTGGTCACATTATCCAAAAACATTTTATCGTGCGATACAATGACTACAACTCCAGGATAATTGCGAAGGAAATTCTCTAACCAAATGATACTTTCGATATCTAAGTGGTTGGTTGGCTCATCCAGAAGCAATACATCATTAGATTGCAATAGTAATTTAGCCAATTCGATACGCATTCTCCAACCTCCAGAAAATGTTTCGGTTTGGTTATTGAAAACTTCTCTTTTAAAACCAAGTCCTAAAAGGATTTTTTCTGTATCTCCAACATAATTATATCCTCCAAGAAGTTCAAAACGATGTGTATAATCAGAAAGATCTTCAATGATTTGTCCGTATTCTTCGCTTTCATAATCGGTTCTGGTAACCAATTGATGGTTGATTTCTTCCAGCTTTTTTTCTACAACTTTAATTTCGGTAAAAGCCTCGTATGCTTCTTCTAAAACGGTTCTTCCTTGCTCAAAATCGATATCCTGACGCAAGAATCCCATTCTGATATCTTTCTCTTGAGAAATAACTCCTGAATCTGGTTTGAAATCTCCTGCCAACATTTTTAGCATTGTAGATTTACCCGCTCCGTTTTTACCGACAAGACCTACGCGGTCGCCAGCGCCTAGACGAAAAGTAACTTCTTCAAATAAATAGGTTCCTCCAAAAGAAACGGAAAGATTGTGTATATTAAGCATAATTTTGTGACTGTTGTTACAAGAAATAAAGGCGCAAAAATGTACCTTTGATAAAATTTTTGCAAATGTTAAAAAAAGGATCCAAACTAAATAGCATTTTAACAGGAAGTTGTCCAAAATGCCAAAAAGAAAGCATGTATGAAGACAAAAATCCGCTTCATTTGAGTAAAGTTCTCAAAATGAATGAGCATTGTAGCCACTGCGGATTCAAATACCAGATTGAACCTTCGTTTTTTTATGGTGCTATGTATGTTAGCTACGGATTGAATGTTGCGGTCGGAATTGCTGCTTTTATTGTTTCGTTTGTCTTTTTTGAAGCAACTATCGAGCAGTCTTTTATTGCAATTATCTTGACACTGGTTGTTTTGTTTCCTTTTGTATTACGACTTTCTAGAAACCTTTACATTAATATGTTTGTTTCCTACGATCCTAATGCCGGTCGGAAATAGATCTAAGATATCTTTTGTGGAAACGCTTAATATCGGCTTCTTTGTCAATTGGAGTCCCGTTTTCGATATGCTCAAATAACATTTTAGCCAAAGCCGGCCCGAGCATAACACCACGCGTTCCTAATCCGTTCAGGAGGTGGATAGACTTATAGGCTTCATGAGTTCCTATAATAGGTCTTCTGTCGGCAACCGTTGGACGAACGCCTGCAAAATGTTTCACTATCTCAAAATCGCACGTAATAATTTCTTTAATACGATCTAAAAGTTCTTTTTTACCTTCTTCGGTTGGCAGATCTGTCTTGTCATGCCAATTGTAAGTCGCGCCAACTTTAAACAAGTTACCACCTATTGGCAAAATAAAAACACTTGTATTGACAATAACATCCAGTTTTAAATCAGGAGCTTTTATTAAAAACAACTCTCCTTTTGTTCCATCTAAAGGAAGATAGTTAAAGTAAGGATTTTTATGCAGTCCAAAACCTTCTGCAAATATAATGTGGCGGGCTTTGATATTTTTATACTGAATTCCAGAATCAAGAAACTCTAAAAAAGAGCTGTGAAAAGATTCTTCCAACAGTAAATTGTTTTCTTTTAAGTATTCTCTATAGCTTTCTAATAATTGTCCGGTTTTAACGTAGCCTGTATGCAAAACTTCTCCATAATCGTGAGGCGAATCAATGCTCTGGTATTTTTTAGTTATCAGTTTTGTCGAAAGAAAAGGAGCCAAGTTAATTTTATCCGATGCTGCAAACCAATTGTTCTGTTCTTCAATAGAAAAGAATTTTCTAAGAATTGGCATTTTATAATTGAATTTTTCATTTAGCTTTTCTTCTACCTGATCATAGAATTCATTCATTAAAACCAAATGATCTTTTGCATTCCAAACTTCGCTGAAACGCTTTAAAATCACCGGATTATACAAACCGCCCGCAATTCTAGAAGAATTCTGCGACTTGTCATCAATAACTAAAATAGATTTATTGTTTTTTAGGGCGATTTCTGCGAAGGAAATTCCAGCAAGCCCAGATCCGACGATTAAATAATCAAGCATTGGTAAAATAGATAAAATAAAAAAACTCTTACTGCAAAGGTAGCAAGAGTTTTTTGATTATTAAGTTATTAATGGACTTAGTAATTCCACATATCTTGTTCAAAGTTGCGAATTTTTTCTTTTACTCTTTCAGCTTCTAACAACTGATTTTGTGCATTGTCTTTCATGTAGTCTTTAATCTCACGATCGCCATATACATTTTCTTCTTTGTAAATAACCGAATTAAATCGTCGCGAATTTAAGATTTGATCAAACGAAATTGGAAGTGCTGAATTGTTGTCATTGAAAGCTTTGGCTTCATGAAGTACATCGCGAGCATTTGGGAAGAAAACCCAAAACAGCTCGATATAATCCTTTTCGTCACTGTTCATTGTGTAAACATCAGGAGTGACAGGACAAATTCCGAGCAGACGATATTTTAAATCGCTTTGTCTCTTATCAAAATACCAAAACCCTTTAATTTTGTATTGACTTACATCTGCAGCAGTAAGATCTTGTTTCAAAATATATTCAGCAGGAACTGTTCTAGTTGGGCCAACAGTTTGGTCAACATAAGTCACTTTTTTGTTTTTTCCAGTACCGGTTATTACTTTCTTTTTCACAACACGTGTTCTATAATCATCCGGATATTGATTAATGAGCTCTCGTCCAGCATCAGTAGTATCCACACGAGATAATGCTCCCTCGACATCTTTCATTGATTTTTTAGTAGTAAAGTAACTGTCTGTATAAACTTCTGTTATCTTTCCACTTTTAATTCCTTTGGTCAAAACATCATAAAGCGAACGCCTATCACGGCCAATATTAGCAGTATCTACAGGAAAATACAACGGGAAATTGATTTTTTCATTTAAATCAATAATTTCCCAAACGGTTTTACCCATCAAAATATCTCTGTCATCTACATAGCCGTAAGCTAATGGCTTATCATTATCGGCAATCATTTGAGCGGCCGTCTTAACACCAATTTCATCAACAGTTTTAGCATTAAGCAAATTAGACTGTGCTAAAGACAAAAAGCTCGTAGTTACAGTCAAAATAACAATTAAAAAATTTCTTAGTTTCATCATAATCATTTTTACAAGACATTAAACGAAGTTTTATTTTAAATATTGTTATTTTTCTTACATAAATAAAAAATTATACATTTTAGCATTCCCTTTTCTTTTAAAAAGGAGTATCTGAATTATCTATATAAAAAAAACTCTTACTACAAATGTAGTAAGAGTTTTTCATTATTGTACTATGTATCAACTTAGTAGTTCCACATATCTTGTTCGAAATTGCGAATTTTCTCTTTTACTCTTTCAGATTCTAACAACTGATTTTGTGCGTTGTCTTTCATGTAATCGCTAATTGCTCTGTCTCCGTAAAGGTTTTCCTCTTTGTAAACAACAGCATTAAAACGTCTTGAATTTAAAATCTGATCAAATGAGATTGGAAGTGCTGAGTTGTTGTCATTGAAAGCTTTTGCTTCATGCAGTGCTTCTCTGGCATTTGGGAAAAATACCCAAAACAATTCAATATAATCCTTTTCGTCACTATTCATTGTATAAACGTCTGGAGTTACTGGACAAATTCCTAGTAAACGATATTTCAATTCACTTTGACGTTTGTCAAAATACCAGTATCCTTTAATTTTATACTGAGTAACATCTGCTGCAGTAAGGTCTTGTTTTAAGATATATTCAGCAGGAACCGTTCTTGTTGGCCCAACCGTTTCTTCAACATAAGAAACAGACTTATTTTTACCTTTACCAGAAACTACTTTTTTCTTCACTACACGTGATTTGTAGTCATCTGGGTATTGGTTAATTAACTCTCTACCAGCATCAGTTGTATCAATACGAGATAATGATCCTTCGATGTCTTTCATAGATTTTTTAGTATTGAAATAACTATCAGTATAAACTTCAGTTACTTTTCCACCTTTAATAGCTTTAGTTAAAACGTCATAAAGAGAACGTCTATTAGGACCAATATTAGCTGTATCTACTGGAAAGTATAATGGAAAGTTGATTTTTTCATTCAAATCAATGATTTCCCAAGTTGTTTTCCCCATCAAGATATCTCTATCATCTACATAACCATAAGCCAACGGCTTATCGTTATCAGATATTAATTGAGCAGGAGTTTTAAGTCCAATCTGATCTGGTGTTTTTGCATTAAGCAAATTAGATTGCGCATAAGAAGCAAAACCTCCAGCGATAGAAACAATTGCTATTAAAAAATTTCTTACTTTCATCGTGGTATCGTTATAAGATATTGAATGTAGTTTACACTACTTTATTATTGTATTTCGTAAATTACAGGAGCAGTTCTTGGTAATAAATAGCTACCAGCTCCAACAAGTTTAGTTTTAATTTCAGAAATAGTAACTTGGTCTCCTTTACCTGCTCTTGAAAGTACTTGTTTACATTGTGCATTCATTTTGTTTCCTGAAACAACAACAGTAGGTTGTCCAGCAATTTTCATATTGAATCCAACAACATCTAAACCAACTTCAAAATCAAAATCAAGAAGTTTAGCTCCAATAGTAGCAATTTCTAGGTTAGATTTAGGACCTTTAACAACTCCCATTTCACCTCTAATTGTTCCTGTTGGACCAGGAATACCTTTAATTCTGAATGTTTTCTTATCTGTTACTTTATCACCGTTTGGCAATGTACCAGTTACAGAAATTGTAGTTTCAGTACCTTGACCTGGGCTCATGTTATATTTTCCTGGTTTTCCAGCAGAAGCTAAACCTGGAGCGCTTGCAACAATTTTGTTAGCATCTACACCAGCAAAAGATACAGAGATTGGGTTAACAACTCCTCTATATACTACGTTCATTTTATCTGCAGAAATTGTAGCAGAGTTTGGTCTTGGAACTACAACATATTTTCCAGAGAATTTCAAAGGAATGTTTTTTCCATCCTCTAAGAATGTAAATTGTCCGTTGATGTCTTGTTCTCCAACTCCACCAGCAGTTAAAGAGATAACAGCTTGTCCGTTAACAATTTGTCCAGGACCTTGGAATGAAGTAGGTTTTGTATTTTCGTCATAACGACCTAAAACTACTTTACCCGTTACTTTTTCACCTTGGAAGTAAGCATTTTTATCTAAAACAACAATTGCTTGGTAGTTGCTGTAAGAAGCAGCAGCAACTGCAGCTTTACCTAAAGCACTGTTATAAACGTCTGCTTCAACTTTTTTAACGTCATTTTGCCAAGCTGAAAGCTTTGCAGCTGAAGCAATTGCAGGAAATCCTTTAAAGTGGTAAGCTAAGTATTTTTCTTTGATACCTTCTTTGTTTTTCACATCAGAAACATCAAATTTTTTCTCAACCTCAGAAATGATTCCAGCGTATTTTTTATCTGTACCTAAAGCTGCTTTGATATCAGCTTTGTATTTTTCGATTTTAGAAATAATTTCGTTACCTTTTTTAGTGTAACCGTCTCCTGTAAACCAGTCGTCGATATTATCTCCTCTATCCATAGACTCGTAAGGCATTTTTCCAGTTGCTTTATCAACTTCAAAACCTTTTACAGCCTGAGCTTTTAGAGTAGCTATATAATCATAAAAATCTTTTGTAATTGCTTCAACTTTGTGAGCAGTTTCAGCAGCAATAGCAAATTCTCCTTTTGCCTCAGCTGCTTTTTGATCTAAAGCTGTTAATAAACCTGTATTTGTTTCTGTAGAAGTCGTATTTGCACTTTCGAATTTTTCGTTCATCAAACCAAAAGCAGAAATAACTTCTTTCGATACGTTCATTGCTAACATTGCGATGAAAACCAGATACATCAGGTTGATCATCTTCTGTCTAGGGGTTAATTTTCCTCCTGCCATTTTTTTCTAATTAGTTCTTATTAATAAATGTAATATCTAGTTAAAAACTAATTATCCTTTGTTACTCATTGCAGAAAGCATTCCACCGTAAACACTGTTTAATGAAGCAATGTTTGCAGTCATAGAAGCCATTTGTTCTTTTAATTTAGAAGCGTTTTCAGCGATTTCTTTGTTCGCCTCAGTATTTCTAGAAGCGCTTTCTAATTGTACTTTATATAAACTGTTTAATGATTCCATTTGAGCAGCAGCAATAGACATTTCTTCAGCATATTTCTTTTGTCCTGCAATAGAATCTACTGTTGGAGAAATTGCTTTAGCAGCTCCTTCGAAGTTTTTGATGCTGTTTCCTAAGCTAGCCATTAACTCACCGTCAACTTTAGCTTCTTTCAACATAGCATCTAATTTTTGAGATAATAATCCTTGTGCGTCAGTTGACTCAGCTTTAACTTCTTTTTTTCTAGCTTGACCGTTAGCTAACTCTGGGTAAACTAAAGTCCAATCTAATTCTTCTTCAACTGGTTCGAAAGCAGAAAGCGCAAAAATTAACGCCTCAGTCACCAATCCTACTGAAAGCATAACTGTACCTGTTAATGGTCCAATCTCAAAGTGAGTAATTTTGAATAAAGCTCCAACGATTACCACTGCCGCTCCCATACCATAAGCGAAATTCATTGCTTTTTTACTTAATAATGCCATAATACTTTTTTTTTAGGTTTTAAAATAGATTTGTTGGATATTGATTTAATTATAAATTACTTTTTTCTGTTACCTGTTACTTGAGTACCCATGTAATCTTGTACAGTTCTGAATCCGATGTAGCTTCTAGCAGAATCAGCATATTCGTGGTCACGTGTACTTACCTGTAGGAAATAAGCAACGTCTTTCCAAGAACCACCGCGAACTACTTTTCTTTGGTTCTTACCATCAATTACGTTTGGATTCATTGTAGATACATACTCGTAAGCGTTTGGATTGTAAGCTGAATCTGTCCACTCAGAAACGTTTCCAGCCATGTTGTATAATCCGTAACCATTAACATCGTATGATTTTGCTTCAACAGTATAAAGAGCTTCGTCAGCTGCATAATCTCCTCTACTTGGTTTAAAGTTTGCTAAGAAACAACCTCTATCACTCTTAGTATAAGGACCTCCCCAAGGGTAAGTAGCAGACTCCAGACCTCCTCTAGCAGCGTACTCCCATTCAGCTTCAGTAGGTAATCTGAATGAGTTAACTAAGTCACGCCCTTTTTTCTTAGATTTAATGTAACTGTTTTTGTTTAATGTTCTCCAAGCACAGAATGCTTTAGCTTGTTTCCAAGTCACACCTACTACAGGATAATCTCCATAAGCTTTGTGCCAGAAATAATCGTTATGCATTGGCTCATTATATGAATAAGCGAAATCTTTAATCCAAACTGCAGTATCTGGGTAAACATTTACTTGCTCTGTTTTTACGAAGTCACTTCTTTTTCCAACTTTTGCTTTTGCAGCAGCTTGAATATCCATCCAAGAATAACGGAATTTCAATTTATTTACGTCAATTGTTCTTAAACCATTGTAAGATTCTTCAATTGGCAAATACATAGAATCCATTACTTCAGCGTAATACTCATCTGGATATGCTTTTGTATCTTTAATTAACTTAACTTTTCTGTTTAATTTTCTTCCAGCATACGGATCATCTTTTGTACCAACACTATAATAGTTGTCATACATATATTTATCGTAAGCTGTCATTTTTTCTGGATCAGAATCGTTAAAAGCATAGTCAGCAATACTTCCGCCTTTGCTTCCTTTTCCGTCAGCAGGTTTTTGTCCTGTTTCGTCAGCTAAGATTGCTAAACGAACTCTCATTGTAGAATCTTTTACCCATTCCACAAATTGGCGATACTCACTGTTTGTAATTTCAGTTTCATCCATGTAAAATGAACGAACTGTTACAGTTTTAGTTGGAGCATCTTCTACGTTAGCTAAATCAGCATCTGATTTACCCATAATAAAAGATCCGCCTGGAACCAAAGTCATTCCATAAGGTTTTTCAGGATGCCATTTCCCTCCTGTAACACCAACTAATTCACCTTTGTCACCTGACTTACCACAGCCGATTACTAGTGTTAACATTGCTGCAAATGCAATAAACTTCTTCATATAAATTTGGGATTATCTATTCATTATTAAAAGTCCGTAAACGTATTTATTATTTATCTAAAAAACAATACTACTTGCGAATTTATTTTACCGTTCAAAAATAATGTTAAATAAAATAAAAAAAAAATATTTTATCGATAAACTGTTCTAAAAAATCGATGTAAAACGTTAATTTTTATATATTATAATTATTTTCCTACTAATTTAATTTAACTATTTTCAACAACTTTTAAAAATTTAAGATTTCACTTAAATTTTCGTTCTACAAAGCATTTTTTCGTTGCGCTTTCCACCATCTTTCTGGCAATTCTTGATTGCAAGCCGACAAATATTCGTCGTAAGAACATGGTAATAACGTATTTCTTTTTAATTTATTGTTGCCATTAGATTCGAATGGAATTTCGATCCACCAACGGTCTGTTTTATCACTTTTGTAAAATATCAATTCTTCATCATCTAGCGGAACTATATATTTTAAATAGTTTGCTCTGCTTCCAAATGGATATTCTTTTGAACGATAGTGGTAACCTTCTATAAAATACCATACGATCTGAGCAATGATAACCGATTCGGCCAATGTGCTGTTATGATTAAATACACCAAAAGAAGAAACTTTATCACTTATACCTGCGTATCTTGCCAAAGCACAAATCTCTTTTCCGTTAAATCCGTTTGGCTCAAAAGTTACCATATTTGCTGAAGCAGAAGATTTTACAGAATTTAAATCTATACTAACTAAGTCTGCATCTCTAAAAACAGGTTCGGCCAATGTAATTTTATTCGAAATTTCGCCTAATCGATAAGCATCAAAAAACAGCTTTTCGATCAAATCGATTTCTTCTTGTGAATTATAATAGGTTTGATACCCTATATTACAGTAGTTGAAAAGGTTATTTGGTTCATCAATAATAATTTTTGTCAGATACGAATTAGCCGAAACCAATTCATTTTCTTTACCAAAATCAAATTTATTATCAACTGCAACCAGATTTACCATTTGCTCCAAATCATCATAAGCACGATACAAAGCATAGGTCAAATCTTGAGAACCTCCTAGGACTATAGGAATAACTTTTCTTTTAATTAATGATGCAGTAACTTTCTTAACGGCAAAATAAGTATCTTCTACAGAATCACCCGCCAGTATATCTCCTAAGTCTGCAATTGAAGCATCCCAGTTACCTGGAAACATGCTATAAAGCTTTTTGCGCAGATTCGAAAGATTAACTTCGTTAATCATATTGATGTTTGTACGGTCTTCTAAAACACCGATTATAGCAATATTAACCTGTTCAATATCAGGAAACTGATCTTGGGTATGAAAGACAACTTTACTCCCAAGCTCTTGTGAAGACAGTGCGCCGACGAATTTTACAATTGCATCATTAACTGGTTCTAGAAAATCAAATTCCATCTATATTATTTCTTTTTAGCAGCTGTTTTAGCTGGAGCTTTTTTAGCCGTTGTTGTTTTTTTGGCTGCTGTTGTCTTTTTAGCTGCCGTTTTCTTTGCTGGAGTTTTTGCAGCAATCATTTCTTGAACTTGTGCTAATGTTAGTTTTGTAGCATCAACATCTTTACTCAACTCAATTTTGATTTTTCCTTTTAGGATCACAGAACGTCCCCAACGAGCTTTCTCCACTACAATTCCTTCTTCTTCCCAGTTATGAATAACTTTATCTATATTCTTTTGAAGTTTATCTTCGATCAGCTCTTCAACATCTGCCTGTGATAAATTATCAAAATTGTATTTTTTGCTTACGTTTACAAAAAGCCCGTTCCATTTGATGAATGGACCAAAACGCCCCACTCCTTTTTGAACAGCCTCTCCTTTATAAGTGGCAATTGGCGCATCAGCAAGTGCTTTTTCGTCAATTAGTTCTTGAGCTCTTTCTTTTGAAACCCCAAGCGGATCTTCTCCTCTTGGCAATGAAATAAAAACGCTTCCATGACGAACGTAAGGGCCATAACGGCCATTATTTACCTCTACTTCTTCTCCTTTATATTCACCTAAACTTTTTGGAAGCAAGAATAAATTCAAAGCTTCTTCAAGTGTAATGTTTCCAATATTTTGATCTGCCATTAAGCTGGCAAACTTTTTATCTTCATCATCTGCTTCTCCAATCTGCGCCATTGGGCCAAATTTTCCTAAACGAACAGAAACTTGTCTTCCGTCTGCATCTTTTCCTAAGATTCTTTCACCGCTTTCACGTTCAGCATTTGCTTCAACTTCTTTTACATTTGGATGAAACTGATTGTAGAAATCTTGCATCATTTTTGCCCAATCGATATTTCCTTCGGCAATTTCGTCAAAATCCTGTTCTACTTTTGCAGTGAAATTATAATCTAAAATGTTTCCGAAATTCTTCACTAAGAAATCCGTAACAATAGTTCCAATATCTGTAGGAACCAATTTCCCTTTATCAGAACCTGTATTTTCTTTTAAAACTTTTTCACCTACTTTACTATTTTGCAAAGTAAGTTGTGTATAGTTACGTTCTACACCTTCAAGAGTTCCTTTTTCAACATAATTTCTATTGATAATAGTTGAAATTGTCGGTGCATAAGTAGACGGACGCCCGATTCCAAGTTCCTCTAGTTTTTTAACTAAAGATGCCTCAGTGTAACGTGCAGGCGGTCTTGAATATCGTTCTGTGGCTGTAATATAGTTATTAGCCAGTTTTTCGTTTACTTTTAAGGCAGGAAGCATTCCTTCTTGTTCTTCTTCATCGTCATCGTGACCTTCTAAGTATACTTTTAAGAAACCTTCAAAAAGCAATACTTCTCCAGAAGCTGTAAAAATTTCGTCGTGATTATCGGCTTCGATTTTTACGTTTGTTCTTTCCAATTGCGCATCGCTCATTTGAGATGCCAAAGTTCTTTTCCAGATCAAATCGTACAAACGAGCCTGATCACGGTCAATATTTACGGTGTGACGAGACATATCTGTCGGACGAATTGCTTCGTGCGCTTCTTGTGCTCCTTTATTTTTATTGGCAAAAACTCTCGGTTTTGAGAATTCTTTTCCGTAAGATTTAATGATTTCAGCTTCTGCGGCAGCCATCGCTTCTTGCGAAAGATTTACAGAGTCGGTTCTCATATAGGTAATAAGTCCGGCCTCATACAAACGCTGTGCTAACTGCATGGTGATTCCAACTGGCAAATACAATTTTCTTGCTGCTTCCTGTTGCAACGTAGAAGTTGTAAAAGGTGCTGTTGGAGATTTTTTGGTAGGTTTAGTTTCTAAATCTCCTACCTTATATTTAGAACCGATGTTTTGATTTAAGAAATCTTCGGCTTCTTTTTTAGTATTGAAGTTCTTTGGCAATTTTGCTTTGAAAGCTTTTCCTGCTTCGTTTACAAATTCTGCAACGATTGAATAAGTTGCAACTGCATTAAAATTCTGGATTTCGCGTTCTCTCTCTACAATTAAACGAACAGAAACCGATTGTACACGTCCAGCTGAAAGTCCGCCTTTAATTTTTCTCCATAAAACTGGAGACAATTCGTAACCTACTAAACGATCTAAAACTCTTCTTGCTTGCTGAGCATTTACTAAGTTATAATCTATTTCTCTTGGATTGTCAATTGCTTTTAGAATCGCAGATTTTGTAATCTCGTGAAAAACAATTCGTTTGGTCTTTTTTGTATCAAGTTTTAATTCTTCCGCCAAGTGCCATGAAATAGCCTCTCCCTCGCGGTCCTCATCGCTTGCTAACCAAACCGTTTCGGCATTCTTAGAAAGTGATTTTAGTTTCGTTACCAAGGCTTTTTTATCTGGAGAAACTTCATATTTAGGTTTAAAACCGTTTTCTACATCTACTCCTATTTCCTTTGATGGTAAGTCGGCTATGTGACCATAACTTGACTCCACCTGAAAATCACTTCCGAGAAATTTCTCTATCGTTTTCGCCTTTGCAGGTGACTCCACTATTACTAAATTCTTTGCCATTGCTCTATTTTTCTGCAACAAAAGTATTTATTTTTTTTAAATATTAACCTTACGAATGCATTTTTGAGGTATTTTGATATTATGAAACTTAAAATTGCAGATTTATCTGTAATAATCTTGATTATATATATAGGTATAACTTTTACCCGAAAATGACCTTGGATATTTTAGATTTAAGAGTTTAGATTTTAGATTGATGAATGATTTAGAATTTTAGATTGCGACTTTCAAATCATAGTCTGTAATCAAAATCTTAAATCTGAAACCTATAATCACTGTTGAAACCGACTGCCCTAGCCCAGATTGGAGCGAAAAGCCCGGAGTAAAAAATGCAAAAGTTTCTTGTTTTAAAAAAGCGACCAACGGAAGCTCTTTTTAAAACAGTAGAAACTTTGTTTTTTTTTATGAGGACTTGTAGCGGAAAGCTGGAAATAGCTCCTTATAAACAATTTTAGATTTTAGATTTTAGATTTTAGATTTTTCCAAAAAAATCGTTGCGCTCTTTTTTTGGAATTTGGGATTTCAAAAATTGGAATTTCTATTCTAAAATCTAAAATCAGAAATCTAAAATTCTTTTCTGCCATCTTGTCATATTTTATAGCTTTTGCCCTATCTTTGCACTTTGAATTTTTACAATGGAAAAGATTATTGAAGAAAGCAAACAGGGCGAAAGTCTTGTTTTGGAAAATAAACCTGAGAATACTAAAAAACTCTTTATAGAAAGTTATGGCTGTGCGATGAATTTTTCGGACAGTGAAGTCGTAGCTTCGATTTTATCTGACGGTGGCTACAACACTACTTCGGTTTTGGAAGAAGCCGATTTGGTTTTGGTAAACACTTGTTCGATTCGTGACAAAGCAGAGCAAACGATTCGTAAACGTCTGGAAAAATACAATGCGGTAAAACGTACGAATCCGAAAATGAAAGTGGGCGTTTTGGGCTGTATGGCGGAACGTTTGAAAAGTCAGTTTTTGGAAGAAGAAAAGATTGTTGACCTTGTTGTGGGGCCTGATGCCTATAAAGATCTTCCGAATTTATTGGCTGAAGTTGAAGAAGGACGTGACGCGATCAATGTCATTTTATCAAAAGAAGAAACGTACGGAGATATTTCGCCTGTTCGTTTGATGAGTAATGGAATCACTGCTTTAGTTTCGATTACCCGTGGATGTGATAATATGTGTACTTTCTGCGTTGTGCCTTTTACGCGCGGACGCGAGCGTAGCCGTGAACCGCAAAGTATTATGGCTGAAATTCAGGATTTGTGGAGTAAAGGCTATAAAGAAGTTACGCTTTTGGGTCAGAACGTTGACAGTTACCTTTGGTACGGTGGCGGTTTGAAAAAGGATTTTGTAAACGCTTCCGAAATGCAAAAAGCAACAGCTGTAGATTTTGATCAATTATTAGAAATGGTTGCGGCTGGTTTTCCTAAAATGCGTATTCGTTTTTCGACTTCAAATCCGCAGGATATGCACGAAAGCATTTTACATGTTATTGCTAAATATCCGAATATCTGTAAACATATTCATTTACCAGTTCAGTCTGGAAGTAACCGAATTTTGAAAGAAATGAATCGTCTGCATTCGCGTGAAGAATATATGGCTTTGATTGACAAAATTAGAGCAATTGTTCCAGATGCTTCGATTTCGCAAGATATGATTGCTGGTTTCCCAACAGAAACTGAAGAAGATCACCAAGATACGATGAGTTTGATGGAATATGTAAAATATAATTTCGGTTATATGTATTCGTATTCTGAACGTCCTGGGACTTTGGCTGGAAGAAAAATGGAAGATGATGTGGAGGAAGAAACTAAAGCGAGAAGATTACAGGAAATTGTGGATCTACAGCAAAAACATGCTTGGTTTAGAAGCGAGGAATTTGTTGGAAAAACGGTTGAAGTTTTAGTGGAGAAGGTTTCTAAAAAATCGAAAGACGAATTCTCTGGAAGAAACTCTCAGAGTATTACGGTAGTTTTTCCAAAAGAGAATTATAAAATTGGAGATTTCGTAAACGTAAAAATCACAAGCTGTACTAGTGGAACTTTAAAAGGTGAAGCTGTGGGGTTGAGTAGCATGAATTGATTTTTTTTTTAGCCACGAATTTCTCGAATTTCACTAATTTTCTAATTGGTATGGTAAATTTGAAATTGTAAACCTTAAATTAAAAAGTAGTATTTTTCTTTATTATATTTTTTAGTTTTGTATAAAAACAAAATATGGAATTATATAGAAAAGAGGAATATTATAGGATAGTTGGGATTTGCATGGAAGTTCATAGAATACTTGGTGGTGGACTTTTGGAAATTGTTTATAAAGATGCATTAGAATATGAATTTAAGAAACATAACATCCCTTTTGAACGCGAAAAAGAATTCAACATTCAATACAAAGAAATTGTTTTAGCACATAAATTCTATGCCGATTTTGTCGTTTATGATGAAATTATTTTGGAAGTAAAAGCATCAAAAGATATTGTCGACGAACATACAGCCCAAACAATAAATTATTTAAGATTAGCTGATAGCGATTTAGGAATTATCGTTAATTTTAATAAAAAAACATTACAGCATAAAAGAGTCATTCATTAACCACATTTCAGAAATTCGAGAAATTAGTGGCTAAAAGAAAATTTACAGCATAAAAATAATTCAGCAACCCATTTCAAAAATTAGCGAAATTCGAGAAATTCGTGGCTAAAGAAATTTTACAGCATAAAGATAATTTAGCAACCCATTTCAAAAATTAGTGAAATTCGAGAAATTCGTGGCTAAAGAAAAAAAAATATAAGCCAAAGTTTTAGGCATAGAAAAACCTAAAACAAACAAAACTTGAAACAAAACATATGGAAACAGTTCAAGCAATAAAACAGCGATTTGAGATTATCGGAAATGATCCGAAATTAAATCGTGCTATCGAAAAAGCCATTCAGGTTGCTCCTACTGATATTTCGGTTATGGTAACTGGGGAAAGTGGTGTTGGTAAAGAAAATATTCCTAGAATTATACATTCGCTTTCGCACAGAAAGCATGGTAAATATATTGCCGTAAACTGCGGTGCAATTCCTGAGGGAACAATTGACAGTGAACTTTTTGGTCACGAAAAAGGCGCTTTTACAGGCGCAACAAGTACACGTGAAGGTTATTTTGAAGTAGCCGACGGTGGAACAATTTTTCTTGATGAAGTTGGAGAGTTACCTCTAACAACTCAAGTTCGTTTGTTACGTGTACTTGAAAATGGTGAATTTATTAAAGTAGGTTCGTCTCAGGTTCAAAAAACAAATGTTCGTATCGTTGCTGCGACTAACGTGAATTTATTTAATGCAATTGAAAAAGGGAAATTCCGTGAAGATTTGTACTATCGTTTAAGTACGGTTGAAATTACATTGCCACCTTTACGCGAGAGAAACGACGACATTCACTTGTTATTCAGAAAGTTTGTTGCGGATTTTGCCCATAAATATAAAATGCCACCTCTAAGATTGGATGATGATGCGGTTCAGCTTTTGCAGAAATTCAGATGGAGCGGAAACATTCGCCAGCTTCGAAATGTGGCAGAACAGATTTCTGTTTTAGAAACCAATCGCGATATCACCCTTGCTACTTTACAATCTTATTTGCCAGCCGAAGGAAGCAATCTGCCTTCAGTTATTAGCGACAGCAAAAAAGAAAGCGATTTTAGTACAGAAAGAGACATTTTGTACAAAGTGCTTTTTGATATGAGAAGCGATCTGAACGATTTGAAAAAGCTGACTTTGGAACTAATGAAAAACGGAAGTTCAAAAGTACAGGATATTAATCCGAATTTAATTCAAAAAATATACGGAAATCAGCAAAATGACAGCGAAATAGATTTTGAAGAAGAACCAAGAACTGCTGTTATGACAACGCCTGCTGTTCGTGAAGAAAGTTATCGCATACAAGATGACAACAATTATCTTGATGCAGAAACGATTGAAGAAGAAGAAATTTTACGTTTGGAACAAAAAGAAATAGAAATGATCAAAAAATCGTTAGAAAAAAACAAAGGAAAACGTAAGGCTGCTGCAGACGAATTAGGAATTTCTGAAAGAACTTTATACCGTAAAATCAAACAATTCGATTTATAAAAAACAAATTCCAATCTTTTAAATTCCAAATTCCAAGATTGGATCTTCAAAATATAATAAACTCCAAAAATAAATTCCAAATTGCTTCGCCTGTTCGCTATCGCTCGAGTCCAAATTAGTATATTTGGCGAAATTTGGAATTTGATATTTCACTATAATGGTGAACATTGGAATTTGACTAAAAAAATTATGAAAAAAATATATTCTCTTTTCGCCTTATTAAGCCTTTTTATGTTGAGTGGCTGTGGAGTTTACAACTTTACAGGAGCAAAACCAATCGATGCTAAAACATTTCAAGTCAACTTCTTTCAGAATAATGCAGATCTGGTTGAGCCTGGAATCGACAGAACTTTCACCTTGACTTTACAAGATTTGATCATGAACCAGACCAACTTAAACTTGGTAAGTACTGGAGGCGAATTAACTTACGAAGGTGAAATTACTGATTACCGTATTACTCCAATGACTGCAACAGCTGTATCAACAGACGGAACTGCGGGAGCGGCACAAAACCGTTTGTCAATTCGTGTTCAGGTAAGATTCGCAAATAAAAAGAAAGAAACTGATGACTTTGAAAAATCATTTGAGTTTTATTATGACTTTCCAGGACAAGAATTACCTACTGGATCAGTTTTGAGCGAAGCTATAAGGGTTATTTTTGAAAGAATTACCCAAGATATCTTTAATGAATCATTGGCTAAATGGTAAGTTTGCTTGCTTAAATAAGCAAGTAAAACAAAATACTATTAATAAATAATTAAACGATTAAAACCAAAAAATGAACGTTAGCGATTATACCTACTTAATGAACAAACCCGATGCTATTACAGAAAAGCAGGCGGATGCATTAGGCAGTGTTTTGAATGAATTTCCGTATTTTCAAAGTGCACGCGCATTGCGATTGAAGGGACTTTATAACCAAAACAGTTTTAAGTATAATTATGCTTTGAAAGTTACGGCTGCGTATACTTCTGACCGTTCTGTTTTATTTGATTTTATAACTTCTGAGGCTTTTACTTCTATTCAGAATGATTTTTACGAACAAAAACTGAGAGATCTTTTGGAGATTACTGTTTTTGACAGCGAAATAATTTCGCCAGAACAGATTCAGAAAGCTATTGAGATAAAAGCTGACATTGAAGAACAGCCTGTTTCAGAGCCAATAAAAGAAGTTCAAATATCTTCTGTTGAAAAACCTTCAATTGCAGAATCTGTAAAAACTGAAGAATCTATAAAAGTTGAAGAATCTATAAAAGTTGAAGAGATTGCAAAGGTTGATGAATCGGTAAAAGTTGAAGAATCAATAAAAACGGAAGAACCCGTAATTGCCGAAGAGCCTAGAAAAATGCCAGAAATAGACCCGTCTATATTCTTGGCAATAAAAGAGGCTCAGACAATAACTTTTGAGAAACCCGCAATAAAAGAAGAAGAGCTTAAACCGCTTCCAGAAATAGATTTATCTATTTTTAAAGCCATAAAAGAAGCACAATCGGTAACTTTTGAAAAACCCGCAATAGAAGAAGTAGGACAGAAAACGGATTCTATTGAAGATACTATTGTAGAGGAAGTCGAGGAAACAGAAACAGCTCCGTTAACAGATTCTACACCAATTGAAGAACCTAAAATTGATCGTATAGAAAATTCTATTTTAAGTTCTATCAAAGTTTCTGAAACACCTTCTGTACCAGAACCAATAAAAATAGAAGAACCTAAAAATGACCGTGTCGAACACTCTATTTTAAGTTCTATTAAAGAAGCTGAAGCTGCAACTGCTGAACAATCTGAAAAAACAGAAGAAGCAAAAGCGGATTCTATTATAGAAGAACCTGTTTTAAATTCGGCTGAAGAAGAGGAAGATGACAGCGTTATTGAAGAAATGATTATTCCTGAATTCAAAATGAATACTGTTGAACGATCTATTCTTTCTTCTATTAGAGAATCTGAAACAAAAGCTCCTGAAGAACCAAAAGTAGCGATTGAAGAAGCTGCATTTGAAACTGAGGATGAAGAAGAAGAAATTCAAGAGGAAAATGAAGAACTGATTGAAGAAATAATCGAGGAAGAAGAAGAAAATGAACCTGCTAGAACAGCTGCTGAACATTTAGAAATTGGAAAACCTTTGGATTTTTCTTTAAACGAAAAACACTCCTTCCAAGAATGGTTGCAATTATCTAGAACAGAGCCTATTGACCGTTCAAACGATCTTTCGCCAGAAGAAAAAGCAGAAAAAGAAGCTGCTGAAAAAGCAAAACTAGAAGAAGAAAGACAAAAGAAGGCTGAAATTATCGATAAGTTTATCGAAAACAACCCGAAAATTTCTCCAATAAAACCTAACAGCAATGCTCCAGCGGTACAAATTGAAAGCAATTCTGAAGACAATTCATACCTAATGACCGAGACTTTGGCTAGAGTTTATCTGGAACAAAAGAAATATACAAAGGCAATTCAGGCATATGAAATATTAATTTTGAAATATCCAGAAAAAATTACTTTCTTTGCAGACCGCATATCGGATATAAAGATTTTACAACAAAATAACAATAACAATAATTAAGTAATGAGCACATTTTCAATTTTTTTAGTTTTAATTACAATAGTTTGTTTTCTATTGATCGTAGTTATCATGGTACAAAACCCTAAAGGAGGCGGATTGTCTTCTACTATCAGCGGAACGCAGATGTTAGGTGGAGTACAAAAAACAACTGACTTTTTAGATAAAAGTACTTGGACTTTGGCTACTGTTTTAATTGTGCTAATTTTACTTTCAAGCTTAAGCTTCTCTGGATCTTTAAGCGATACTGAATCTAAAATCATTGATAAAACTGAAGCTCCTGCAAATGCACCTGCAGCTCCAGCGCAAGGAACTACTCCTGCTCCAGCAGCACCAGCTACTAAATAATTTTAGCTCGATATAAAAATCTAATGCCAGCCTGTCAAAGCTGGCATTTTTTTTAAGAAATAATGTCAGTTTTTCTAGCATGGCATAGTTTCTGAAAGTTTATAGAACAAGAAAAAAACGTATAACTTATAATAATATAAAATCATGGCTTTAAACATTAAACCGCTTTCAGACCGCGTACTTATTGAGCCTGTTGCAGCTGAAACCAAAACTGCCTCAGGTATTTTTATTCCTGATACTGCCAAAGAGAAACCACAAAAAGGAACTGTAGTTGCAGTAGGAAACGGAACTAAAGATCATACAATGACTGTAAAAGTTGGAGACACTGTTCTTTATGGCAAATACGCAGGAACAGAATTAAAACTGGAAGGCACTGATTATCTAATCATGCGCGAGGATGATATTTTAGCGATTATCTAAAAAATATTGTATTAAGTACGGAGATTAAAAACTTCATTTAACTTGAAACAAATCAAACTTTAAACAAAAATTAAAATGGCAAAAGATATAAAATTTGATATTGAAGCACGTGACGGTTTAAAACGTGGTGTTGATGCATTAGCAAATGCTGTAAAAGTAACTCTTGGACCAAAAGGTCGTAACGTAATTATCGGAAAATCATTTGGTGGACCAACTGTTACTAAAGATGGTGTTTCTGTTGCAAAAGAAATCGAATTAAAAGACGCATTAGAAAACATGGGTGCGCAAATGGTAAAAGAAGTTGCTTCTAAAACCAATGATTTAGCTGGAGACGGTACTACAACGGCTACAGTTTTAGCTCAAGCTATCGTAAAAGAAGGTTTGAAAAACGTTGCTGCTGGAGCAAATCCAATGGACTTGAAACGTGGTATCGACAAAGCTGTTGAAACTATCGTGGCTGACTTAGCTAAACAAGCTAAAGTAGTTGGAAGCGACTCTGATAAAATCAAACAAATTGCTTCTATCTCTGCTAACAATGACGAAGTTATTGGTGAATTAATCGCTACAGCTTTCGCTAAAGTTGGAAAAGAAGGTGTTATCACTGTTGAAGAAGCTAAAGGAACTGACACTTTCGTAGATGTTGTTGAAGGTATGCAGTTTGACAGAGGATACCTTTCTCCTTACTTCGTAACAAATCCTGAGAAAATGGAAGTTGAATTAGACTCTCCATACATCTTATTATACGACAAAAAAGTATCTTCTCTTAAAGAATTACTTCCAGTTTTAGAGCCAGTCGCTCAATCAGGAAAACCATTATTGATTATCGCTGAAGATGTTGATGGTGAAGCGCTTTCTACATTAGTAGTAAACAAATTAAGAGGTGCTCTTAAAATTGCTGCTGTAAAAGCTCCAGGTTTCGGAGACAGAAGAAAAGCTATGTTAGAAGATATCGCAATCTTAACTGGCGGAACTGTAATTTCTGAAGAAAGAGGTTATACTTTAGAAAATACAACTATCGAAATGTTAGGAAACGCAAAAAGAGTTTCTATCGATAAAGACAATACAACTATCGTAAGTGGTGCTGGTGAGGCAGATATCATCAAAAACCGTGTGAACCAAATTAAAGGTCAGATGGAAACTACTACATCTGATTACGATAAAGAAAAATTACAAGAGCGTTTGGCTAAATTAGCTGGAGGTGTTGCAGTTCTTTATGTTGGTGCTGCTTCTGAAGTTGAAATGAAAGAGAAAAAAGACAGAGTAGATGATGCTCTTCACGCAACTCGTGCTGCTGTAGAAGAAGGAATCGTTGCTGGTGGTGGTGTAGCTTTATTAAGAGCTAAACTTGCTTTAGCTGACTTAAAAGCTGATAACGCTGACGAGGCTACAGGAATCCAAATCGTTTCTCGCGCTGTTGAATCTCCATTGAGAACTATCGTTGAAAACGCTGGTCTTGAAGGTTCTGTGGTTGTGGCTAAAGTTTCTGAAGGTTCAGGTGATTTTGGATACAACGCAAAAACTGACGAATATGTAGATATGCTTACTGCTGGAATTATCGATCCTAAGAAAGTAACTCGTGTGGCTCTTGAAAATGCTGCATCTGTTTCTGGAATGATCTTAACTACAGAATGTGCATTAATTGATATTAAAGAAGAAAATGCCGGAGGCGGAATGCCAATGGGTGGCGGTATGCCAGGAATGATGTAATTCGTTCTCTTCTTAAAACTTAAAAGCGCTGGATTTATCTGGCGCTTTTTTTGTTAGCCACGAATTCACGAATTATTTTTTTCTAATCTTTACGTATATTTTTTATTTGCCACAAATTGCACAGATTAAAAGAATTATAATCTGTGTCGAGCTTTTTTCATACAAAGCATTCGTGTAATTAATGACAACTATTTTAAACACAAAGATTAGAAAAAAATAATTCGTGAATTCGTGGCTATCTTTTATTTAACATTCTCTTTTTCTTTAAAAAATGCTTTAACGTTAACTTTGTGTTTTTAAAATTACATAATGAGAAAATTCACTACTCGCCTATTATTTTTAGCATTCGCAATTCTTTCCAGCTTTTCAAATGCCCAAAACAGCAAAGACAATTATGTTGTTTTAATTTCAATGGATGGATTTCGTTGGGATTACGGCAAGCAATTCAATCTTCCTAATTTAAAACAGATTGAAAAAGAAGGCGTTCATGCCAAATCGATGAAACCGTCTTACCCAAGTAAAACTTTCCCAAATCATTATTCGATTGTAACGGGACTTTATCCCGATCATCACGGAATCATCAATAATGTTTTTTATGATGCTTCTTTAGACGAATCTTTCTCCTTATCAAGCAAGGCAAAAAACGATTCCAGATTTTATGGCGGAAATCCGATTTGGAATTTAGCTGAAGAACAAGGCGTAAAAACAGCTTCTTTCTTTTGGCCAGGCTCTGATATTGACAAAAGAAATCCGAGTTATTTTAAAAATTATGATGGTAAAATTCCGTATGGAGCGAGAATAGATACGGTTATGAAATGGCTGCAGCTTCCAGAAAAGCAAAGACCTCACTTGGTTACTTTATATTTTGACGAACCCGATCACACAGGACATAACTTTGGTCCGCTTTCTCCTGAAACTAAAAAGACGGTAATCAAAATGGATTCTATAATGGGCGAAATATCGAGAAGATTAGATCAATTGCCTATCGGAAAACAAATCAATTTAATCATCGTTTCAGATCACGGAATGGCAAATATTAGCAATGATAAAAAAGTAGCCGTTTTAGATTATTTAAAACCTGAATGGCTAGGTTACAAAGATGTAATTAATCCGATTATGAGTTTACAGGCAAAAGCGGGCTATCAGGATTCGATTGCTAATGCTTTGAAAAAAGTACCGCATATCAAATTCTGGAAATCTACAGAAGTTCCAAAAAGATTGCACTACGGCACAAATCCGCGTGTACATGATTTTGTTATTGAAGCCGAAAAAGGCTGGAGTTTAGTAACCAAAGAAAGCACGCATATAAAAGGCGGAACTCACGGATACGATAATAACGAAAAAGACATGCACGCTATTTTTTACGCAAAAGGCCCTGCATTTAAAGTAAATAAAAGAGTAAAAACATTTCAGAATGTTTCGGTTTATCCTTTAATAGCACATATTTTAGGTTTGCAAATTGGTGAGATTGATGGTAAATTGAGTGATGTTGAGGCAATGCTTGCTAATTAGATAATTAGATAATGTGGCAATTTGATAATTAGATAATTTTCACAAAGCATGTCCGTAGAGACGCACCGCAGTGCGTCTAACGTATCGTAACCGCAATATTTGATATACGTACAAAACGTATTGCTTAACGCAACTTGTATGTGTCAGGCTGAGCGGAGTCGAAGCCCACGTTCCAATTGGAGCGCCCTTCGACTCCGCTCAGGGTGACAAGCTTGTTGTATCTTCTGTGCGGTTACGTTGCGTTAGACGCACTACGGTGCGTCTCTACAGATATACATGGTGTATTATCTAATTGACAAATTTTCTAATTATCTAATTAATTCAAGAAACCACTTTATAAGTCGGATCTTCAATCACATTTACTTTAATAACAGCATCAGCATTTTTCAGCAATTGTCTACAGTCTTCGCTTAAATGTTTTAGCTCCACTTTTTTATTAAGCTCATTGTATTTTTTCGTCAGATTATTTAAAGCTTCGATGGCTGACATATCAGAAACACGGCTTTCTTTAAAATCGATTATAATATGATTCGGATCGTTCTGAATATCAAATTTTTCAAAAAAAGCAGCAGTCGAACCAAAGAATAACGGACCATAAATTTCGTAATGCTTTATTCCATTTTCATCAATATAATGTCTTGCGCGAATTCTTTTGGCACTTTCCCAAGCAAAAACCAAAGCGGAGATAATTACCCCAATTAGAACCGCCAAAGCAAGATTGTGCAGTACAATGGTAATAAGAGCAACTAGAATTCCAACAAAAATATCATGTCGCGGCATTTTATTAATAATCCTGAAACTTGCCCATTCAAAAGTGGTAATTGCCACCATCATCATTACACCAACTAAAGCTGCCATTGGCAATTTTCCAATTACAGGCGCTCCAAAAAGAATAATCAATAAAATAGTCAAAGCACCGATAATTCCCGAAAGTCTGGCTCTCGAACCTGCACCAAGATTAACTAAAGTCTGTGCAATCATTGGGCAGCCACCCATTCCGTAGAAAAAGCCATTTAAAATATTCGAACTTCCCTGCGCGATACATTCTCTGTTACTGTTTCCACGTGTTCCAGTGATTTCGTCGACTAGATTTAGCGTAAGCAAACCTTCAGTCAAACCAACCGCAGCAACAATTACCGAATACGGAAATATAATTTTAAAAGTTTCGAAAGAAAATGGAATATTTGGAATATGAAATGGAGGAAATCCGCCTTGAACTGAAGCGATATCTTCTACCGTTTTGGTTTCGATATTAAAAACAATTACCAAAGCAAAAACCACCATAATAGCAACCAAAGAAGCGGGAACGGCTTTTGTAATCTTTGGAAAAACTAAAACAATCGCAATTGTCAGCGCCACCAATCCCAGCATAATGTATAACGGAGTTCCCTGAAGCCAAGAAACCTGACCATTTACAACCGTTTTAAACTGCTCCAATTGCGACATAAAAATCACAACTGCCAAACCGTTTACAAAACCGAACATAACGGGCTGTGGAACAAGTCTAATAAATTTACCCAGTTTAAAAAGTCCGATGCAGATTTGGACAACACCGCCAAGTGCGACGGCAGCAAAAACATATTCTATTCCGTGCGACTTCATCAGGGCGATTAAAACAATCACGGTTGCTCCTGCCCCGCCCGAAATCATTCCAGGTCTTCCTCCAAAAATAGCTGTAACCAATCCGGCGATAAAAGCGGCATACAATCCAACCAAAGGCGGGAATCCTGCTAAAATAGCAAACGACAGCGATTCTGGAATCATGGTCATTGCCACAGTTAAACCTGCTAAAATTTCGTTTTTATAATTGACTTTTTGGCTAAAATCGAAGAGTTGGAACTTTTTTTTCATGGCGCAAAATTAGAAAAATAATACGCAAAAAAGAACAAACCTTTTATATGATAAAAAGCGGAAGAAACCTCTAAAGGAATAAACAGCTTAATTAGCTTAGCTGTTCGAGAAGAAGAAGAATAATGGAAAGAATGAAATCTATCATTTCTGTTTTTAGTTTTGAAGTTACAATATTACACAAAATACTTACAAATAATACAAATACGGTAGCGTATTTACACCTGATTTAATCCAAAAGACATAAAATTATTCCAAGCGTTCGCAAGTATAACCTAAACCGCAGACCTCATTCATAACAGTATCATATTGCAAATCAACACCTTCTACTCTTAATATTTTATCGCAGTCTTCCAGATCAAAATTAATTTGATACTCAGGAAACTGATTTTGCATAACTGCTATAACATAATCTCGATCCGATTCTTTCTGGATATTTGTTTTAAAAATTTCCACAATCCTCTCTGCTTCTTGTAATTCTTTAAACTGGTACATTTTTATTTTTTATTAAAAAGCTAGTTCAAAAATAAACCACAAACTCCTATTGTAACAGTACTTTTATACCAATGGCGTATGATTTATACGAATGGCGTTGGTATAAATTATTCTTGATAAATGCTTACAAACTATACGATTATATTATTTTTGCCGCTATGACAATTGCAAAAATCTACCAGAATTTTTTTCTACGAAACTTAATTGTAAATACACTAGTTTATTTGGTCATTTTGGCCTGCATTTATGACGAAATAAAACTCGAGGGACACAGCTGGTCTTATATTCTCAGCAAAATTGCAGTTGGCTATTTTCCTTGTATTGTTTGGATTACGGTTTTCAACATCTGCATTATCAATCCGTTTTTATTTCATAAAAAGTTTAAAATCTTTTTCACGCTTTTGGCAATCTATTGGACTGGTTTTTACTTTTTTATGAATTGGTTTTTCCCGCTTGTCGGATTAGGAAATTTAAAAACTCTTCAAATTGTATCGCTTATCATAAACGGCTGTTTCTTTTATTTTCTGCATATCGTTATCACCAAAAAAATGAGTCAGGTCGATAAAGATATTATGAATTTTAAATCGGAACTTTCGTTTTTAAAACAGCAGCTGAATCCGCATTTTTTATTGAATGCCATGAACAATCTTTACGGAGAAGCTTTGGCAGAACCCGACAAAGTTCCCGATCGAATTCTGAATCTTTCGGATATGTTGCGTTATCAGATTGAAGCTTCTAAAAAAGATTATGTTTTAATGCAGGAAGAAATTGCGTTTATCAAAAAATATATTGAATATTACACCTTTAGAAATGAAAGACTGAACGTAACACAAAATATTGAAGGCGTTCATGATCAAATCGAGATTCCGCCTTTGTTCTTTCTGCCTTTGGTAGAAAATGCGGTAAAGTTTTCTGCCGAGACAACTGAACCTTTTATTAATCTGGATTTGAAAGTAAGTTGCCGAAGTTTGTGCTTTACTTTAAAAAACAATTGCCTCGATACAGAATCAAGGCTTTCGAGCACAGGAATCGGAATTGAAAACCTAAAAAGACGTTTGGAAGTTTACGGTTTAAGACACAATTTGAGCTGTAAAAAAGAAAAAAACATGTTTATCGTAAAACTGAGTATATGGCACTTACCTACCGCTGTCTGATAATTGATGACGAATCGCCGGCGCATAAAGCCCTGATTTCGCACATCTCCAAATTTGACGAACTAGAACATTCTGGCAGTGCTTTTAATGGTATGGAAGCCATAAAATTGCTTAACGAAAACCAATACGATATTATTTTCCTCGACATTAATATGCCCGTAATTTCGGGTGTAGAATTAATGGAACTTCAGCCCAACCGTCCGCTTACGATTGTTACAACCGCTTATTCTGACTATGCGCTTTCGGCTTATCAAAATGATGCGATCGATTATCTGTTAAAACCGATTTCTCCAGATAAATTTGCCAAAGCGATAGAAAAAGCCAAAACCTATTTTTCTGGAAACAGTCTGAAAAAAGAAGCTCCAACCAACGCAAAAATCTTTTCGTACCGCTTAAACGGACAAAATATAGATATGCCTCTTTGCGATATTCTCTATATCGAAAGCCTTGGCAACTACATGAAACTGTACAGCACCAAACTCAATTTACCGCATATTATTTACGGTTCGCTCTCGAGTATTACTTCAGAAATTGACGCTGCTAATTTCGTACAAGTACATCGCTCGTATATTGTAAATACAGAAAAAATAGCAAGTGTAACTTCGAAAACATTAACCATGTGCAATAACGAAATCATTCCTGTGGGAAGGAAATATCAGATTTTATTAAATAATTTGATAATTAGATAATTCTTGAAAAGCTCAACTTTTTTGATTAGGCTTTTTGTTTTCTATGGAGTTGTAAAATGACGCGCATAAGCTAAAAACAGGATACAAAAAAAAAGAGACTTCATAAAAGTCTCTTGTTTCCATTTTTATGATATCGTAAAAACGTTATTTCCCATTAAGCAACTTTTCCAAATAAGAAATCTTCTCTTTTTCGGATTCTAACAATCGCTCATAAAGCTTTTTATTTTCATCATAAGATTCAATCAACTTTTCGATTGGATTAAAAGTTGGTTGATATTGGAAAAAAGAAGAATAATCATGATTGTTAACTGTATTTCCAATTATGTTGAACACAGCTTCCTCAGAAAAATTCTTAATCGCTTCTGCAGAAACGCCTAAAACTTCTGCGATTACATTTAGTTTTTCGTCGTCTATGGTTTCGCTTCCTTCAATATTAGAAACAGATTGCTGGCTAACACCAATGGCAATAGCTAGTGCTTCTTGTTTCATACCTCTAAGCTCTCTAATTCGGCTAATATTTCTGCCAATGTGTTTTGGTTTTGTTGCTGTGCTCATAATTCAAAGATATTTAAAATTCTTTAAAGTTTTTAGTTTCAAAAAATCAAAATATCCTCATCATTTTTTACTTCTAAACAACACAGCAAGTACTCCAGTTGACCATAAAGCCAGAAAAATTAAAACAGGCTGAAAAAACAATCGTATTAAACGCGCCTGATCGGTGTCGAGTCCGAAGGCAGAAGTTCCGTTTAGATATTGTGCTATATTTCCAGGGAAAACTAGAACGTAAAATAGTGCCAGCGCTATTCCAACTTTCACTTTATATTGGGTTAAAAATACCATTGCCAAACCTAAAATAATTTCGACAATTCCAGAAAGTATCACCACCAAATCTTTGTCTAAAGGAACCCAATTGGGAACCTGCGCTTGAAAATCTGTTCTCTGAAAAGTAAAATGTCCGATGGCAGCTGTTATCATAAACAATCCCAAAAATATTCGAATAAAGTTTTGAAGCTTTGAAGTTTTTATATATTCCATATGTAAAGGCTTTTTTAAATAAGTTTCATCAAATTTACAGGAAATAAAGTGAGATTTTTGTATATTCTTAACAGCATTTTTATTTAATATCCATATCAAATTTTAGTATAAACAAAAAAATATTTCATTTTAGTCATCAGAGATTTTGCTTATCAGAAACCATTTTTTCTACGTTTAGACCCCTCTCAAACTATCCAAATTCACGATTTTGTTAATTCTTTTCTTAAAAAAAACGACGAACTAAGCAATTTTTCCTACTTAATTATTTAAATTCGCCGCTTAACCAAACCACTAAGCCATTAAACCCAATGACCCTTTTTAATTTCTTTAGAAGATCTAATATAAAATGCCCCAGATGTCTTGGAAAAAGATTTGTTGATTGGGATGATATTCGCCGTTTAAACCGACAATTAAAATGGGTTCCTGCACCATGCGCCTATTGCGATGCAACGGGAAGAGTCCCCAAAGAATTGCTTTCTAAAGTCGCTGTCGACTGTATGTACCTCACCATCGATTTGCCAGAATCTGTAATCGAAAAAATAAAAGAAGGCGATCACGAAACTGTTGAAAAAGGAAAACAACGCGAACTTTTTGTCGATCATCTTATACAATACGCTGAACATCATCACTTCACTCAAAATCTAGATGCAGAAAGTATTGCCAATTTGTACTTAGAGTCCGAAGCTGAAAAAGCTTCTTTTGCTGTAACTAGGCAAGAATTAATAAAATACATTCAAGGCGTAATCGAACTAAAGAAAACGGTAGTACAATAGCATTTGCAAATCGACTACTAAAATTCTTCAGCCATCTACAAAAACAGGTAAAAACACCTATAGCCACCATTTTATTTAGTGGTAATATTGTAGTGAATAATTTTTGTTTCTAAAAAGTTTTCTTGTTGAGAACTTCTTAATTTTTTGTCACTTTTTTTTTGGAACAGAAAGTGGAATTTCAAGTCGCTGGTACCGATTGGAAATTTCACTTTTTTTTATGGTCTGACCGCTTTTTTTTAACGCAAAGCACGCTAAGATATTTCTGTTTGGAGCGCGAGCGATATCTAGATATTAAGTTCGCAAAGCTTTGTCGATAATGAACTTTTACATTTTTTCTAACCGCTAAGAACGCTAAGTTTTCTTCTCGCAGATTTAGCAGATCTAACAGATTTTATTTTTATCTCCTTAATCTGCAAAATCTGCGAGAAACCATTTTACCACAAAGCTTTGCGAACTTTTGTATTTTCTCTAACCGCTAAGCACGCAAAGAATTACGCAAAGTTCGCAAAGTTTTTCTCTCGCAGATTTAGCAGATCTAACAGATTTTATTTTATCTGCTTAATCTGCAAAATCTGCGGGAAACTATTTTACCACAAAGCTTTGCGAACTTTTGCAGTTTGTAAGCCTCGCATAAAAAATTCTTAGCGCACTTTGCGTAATTCTTTGCGTGCTTAGCGGTTAAAAAAACTTTTCGATAATCAATTTCAAAGAGTATTTTTGCTTCTCATAAAAGCCACGAAATAAAAGTCCAAATGACTAGAGAACATTATATTCCGTTTAACAAAGAATTTTTACTGGAACAGCAAATTGCTGCTTTTGCTGAAAATCCTAAAAAGGTTACTGATTTTAAGAAGCTATTCGAAATTATCGAACATTATTATCATTACGAATCTTTTAATCTTAATCGAAATCTAAAACAGCATTATGCGCTCTACGATCCAGATTTAAGCGAAAAAGAACGGGAGCAGTTTATCAATAAAAGCGATTTTCCTGTTTTTAAGGAAACTTTGCTGAAAGTTTTGGAACGTGGCAATTATTACAGAATCAACCAAGAAGCTTTAAACGAAGCCTTCCATGAATCTGATTTGGTCGGACTGCATCTTTCTATCGATTTTAATGCTTTTAAAGATTACGAACTTTACGCGCGCGGGCATCATAAAGCAAAAGAAAAAGTCAAAAAGTACTTTTTCTGGACCAAAGAAGTTGAAATTGAATATTATGACCGAGTTCTGATTTACCTGAATTATAGCGAAGCCGATTATTTTAAGCAGAAGAAAGTCAAATTAGGAAAAATGCCAATCGACCCAGGTTCTATAGCTTTAAAAATTTTTAAGCGCGTTCCTAAAAACGATCTCGAAACGGTTTTTCCAAATGCCATTCCGAAAATGTCCCTCAAGGATAAATTACTGCTTTGGGTTCCCGGTGTTTTTGGTGGACTTTCGTTATTAAGTGCCAAAGTGATTCCGGCTTTGATTAATATGTATGAAGCGTATCAAACTGGCGAAACCATCGATTTATTAAACAGTAAAACTTCCTTAAATCAGGGTTTAATTGCGTTGGGAATCTTAGGAGCGTACTGCTTTCGCCAATACAATAATTTCATAAACAAAAAAATTCGCTATTCTAAAACGCTTTCAGACAGTTTGTATTTTAAGAATGTCGGAAACAACAGTGGTGCGTTTTATTCTCTTCTAAATTCTTCTGAAGAAGAAGCTTTAAAAGAAACTATTCTGGCTTATACTTTTTTACACGAAAGTGAAAAATCTTTAACCGCAGACGAACTAGACCATCAAATAGAATCTTGGTTTAAAACAAAATTAAATGCCGATTTGGATTTTGATGTAAACGACGCTTTATTAAAACTAAAAAGCATAGGTTTAGGCACAGAAACTGATGGAAAATGGAATGTTGTCCCGCTTGATGACGCGCTTGTTGCCATTGATGAATTATGGGATAATGTTTTTCAATACAGTCAGAAAGCCAATTCTTTAAAATATTAAATAATGTATACTTACAAATGTTCTTGCTGTGGAGAAGTTTTTGACCAGATGCCATTGTGTTTTGGCAATGAATTTCCTGCTTATTATTTTACCATTCCCCCAGAAGAAAGAGAACAGAGAATTGAATACGGTGGAAGTTGGTGTTATGTCGATGAAGAACATTTTTTTCATCGTGGCAGATTAACGATTCCGATTATAGATTACCACGAAGATTTGGTTTTTAATGTATGGACTACCATAAGCGAAGATAATTTCTGTCTGCGAATGGATTTATGGGAAGATCCAAACCGAGTAAATCAGGAACCTTATTTTGGCTGGATGCAGACCAATGTTCCCACTTATGGCGAAACTTTATCTTTAAAATCAATGGCAATTGAACAAGGTTTAGACTTAATTCCTGAAATAAAAATGATTGAAGAAAATCACCCGCTAACGATAGATCAGGAAAACGGAATTACACTCGAAAAAGCCATTGCTATTGTTGATGAAATAATGAAAATACAGCACGGTAAAACCTAAAAGAAATTTCATTAGATTTACGCAACTAACCTTAAAACCACAAAAAATGAGAACATTAGACCAATGGTTTGCAGAATATGCCGTAAGTCATCAGAACCCCAAAAACAAAGCGATACATTATATTTGTGTACCTGCAATTTACTTTTCGATCGTTGGTTTACTTATGAGTATTCCGAGTGCGATAATTTCTAACACACTTCAATTAAACGCTCCTATAATAGAAAACTGGGCTTTTTTAGTTTTGCTTTTTGTTCTTATTTTCTACATTCGATTATCTATTTCGATGGCTATTAAAATTGCTATTTTTTCTATTCTCTGTTTAATTGTCAATTATTACATCTCGCAATTTGTTCCGTTATGGATTTTCTCGCTTGGCATTTTTGCATTGGCTTGGATCGGACAATTTTACGGCCATAATATTGAAGGAAAAAAACCTTCATTCTTAAAAGATCTTCAGTTTTTATTGATTGGCCCAGCTTGGGTTGTTGAGAATTTGTTTTCGAAGAAATAAATGGTTTCACTCCAAAAAAAATTTTGTCCAGTCTTGACGAACAATTAAAATAAGGATTCTCTTATTTTTTAAAATAAAAATGTATTTTTGATTTACCAAAACTAAATTTATGATACAGTTAATCTGGGGAATACTAAACGTTACATTGTTTTTAGGGCTCTTTGTTTTTTCTGCAAAAAAAGCAGCAGAGATTCGTCAAAAAGTAGGCTTACCTGTTGCAATTCTTTTTTCTTTTTTTGCTTTATCTTTTGTTACGAGACCGAAGAATGAAGAAAAAGATAAAAAATTTGAATTTGAAAACAGAGAGACAAAAACGCAGTCTTTAAATCGTGACACGTTTATTTCAGACATTATTCTTGAAGATGATGTGTGCAGCAAATTTAAATTGAATGCAATTACTGATGGCGAAAATGTACGTTCAGCATTAATTAGAAGAACTGGTTTTCTAAGTGGAACAGAATGGTCTACATTATACATCGATATCAATAAAACAGAAAAGAAAGGTGTTTTTCAGTATCATGTTGGAGGAACTAAAAGATGGAGCATTCTTGGAATTGATCTATATCAAGAATATAAAGAATTTGAAGGAATGAAAGAATTTAAACGAACTTCGTTTTAACTTTCTTTTCTTTAAAGTCAGTAGTATAAAATATAAGGACAAATGAAGATTTTTATCTTTTTTGTCCTTTATTATTTTAAAAAACATTTTGAAGCAGCTTATAAATTTAATCTATAAATGAGAAAATCCATTATTACAATTACGGCTCTAATTTTACTTTCTTCTTGCAAACAAACGGAGAATAAAAGTATTGCCGACAAAACAGAAGTAAAGAAAGACAGTACTAAAATTCAAAATTCTGTACAAACAGCATCATCAGACTCTGACTTGCTTCAATTATTTACTAAAAGGAAAAATGAAGTTGTGCTTCAATTAAAATCATTGCCTAATAAAGAAGCTGCAAACGCGTTATATGAAAAATATTTTGAAGAAAACGGCAATTTATTACAGCAAATCGCTGGAAAAGAAATTGGAATATTAGAAAAATTCTATAATGAAGACGAAGCCGACAAAAAAGCAGTACAACTTCTAGGCGAAAACCTTTCTAAACATCAATTGCGTTATTGGGAAATTGGAGAAGGATATGTTGAAATTGAGCCCCTACCCGATTTCTATTACAAGATTTTTAAAGATTATGTGACAGACGATTATAAGGACTATTTGCAATTAAAGAGTGAAGAAAACAAAACACTCTATTCAGCAGATGCGGGACTTGCTATATCTTTTAAAGATTTGGGCGACAGAATAATTTCTTGGGAAAATTTTATGGCTAAATATCCGAATTCGAAATTAAATCCATCTGTAAAAGAAGAATACAAAAATTATCAAATGGATTATCTAATAGGTCAGGATAATACGCCAACTAGAGAACGAGCAACAGAAGAAAGCTACATTTATCCAGAGAACATTCAGGAGTTTAACCGTTTTCTAAAAAAACATCCCAAAAGTGCTACTGCTCCTTTGGTTCATTTGTTTATGGAAAACTTTAAGAACGAGAATATTATTGATGTTTTAAGAGCAGAACAGAATAAAGTGTAAATAACTAAATCGAAATTTTTAATTAACTATTAATACTAAAATCATGGAAAATAAAAAACCGATTACATTTGTTTTTTGGATTATCGCAATCATTTTGGGCGTAGTCTTATTTAAGCAATTTGATTTTAAAAGTTTAAAATTTGAAAATCCTGCATTGGCAGTTATCTATATTGTGGTGTTTGTGTTTTCAGTTTATTACATCATTAAAAATTCTAAAAAGTAGATCGAATAAGATTCGAATTTCGTCACATTGAATTATAAAAACAACTACTAAACCCTTTATGATATGAGAAAAATAATTGTTTTATCGATGTTGTCATTAGATGGAGTAATGCAAGCTCCTGGAGGACCTGAAGAAGACCAATCTCAAGGTTTCAAATTTGGAGGATGGACTGTGCCTTATGGTGATGAAATCTATGATAAAGCTGTACAAAAAGAATTGCAGCCCGCAGATTATCTTTTGGGAAGAAAAACATTTGAAATTTGGGAAAATTACTGGCCTGATCATGCCGAATTTTGGCCGAGTATTAATGATGGAAACAAATATGTTCTTTCTAAAACCCGAGAAAAATCAGACTGGAAAAATTCTATTTTTATCGAAAGCCTTGATGAAATAAAGAAACTTAAAAATTCTGAAGGCAAAGACATTCACGTTTGGGGAAGCAGCCAACTTATTCATCTTTTATTAAAAAATGATTTGGTTGACGAACTTCGATTAAAAATTCATCCCTTACTGCTAGGAAAAGGAAAAAAGCTTTTTGATGATAATGCAAATCCGTCATCTTTTATTTTGACAGATAGTACCATTACTTCAACCGGAGTAATTTTAGCCAATTACAAACGAGATGGAGAAGTCAAAACTGGAAATACTATTGTTTAATTTAAGTCTGTTTGGTGATTTATGAAATAAAATTCTATTTTGAAAATAAAAACTTTGACGTCAGACAGATATACCACATTTGACGTTACTATTCTCATGCTCTCAAAGATTTACACCAATTAATCTAAGGCAAAAGCCAAAATTTATCATAAAAAATAATCCAAAAAAATTATAGAATGGAATTGAATTTTAAAGATTTTCCTAAACTAATTACTGAAAGATTGCTACTAAGAAATATTGAAAACACTGATGTTGTTTTAATTCATAAATTACATTCTGATGTTATGGTAAATGCTTTCGTTGGAAGAGAGAATTCATCAAACTTAAAAAAAGCAGAAGAATACATCATTAAAATACAAAATTTAGTAGCGAAAAATGAATGCATTTATTGGGTTATAACAGAGAAAGGAAATAACGATCTAATTGGTTCCATTTGTTTATGGAATTTTGATGTTGAAAATGAAATTGTAGAAATAGGATATGAAATGTTGAGCGAATTTCAAGGTAAAGGCATAATGACCGAAGCAATCAAAAAAATTATAGAATATACGTTTGAAAAAATAAAAGCAAAAATAATAACTGCTTTTCCGTCTTCTGACAATATTAATTCTGTATCAATATTAAAAAAATTAAACTTTGAATTGGAGCATAAAAAATATAATAATAAGCATGAGAATATAAAAAATCTGGTAACTTATACTTTGAGAAATAATCAAACAGAAAACAGAAATAAATGATTACTATAAATCAAAACGATATAGAAAATTCTAAAAAAAGAAATATAATACTTACCATTTTACTCTCAATATTTCTAATAGCCGATTTCTATACTTTGAAAACAATTTTAGATTCAAACCCGAATAATGATTTAATCGATCTTAGCGAAAAATTAAATTATTTTTATGTCATCTTTACAATACTAGATTTGTTGTTTACATTTTTCCTTTTTAAATGGAAAAAATGGGCTTTTTGGGGAACTTTCACAATTAGTATTTTAACCTTTCTGCTTAATTTATATGTTGGTGTAGAAATAATTACATCTCTTTTTGGATTAGCAGGAGTAATACTTTTATATGCTTTACTTCAATTAAGATCTAAAAATGTTTCAGGTTGGAAAAATCTAGAATAAAAACTACCTACTCATAACAGCTAAAAAAAAGCCTGAGAATCTACATTCTCAGGCTTTTAAAATTTATAGTGACCTTGACGGTACAGAATTCGAACCATTTAGCGGAAGATTTAAAGATTTTGAATGAAACTCATCTTTAATTTATCTGTTGTGCTGTGAGTAGGTTCATGGCTTGTATGTCATTATACCAAGACATTTTCATCATTGAACTAGCCCTGTTAAGTATGCCTACGTTTGACTAATATCATATACTTTTTAGATTCATTAAAAATATCTAATAGCCATTAATATTGAGTGATTTTGTTTTCATGTGCCGGCTCTAAACTAATTTGATGTTATATTCTAATGAACTTAATTTGATGTTCGAACAGGTCTAAAATCAATTCATTTTCAGATAATTCGTATTTAATATTACTTGGAAAAGTATCGTTTTGCCAGATCAAAATTTGATTCTTTGATAATTCAAACCTTCCCATTTTTATTGAAAAATAACCATCACCGCCACTTAAGTAATTTACGGGGATTTCTACATGACAATTTCTTTTGTTATCAATTTGCAAATCCAAAGTAAATTTTAGATGACCTTTTATTTCAATAGCGTCAATCCAATTGCTAAAATTTGAATTGTAGTTTAAACCACTATATTTATTCTCTGAAATCCAATTTCCATTTAATAATAACATAGTATCGTAAATACTTTTTGAAATTTTATTCAATTCGTTTAACACCATTTTTTTGTCAGAGCTAATTTCAATTAGTTTATCAATAAAAGCTTTGGTTTTAGAAATTTCTAAAAGTTTACTCCATTCTGGATTCTGAATTTCGAAGAGTGAAATTCGCTTCTGGTATATAATTTCATTTTTACCAACTTCACTGACAACCAGAAAATTTAATTCTTCCGTCAGGTCAATACCAAGTACATATTGATGCCAATATTCCATTGGTATGAGTTCCGCACCCCTTCCTATTTCTATATATTTACTTTGCTCTGTCATTTTTTTTTAGAAATTCAAATATATAAATTGTAGCAATCTGTCAAGTTTTTTTTAGAAAACTCTTTTACATTTAATTTTTATTGAAAAATAAAGTCAATTTACACGACAAGTCAATCTTGTAAAAGCTAATATGATAAAGTGAACTTAATAACTTTGTTTTCAATATGCAAATAAAAAGTTACTCCAGAATTTTAGAGACTTGACGGAGTTCGAACCAAAATTTGCCGTAAACACTGATGTTGTAAAAATTAGATAATAATTTTTGAATCAAAAAAAGCCTGCAAAATATACACTTTGCAGGCTTTTAATTTTTATAGTGACCCCGGAGGGGTTCGAACCCCCAACCCTCAGAGCCGAAATCTGATATTCTATCCAGTTGAACTACGAGGTCAAGATTTTTAAATCTTCAATTTTTTAAATTCCAAATTCCAATTTTAAGCTTGGAATTTGGAGTTTTATATTGAGTGATCCAAATTTGGAATTTGGAATTTATTTATTGGAATTTTTAAGACAACAGTTTTTTAACGATTGTCGAAATGGTTTTCCCTTCAGCAGTTCCACCTAATTGAGCAGATGCTAATCCCATTACTTTACCCATTGAAGCAATTCCAGAAGCTCCTGTTTCAGCAATAATTTTTGCAATTACAGCTTCTACTTCTTCTTCGCTTAATTGAGCTGGTAAAAACTTCTCGATTACAGCAACTTGAGCCAATTCTGGTTCTGCTAAATCTGGACGGTTTTGCTCTGTAAAGATTCTTGCGCTTTCTTTACGAGTTTTAACCAATCTCTGAAGTAATTTAATCTCTTCTTCCTCTGATAAATCTTCTTTAGATCCTGAAGCAGTTGAAGCCAATAATAATTCTGATTTAACAGCTCTTAATGCTTCTAAAGCTACAGTATCTTTTGCTTTCATGGCGTTTTTAATTTCGTCCATGATTTGTGTTTGTAAACTCATGTTTATGTTTTATTTAAAATAAGCCAAAGCCCATTAATTGATATGTTATTTTGAAATTTGTTCTCGACTTGTTCATCCTGAGCGAAGCCGAAGGGCTCGAACTGACAAAAGAATTAACTTAAAAAGTTTAGTAAATAAGTCAAATTTTGAAATTCTGTGCGAAGATAAAAAAAATAACCCGAAAATTAAATCCAATTTTCGGGTTACCCAATATTATGATTCTAAAATTAATCTACGTTGTCGTGCAAAAATGAATTGTTTGAACGCAATTGTAAATCATTGTTACTGTCTGTTCCAACAGAAATTCTAGAATTTGTATTATTAGATTGCGAATTAGACAAATCTATTCCCAATCTTTTGTAAGCTGGTTCTTTTTCCAACTCATCAATTCTAGAAACATTGTTATGGAATTTGTAGTTAAATTCTTTTAGTTTCTTTCTTCTTTCTTCAGCTCTTAAACGCAATGTTTCTTCGATAGTCAATTCTAAAGGAGAAACTTCAGAAGTTGTAGAGAAATCTGGCTGGCTAGCAAAATCAACTCTTGGCTTCAATGTGATGTTTAATTCCTCTGGAATAGTATCTTCAACTACTTTTTCAACTGGTTTAGAAGCCAATAAATCATTTTCAACTTCCATATATTCCTCTAGAGAATATTTGATGATACCGTTGTCTGAAACTTCAGTTACTGGTACAAATTGTACTGGATCGTTTACTTTAATTTCGCGAGTTTCATTGGTCAATTCAAACAACACTCTATTATCTTCAACAACTGGCTCTCTTTTTACAGGCTCTTGTTTGAACAAAGGAAGATCAAAAGAGAAAGTTGTTTGTTCTTCTCTTTCAAAAACTCTTTGCTGCTGAACTGGCGGCTGCTGTATTTGCTGAATTGGTGTTTCAGGAGCTGAAATTGTAAAATCGATATCTGTAATTGGCGAAACAATTTCGAAAGTTACATCTAAGTTTTTGATAAACTCAGACATTACCACTAACTCTTCCTGATTGATAGCTGGAGCAACAGCCTGTACAGGAGTTGGAGTCGGTGCAAATGTTTCATCTTCATCTACCAATTCGAAAACAACTTTATCTTCTACTTTTGCAGTAGGAGTATCCGTTGTTAAATCAAAAGATGTAAGTGGTCTGTTTGTTAAATTATGAACACTTCTTTGTTCATCTTCTAACGTATGAATGATTTTCTTTGGTTCTGTATTTACAATTTCGTTTTGCTGTTCTACATCAAAACCTGTAGCAATAATAGTTACAGCAATAGCTTCACCAAGAGTTTCGTCTTCACCAACTCCCATGATGATATTGGCATTGTAACCTGCTTCTGCTTGAATGTGATCATTGATTTCTCCAATTTCGTCAAGAGTAATCTCGTGAGCTCCAGAAACGATAAGCAACAATACGTTTTTGGCACCCGTAATTTTATTGTCGTTTAACAACGGAGAATCTAAAGCCGAAACAATCGCTTCTTTTGCTCTGTTTTCACCTTCTGCTACAGAAGATCCCATGATCGCAGTTCCACTGTTTGACAAAACAGTTTTTGCATCACGTAAATCGATATTTTGAGTATAGTGGTGCGTAATTACTTCGGCAATACCTCTAGAGGCTGTTGCCAAAACTTCATCCGCTTTAGAGAATCCTGCTTTAAAACCAAGATTTCCGTATACTTCTCTTAATTTGTTGTTATTGATTACAATTAAAGAATCGACTTGCTTACGCAATTTCTCGATTCCAAGAATTGCCTGTTCCTGACGCACTTTCCCTTCAAATTGAAATGGAATAGTCACGATACCAACTGTTAATATTTCTCTCTCTTTAGCCAATTGAGCAATTACCGGAGCTGCACCAGTTCCAGTTCCTCCACCCATACCAGCCGTAATAAATACCATCTTAGTATTTCTATCCAACATTTTTTCAATGTCCGAAATACTTTCGATAGCCGACTGCTGTCCAACGTCTGGGTTTGCTCCCGCTCCTAACCCTTCTGTTAAATTAACTCCTAACTGAATCTTATTAGGTACTGAACTATTTTGAAGCGCTTGCGAATCGGTATTACAAACGATAAAATCTACGCCTTTAATACCTTGTTTGAACATGTGGTTAATTGCGTTACTTCCGCCTCCACCTACACCTATTACTTTGATTACATTTGATTGATTTTTTGGTAAATCAAATGAAATACTTCCAAATTCTGAGTTGCTCATCATCTTTTTGGTTTTTTGAAATTCTTATTAAGTACATTTTTTACTTCATGACTTGGGGCCAGAAAGTAATCCTTCTCTTTTTATTCTAATTTATTCTGCGTTGTCTAAAAATTCTTTGATTTTGTCGACATATCGATCAAAAAATGATCTTCTTATTTTTGTTTCTGTAGATTCGTTAGATACCTTTTGGCTTACCGCTTCTCTAGTATCTTCAATAGTTTCTACTTTCTCAACGTAGTTTTCTTCAACTTCGTATCGCTGCACTGGCGGAGCCGTTCTATAAACCACTTTTGGCTGTTCTTGAACTAATTCCATTCTAACAGCACTTTGCGAACTGTTTTCGATACTGTTCATTACTAATCCTACTGCAGTTGCAAATAACGGACTAGAGATTTCTTCACTAGAGTTACCTGCCAAATGCTCGTTCGGATAACCAATTCTAGTATCCATTCCTGTAATATATTCTACCAATTGTTTTATGTGCTGCAGCTGTGCGCCACCACCTGTTAAAACAATTCCTGCGATTAGTTTTTTACGAGGATCTTCGTGTCCGTATGCTTTGATTTCTGCAAAAACCTGTTCTACAATTTCCACTACTCTCGCATGGATAATTTTAGATAAGTTTTTAAGCGAAATTTCTTTCGGTTCTCTTCCTCTTAAACCTGGAATCGAAACAATCTCGTTATCTTTATTTTCTCCTGGCCAAGCCGATCCGAATTTTACTTTTAAAAGTTCAGCCTGTTTTTCGATAATCGAACAGCCTTCTTTAATATCATCTGTAATTACATTCCCTCCAAACGGAATTACAGCAGTATGGCGAATAATACCATCTTTGAAAATAGCCAAATCTGTTGTTCCGCCTCCAATATCGATAAGCGCAACACCAGCTTCTTTTTCTTCCTGACTTAAAACAGCATCTGCAGAAGCTAATGGTTCTAACGTTAATCCAGACAATTCAATTCCTGAACTCTGAATACATCTTCCCACGTTTCTGATTGAAGACGCTTGCCCTACCACAACGTGAAAACTAGACTCCAATCTTCCACCATACATACCAATTGGTTCTTTAATTTCAGATTGTCCGTCGATTTTAAATTCTTGCGGTAAAACGTGAATAATTTCTTCTCCTGGAAGCATGGCCAGTTTATTAACCTGATCGATTAAAAGCTGAATATCTTTTTCGCCAATTACTTCTTCCGGATTATTTCTGCTGATGTAATCTGTATGCTGAATACTTCTGATGTGCTGTCCGGCAATACCCACAACCACATCTTTAATTTTATATCCAGAATTATTTTCTGCTTCGATTATAGCCTGCTGTATAGACTGAATCGTCTGCGTAATGTTGTTTACTACTCCTCTGGCAACACCCAAACTTTTGGATTTACCAATGCCCAAAATCTCCAACTTACCATATTCATTTTTTTTGCCGATCATGGCAACGATTTTGGTTGTTCCAATATCTAGACCTACTGCAATGTTATCTTTTTCCATTTTCTATTATTTAGTGCAAACTACTTGTTCCGTAAACCTAAGGTCAATTTTTTTGTATTTGTATAACGAACTATCTAAAACTGCTTTTTGAAAAAACGCTTTATAGTTTCTAAATTTCTTATCAACATTCATCGTTCTTCCAAAATCTATGAAGTAATCATAGTTACGATTAAACATTTTTAAGCTTCCATTCGGCATAATCTCTATAGCAATGATGTTTTTTTTCAAAAACGCATCGTCATAAATTGTGCGAAATAAAGCTGCTAAATCTTCGTTATTTTTTTCATTTATTGCCCCTGAAACAAGAGGAACTCGTGCAGTGAAATTGTCTGATAAAGGCATTTTATCCCCCTCATAGTCAATATAAAAAGAAGCGCCGCCGTCATAAACTCTTGCTATGGGCGTCTTCTGTTTTACTACTGCTTTTAGAACTCCATCGATACTTACAAAAACATTTGACTTCTCAATCATGTCTTGCGTATCAAGGGTTTTCTCTATCTTATTCAAATCTAGTTCATCTTTTCTAATACTGGAAGCGTCTCTTTTATTTTCTATCAACAATTTATTAACCGTTTCTGGCTTCACAAAAAGCGTATTTTCTCCTACAAAAACGACCATAGATTTTTTCAGTTTTCGATCTCCATTTCGATGTTGAGCGAAAGAATATAGAAACAAAACCAGTCCGAAAATAAGTACTAATCTAATATTTGCCCAATTAAATACTTTCATTTAAAATCTTTTTAATTGACGGAACCATCTCTCCCAGATCACCAGCTCCAATTGTTACAATAATAGGTGCATCACTGGCCTTAATTGCCCCTAATAAATCTTCTTTTGCAACAATTTTTTTGTTCGTATTGGTCATTTTACCCAAAAGCCACTCAGAAGTCACTCCTTCCATCGGAAGCTCTCTTGCAGGGTAAATATCCATCAAAAACACTTCATCAAACTGCGATAAGCTTTCAGCAAATCCGTCAACAAAATCTCTTGTTCTGCTAAATAGATGCGGTTGGAAAATCGCCAAAACTTTACGCCCTGGATATAACTCTCTAACTGCTTGATGAACAGCATTTATTTCTGTTGGATGATGTGCATAATCATCAATATATACTAATTTTTCAGTCTTAATCTGATATGAAAAACGTCTTCTTATTCCGCTGAATGAAGCAATGGCTTTTGCAATAGAATCGGTCGGGGTGCCATAAGTCTTAGCCATTGCAATAGCCATCAATCCATTCATTAAATTGTGTTTGCCAGGCAATCCAAAACGCAGATCTTTTATAATTTCTGATGGCGTCTGCACATCAAAAACATAAGCCCCATCTTCGATTCGAACATTATAAGCCTTATATACAGCATCTTCATTTATAGCACATTGAACACCGTCTAAAGGCAATTCTTTGGTTATAAAGAGATTATTTTTATCTTCTACTTTAGAAGCAAATTCTCTAAATGAATCTTGAATTGCATCGCTAGTTCCGTAGATATCCAAATGATCAGCATCCATAGAAGTCACACAGGCAATATCTGGACGCAAATGCAAAAACGATCTGTCAAATTCATCTGCTTCTACAACCGTTACCGTTTTTCCGCTTCCAATTAAATTCGAATTATAATTTTCCACAATTCCACCAATAAAAGCCGTAACATCTGCACCACTTTGGAACAGAATATGCCCCAAAATACTTGACGTTGTGGTTTTTCCGTGTGTTCCTGCAACTGCAAAACAGAAAGTATCTTTACTTATAATTCCAAGAACTTCAGCACGTTTTTTAACCTCATAATGTCTTTCAATAAAATAATTCCACTCTGAATGTGTTTTCGGAACCGCTGGCGTGTAAATCACCAGTGTATTCTCCACATAATAATCAGTTGGAATTAAACTGATATTATCTTCAAAATGAATATCGATACCGCTTTCAATCAATTCATTAGTTAGCATCGAAGGTGTTTTATCGTAGCCTGAAACTTGTTTTCCAATAAACTTGAAATAACGAGCCAGAGCACTCATTCCGATTCCTCCGATACCAATAAAATAAACGTTTTGTATTTGATTTAAATTCATTTTTAATTGTTGTTTTTCAGATCTTTACCAATTCTTTATTTTAGTAAAAAACTAGCTATTAAACCTTTATGTTTTTACGCTACCAAAAGACCTAAATTGCCTAAAATAGCGTTCAAATTTATTTTTGATGTTGTATAATTTTCCTTAAAAATTATATTATAACAACTTTTTTATCTGCTCTACAATTTGCTTTGTAGCATCTGGACGAGCTAGTTTTTTTATATTATCGCTTAATTGTTTCTGTTTTCCAGAATCTTTCAGCAGCGCTTCAAAAACGATGCTAAACTGACTGTCAAGCTCAGATTCTTTCAACAAAATCGCACCTTTTTCGTCTACAATTGCTTGCGCATTTTTAGTCTGGTGATCCTCAGCTACATTAGGCGACGGAATAAAAATCACTGGTTTTCCAACAATGCACAATTCTGACACTGAAGAAGCTCCTGCGCGTGAAATTATGACATCTGCCGCTGCGTAAACAAAATCCATTCTTTCAATAAAATCGACCACTTTTACATTTGGCTGATTGTGCTTTTTATAATCTTCAAAATATAGTTTCCCACATTGCCAGATTACCTGTACGTCTTGAGAAAGAAAATTTTGCAGTTCTTTTTCGATTAACTGATTAATTCTTCTCGCTCCCAAACTTCCTCCAAGAACCAATAACGTTTTTTTATTCGGATCTAAACCGTAGAATGCAATCGCTTCTTCACGTTTGCTTTCAATGTCAATTAAATCCTGACGCACTGGATTTCCCGTTAAAACGATTTTCTCTTTTGGAAAAAAGCGCTCTAAATTTTGATACGCCACACAAATTGCATTTGCTTTTTTGCTCAACAATTTGTTTGTAATTCCTGGATAAGAATTCTGCTCTTGAACCACTGTTGGAATTCCTGCAGAACCAGCCGCTTGCAACAAAGGTCCGCTAGCAAAACCTCCCGTTCCGATTACTACATTTGGCTTAAACTTTTTAATTATTCTTTTTGATTCCAATAAACTGCTTGCCAGTTTAAGAGGAAACATCATATTCTGTAAAGTCAGTTTTCGTTGTAAACCTGCTATCCAAAGACCTTTTATTTCATAACCTGCCTGAGGCACTTTCTGCATTTCCATTTTATCTCTGGCACCCACAAAAAGAAATTCCGCATCAGGAAATTGTAATTTTAATTCGTTTGCAATTGCAATCGCAGGATAGATATGTCCCCCTGTTCCTCCTCCGCTAAGTATGAATTTATACTTTGTCATCTCTTTCAAAAATTACAACGTTTTAAAATTTATTCTCTTTTTAATTATTTGTTTAAAACCGCATTCATTGGGTTTCTTGAATTATCTTCTATCGAATAAGCTGGCTCTTCATCATATATTTCTTGAGGAACCACATCATCTTCTGCCAATTCTTTATCAATCAATCGCTGTAAAGCTTCTTTACGTTTTTCTTTTTCTAATTTTTCCTCAGCGATTTCATCCTCTTTTTTAGTCACACTAATTATGATTCCTAATCCAAGGCAAGTCATCCAGATTGAACTTCCTCCACTACTTATCAATGGAAGTGTTTGTCCTGTAACGGGCAATAACTCTACTGCAACCGCCATATTAATCATTGCTTGGAATATCATCGGAAACCCGACCCCGACGACGACTAATTTCCCAAATAAAGTAGGTGCTTTATGAGAGGCAACTACAAATCGGAATAAAAGCAACAAATACAAAACCACTATCGCTACACCACCAACCAAACCATATTCTTCTACAATAATGGCATAAATAAAATCGGAAGAAGATTGCGGTAAAAAATTCTTCTGTACACTTTTTCCTGGTCCCAATCCTCCTAATTTTCCTGAGGCAATGGCAATTTTTGCTTTTTCAATCTGATAATCGTCTTCATCTGGTTTATCTGTCGTAAAGTTCATAATACGACTTTCCCAAGTGGAAACCCTGCTGAAAAATCTTGAATCTGGAAAAGCTTTTGCAACCAAAAGGAAAAATGCTAACATAGCAATTCCGGAACCTACAATAAAAGCAAGATATTTTAATGGATATTTTCCAATAAATGTCAGCATTAAAACCATTGAAAAAATCAACGCTGTGGTCGAAAAGTTTGCTGGCAATATCAACGCCAATGTTATAAATACGGGAACCCAAAGCTGAATTAATGAAGTCTGAAAAGGCTCATTTTCTTCTTTAGTTTTGGATAAATAACGTGCCACATAAATAAACAAAACAATAGATGCCAATGTCGAAGTTTGGAATGTGATTCCGATAAAAGGAACCTGAATCCAACGGCTCGCATTTGCTCCCGCAATTACAGTTCCTTTTAAAAGTGTATAGACCAATAAAATCCAAACCACTGGAAGCGCAATTTTAGAAATCGCTCTAAAATAATGATACGGCACTCGATGTACCCAATAAATGATTAGAAAACCAATACAGATATGGGCCAAATGTTTTACCAAATACCCTAAAGTATTCCCCGTACCATGCCCGATATAAGCCAAATTACTACTCGCACTAAAAACAGGCATAAACGAAAACAAAGCCAATAAAGCCACGAATGACCATATTACTCTATCTCCTTTTAATTTGTTTACTAGTTCTTTCATATTTTAGATTTCTGATTTTAGATTTTAGATTATTTTTAAACCTTCGGTTTTGATTTTTTTATTTATTGATTCTGTTGTTTACCGTCTTTAGACTGCTTACAAAAATTGCTGTTAATTCGTTTGCTTCTTTCAAAGCGATTTCCAATTCTTCTTTGGCAAGCCACATTTTTTCTTTTATAATTTCAATCCAGAATAAAGTTTCGTCAGCTTCTTCCAAAACTATATTCATTTTAGCAACAAATTCTTTATCACTTCTCGCTCTACATACTGCCCGATAATTTGCTCTGACTGATTTTCCGCTTCTTACTATTTGACTTGTAATTGATCTGATTACATTTGTATTCGGCAGCTTTTCAGCTAAATCAATTATCATCAAAGAAAACTTCTTAGTTCTCATCTTCATTTCATTCGTCGTCATACCCAAAAGAACTTGTTTGTGATTTTAAAGTCTAGCAATCAATCTAAAATCTAAAATCAGAAATCTAAAATTATAAATTATGCACTGCTTGTTTAAATTGCTTTCCACGATCTTCGTAGTTTTCGAATAAATCGAAACTTGCGCAAGCTGGAGACAATAAAACGGCATCACCTTTTTCTGTTAATCTTTGAGCAGTTTTTACTGCATCGTTCATATTATTTACTTCAACCATAATATCAACAACGTTTCCGAAAGCATCAATAATTTTACGGTTATCAACACCAAGACAAATAATTGCTTTTACTTTTTCGCGAACTAATGACATCAATTCGTTGTAATCATTTCCTTTGTCTACACCTCCTACAATCCAAACGGTTGGAACATTCATACTGTCTAAAGCAAAGAAAGTAGCGTTAACATTTGTAGCCTTCGAATCGTTGATATATTGAACGTTTTGTATTTTTAATACTTTTTCTAAACGGTGCTCAACACCTTGGAAATTAGATAAACTTTCGCGGATTGTTGCATTTCTAATTTGCATCAATTTCGCCACAGAGCTTGCTGCCATTGCATTTTTCATATTATGTTTTCCTTCTAACGCAATGTGTTCTGTATCCATTGTAAACTCTTCTTGGTTGATCTTTATTTCCATTTTGTTGTTATTTATAGAAGCCCCTTCATCAAATTTTTTCGTCAATGAAAAAGGAATTAATTTCGCTTTTGTTTTGTTCTTTTTTAACCATTCTGTACTTGCTTCATCATCTGCATCATAAATGAGGTAGTCATTTTCAGTCTGGTTCATTGTTATTCGGAACTTCGAATTGATATAATTTTCATATTTATATTCATATCGATCTAAATGATCCGGACTTATATTGGTTATAATTGCAATATCTGGCCTGTAATCTATTATTCCGTCCAGCTGAAAACTGCTCAATTCCAAAACATAGGCATCGTACTTATTTTCTGCTACCTGCCAGGCGAAGCTCTTTCCGATATTCCCTCCCAATCCAACATTCAACCCTGCATATTTTAGCAAATGATGTGTCAGCATTGTCGTGGTAGTTTTACCATTGCTTCCCGTAATCCCAATCGTCATTGCATCTGTATAAGGAATCGCAAATTCAATTTCCGAAATCACTTTTACTCCCACCGCAATCAGCTTTTTTACTATCGGAGACTTTTCTGGAATTCCTGGGCTCTTCATTACCACATCTGCATTCAGAATCAAATCTTCTGTATGCTGTTCTTCTTCCCAAGCAATTTTATTAATGATAAGAACTTCTTTGTAACTCTCTTTTATTTTTCCGAAATCAGAAACAAAAACTTCATATCCTTGTTTCTTACCGAGGATCGCGGTTCCTACACCGCTTTCTCCTCCACCTAAAACTACTAACCTCATACTTTACACAATTAAAAATTGAGAATTAAAAATTAAAAATCTAACATTAGACCTTAATTGACTTTCCCTTTTAAGGTTATTATAATTTTCGCCAATATTTTACAGATTTCTTCTGCTTCAATATGTATACTTTCAAATTCACTTACAGAAATATAATCTGTAGCTTTTAATAATTTCAACCAATAAATAGTTTCTCTTGCTTCTTTATAAGAAATCTCAAGCTTAAATAAGAACTCTTTATCTGATCGCCCTCCAATTGATTCTTCGATATTTGCTCCAATTGAAGTTCCAGATCTCAAAACCTGTTTACTCAACACAAACTCCTTTTTATTCTCAGATAAATATTTGTATAAATTCACAATTCTAACTGCAAATTGAAATGATTTATCCTGAATAACATTCTCCTTCATTCTTAAAAATTTTTAATTTTTAATTTCTAATTTTTAATTGAGCTCTATCTTAATTTTAAGGTTATGATTGATAAAATCGCTAACATTACGGCAACAATCCAGAAACGGGTTACGATTTTACTTTCGTGATATCCCTTTTTCTGATAATGATGATGCAAAGGCGACATCAGGAAAATCCTTCGGCCTTCGCCAAAACGCTTCTTCGTATATTTAAAATAAGTTACCTGAATAATTACTGAAGCACTTTCTGCTAAGAAAATTCCGCAGAACAAAACAATCAATATTTCTTTACGAACTGCAATTGCCAAAACTGCAATGATTCCTCCAATAGTCAAACTTCCTGTATCTCCCATAAATACCGATGCGGGATAAGAGTTGTACCAAAGAAATCCTATCAGTGCTCCAACAAATGCCGAAATAAAGACCGTCATTTCTCCCGAATTTGGGATATACATAATATTCAGATAGTTCGAAAAAATGATATTACCAGAAACGAACGTAAATATTCCGAGCGCGAGGACGGATATCGCAGAGGTTCCGGCCGCGAGACCATCAATTCCGTCTGTTAGATTCGCTCCATTTGACACTGCTGTAATAATGAAAATTACAACTGGAATAAATATTAACCACGCCCATTTCTCATATCCATCTCCCATAAAAGACAATACTTCAGCATAATCAAATTCGTTGTTTTTTACGAAAGGAATTGTTGTTGCTGTAGATTTTTCTTCAACACCTGCAGGCATAATCACTGTTGAATTTGTAGCGGTCTTAAAAATATCTGCACGACCAGTATCAGTTCTTACTGTAACTGCAGGATTAAAATAAAGCACTGCACCAACGATGATTCCAAGACCAACTTGACCAATAACTTTAAAAATTCCTTTTAAACCTTGCTTATCTTTTTTAAATATTTTGATATAATCATCCACAAAACCAATTGTTCCCATCCATAAGGTCGTTACAATCAGCAAAACAATGTAGATGTTGTGCAGTCTAGCAAATAATAAAACAGGCAAAAGAGTCGCAAAAATGATGATAAGCCCACCCATTGTTGGCGTTCCCGCTTTCTCATTCTGACCTGCAAGACCAAGCTCACGCACTGTTTCTCCAACTTGCTGACGGCGTAAAAAGTTAATTACTCTTTTACCATAAATTGTAGACAAAAGCAACGAAAGCATAAATGCCAAAGCTGACCTAAATGTGATGTACTGGAAAACTCCTGTCCCAGGAATGTCCAATGTTTTATCAAAATATTCGAATAAGTAGTACAGCATATTTTTCTGTTTTTTTTAATTCCAATTTTTAAATCCCAAATTCCAATGCTAGTCGAATTTTAAATTTTGGAATTTCCTTTTTATTATTTATTCAGTTGCTCTAAAATCTCTTTTACGGTTTCCATATCATCAAAATGATGGCGAACACCATTTATTTCCTGATACGTTTCGTGTCCTTTTCCTGCAATTAGAATGATATCGTTTGGCTGAGCCAATTGACAAGCTGTTTTAATTGCCTGTTTTCTATCTGTAATTCGCAGCATTTTTTTATAATTCTGAGGCTCAACCCCTTGCTCCATTTCGTCCAAAATCACTTCCGGGTCTTCATTTCTTGGATTATCAGAAGTCAGCACTGCTTTATCGCTTAAATCTGATGCAATCTTTGCCATGATCGGACGTTTTGTTTTATCACGATTCCCTCCGCAGCCCACAACAGTAATTAACTGTTCATTTTTGGTGCGAATGTCATTTATTGTTTTCAAAACATTCTCCAATGCATCTGGCGTGTGCGCATAATCTACAACTGCCGTAATCTTTTCGTTGGACACAATATATTGGAAACGCCCCGAAACACTTTCTAAATCAGACAGTAAACGCAACGCTTCAAGACTATCAATTCCAAGCTCTACTGCCGTTCCATAAATCGCTAAAACATTGTATGCGTTGAAAGTACCAATCAGCTTTACCCAAACTTCATTATCATTTACTTTTAACAATAAACCAGACAATTGGCTTTCTAAAATCTGCGCTCTATAATCTGCATAAGATTTTAAAGCATAAGTCAGTTTTTTGGCAACTGTATTTTGAAGCATAACCGCTCCATTCTTATCGTCAATATTTGTTAAAACAAAAGCTGATTTCGGAAGTGAATCAAAAAATGACTTTTTCACATCTCTGTATTCCGCAAATGTTGGGTGATAATCTAAATGATCGTGAGAAAGATTGGTAAAAATTCCGCCTACAAAATGCAAAGCTTCTGTACGTTTCTGATGAATTCCGTGCGAACTTACTTCCATAAAACAATGTGTAACTCCAGCTTCGACCATTTCATTTAAATAATGATTAATTGTCAAAGAATCTGGCGTTGTATGCGTTGCAGGATATTCTGTTTCGTCAACTACGATTTTTACAGTTGATAATAATCCAACTTTAAAACCTGCTTTTTGAAATAGCTGAAATAATAAGGAAGCAATTGTAGTTTTACCATTTGTTCCTGTTACACCAACTAATTTTAGTTTTGAAGACGGATCTTCAAAATAATTAGCTGCCATAAAAGCTAAAGCCGTATTGGTGTCTTTTACCTGAATATAAGTTACATCAGCTGCAGTATTTGCCGGAAGCGTATCACAAATGATCGCTTTTGCTCCAAGCTGAACTGCTTTTTCGATATAATCATGCCCATCTGAAAGCGAACCGCGAATTGCTACAAAAACATCATTTGCTTCTACTTTACGTGAATCAAATTCAATTTTCTGAATAGCAACATCTGTCGAACCTTTCACAGACTCAATAGCTACTTTATATAATATGTCTTTTAATACTTTCACGATAATTCTAATACAATTGTTGTGTTTCTGCTAATACTGGTTCCGGCCTGAATCGATTGATTTTTGACTTTCCCCATTCCATTTACTTTTACTTTCAAACCTAAATTTTCGAGTAAAGCAATTGCGTCCATCCCAGGCATTCCTTTTAAATTCGGAATCTGATTGATTTTTTTATTTGCTTCTGCAGTGTATTTATCATAACTAGCATCCTGTTTAGGAATTCTAGTATCTAATTTTTTTATTTTATTTGTCGAAGGTGCATCTGTAAAAATCTTTTGCGCAATTCTTTTAAAAACTGGTCCTGCAACGTCTGCTCCGTAATAATTATTCTTAGATGTATTCGGTTTATGAACCACTACAATACAAGAATATTTTGGATGATCTGCTGGAAAATATCCCACAAAAGAGGAAGCATAATACAAAGCTGACTTTCCTTCTTTTCCTCCATAATTCATCTGAGCGGTTCCCGTTTTTCCTGCCATCGAAAAATCTTTCGAATACAATTTAGAACCTGTACCTTTTTTAACCACATTCAATAAAACTGCTCTTATTTTTTTTAGCGTTTCAGGTGAACAAACCTTCGGATTAAGAACTTCAACATCAAACTTTTTAATCGTTTTATTCCATTCTTTAATTTCTGATACAAACTGTGGTTTTACCATCACACCATTATTCGCAACTGAATTGTAAAACGCAAGTGTTTGCATTGGTGTTATCGAAACATTATAGCCGAAAGCCATCCACGGAAGCGTAGTTCCTGACCAATGTTTATCTCCGGGCTGCGGAATATAAGGTCTTCCCTCTCCTTTAAAATGCAAGCCTAATGTCTTATCTAATCCCCAACTTTTGATATGATTTACAAATTTTGACGGATTACTTTTGTAATTATCATAAACTGCCTGCACCATTACTGTGTTTGATGAAAGCTCAAATCCACGGGCCAAAGACACTTTACCGTAACCGCCATTGTGCGAATCACGAACAGAGCGCCCATAATATTTCACCACTCCTTTGTGACTATCATAAACCGTACTTGTATCGGCTACTTTATCTTCTAAAATTGCCATTAAATCAACTAATTTAAAAGTCGAACCCGGTTCGTGAGATTCAGCAATTGCGTAATTAGTAGTTTCATAATACGATCCATCTTCTGCTCTTCCTAAATTTGAAATTGCTTTTACATGCCCCGTTTCTGTTTCCATTACCACCACACAACCGTGATCTGCTTCGTAATCTTCCAACTGTTTCAATAAAGCATGATGCGCAATATCTTGAATGAAAACATCTATAGTGGAAATCACATCGTAACCGTCAATTGGATCTACTTCGTTAACATCACGAATAGGTTTCCATTGGCCTTTTGCAATTTTTTGTTTTAAAATTTTACCGTCTTTTCCGTTCAAGTAACTTTTAAAAGCCCATTCAATTCCTTTTCCTACTTCAATTCCAGTTGCAGGATCAATACGGTCGTAACCAATTGTTCTTTCTGCAATTTTCCCGATTGGATGTTTTCTAACCGTTTCCTGTTCTACAATAATTCCGCCTTTGAAAGCGCCTAAATTGAATAATGGAAAACCTTTAATTTTCACATATTCGGTATAACTTAAATTACGGGCAATCAAATAATAACGATTTTTATTCTCACGCGCTTTTCGCAATTCTTTCTGAAAATAACCGCTTGGTTTATCTAAAACAGTATCAAGAGAATCTGACAATTGTTTTACATATTTCTCAAACGTTTCTTTTTTTGGCGCTTTTGCATCAAAACGAATTTCATAATTCGGGATCGATGTTGCCAATAAACTTCCGTCAGCAGAATAAATATTTCCTTTGTTGGCCGGAATTACAAAGTTTCTAACTGTACGCTGTTTAGCCAGTTTTCTGTAATAATCTCCATCAACCCACTGAATATTGGTTAATTTAACGACAATAGCAATTGCCATCACAAAGATGAAAACTGCTACGAGGTAAATTCTGTAGGATATATGTTTATCGTCTACTGCCATATTCTTTTAAAGAAACTTTTTTCTTCTTCTTTTTTAACTTCTATTTTTACTGGAGGAACTGTCGACGGAAAAATTTGTTTTTCTAACATTTTATCCGATATCGTTGACTCCATTTTCAACTTCATCAATTCTGAACGTCGATCTACAAATTCCGATCTCAATTCTTTTACTTCATTATTTAATTTTGCAATTTCAAAAACCTTTTGTTCGTATCGCTGTGTATTGGCAATCATCAAAATAGCAAGCAGAATTATAAAAACGATGAATCTCCAGTTTTTTACTGCATCTTCATGAATCAGAAATCTTGCTTTTAATATGCTAAATACTCCACCTTTCATTTTCTACCTATATATATTATATCTTTTCAGCAATTCTTAATTTAGCACTTCTAGCTCTATTATTAATTTTAATTTCTTCGTCGTTTGGAACAATCAGTTTTCCGATAGTTTTAAACGGGACTGAAAAGTTTCCGTAAAAATCTCTTTCTGGCTCTCCTTCAAACATTCCATTTTTGATGAATCTTTTTACCAATCGATCTTCTAAGGAATGATATGAGATTACTGAAAATCTTCCGCCTGGTTTTAAAATCTCCAATGACTGCTCAATAAATTCTTTTAGAACGTCCATTTCCTGATTTACCTCAATTCTGATTGCCTGATAAATCTGAGCCAGAATTTTGTTTCGAACTTTCTCTGGCAAATACTTTTTCAGAACCTCTTTTAATTCGTCTGTCGTTTTGATCGGATAATCTTTTCTCGCTTCCACAATTGTTCTTGCCAAAACTGGTGCGTTCTTCAACTCCCCATAATCAAAAAAAACACGACGCAAATCCTGTTCTTCATATTCGTTAACCACCCGATAAGCATTTAAATCATTTTTTTGACTCATCCGCATATCTAACTCGGCATCAAATCTTGTTGAAAAACCTCTTTCTGGAACATCAAACTGATGTGATGAAACTCCTAAGTCGGCTAAAATTCCGTCAACTTGTTTTACTCCGTGAAAACGTAGAAACCTTTTTATGAATCTAAAGTTTTCATTAATCAAGGTAAACCTTTCATCTGGCAATGCATTGGCAAGCGCATCTTCGTCTTGGTCAAATGCAAACAGCCTTCCGTTTGGCCCTAATCTTCTTAAAATCTCTTTTGAATGACCACCGCCTCCAAACGTAACATCTACATACACTCCGTCTGGTTTAATATCTAAACCATCAACTGTTGGATGAAGCAAAACCGGATTATGATATTCCATCTTCGTCGTCATTAATATTTCCCATTACTTCTTCGGCTAAATCTGCAAAATCCATATCTTCGCCGCTTATTGATTTTTCGTATAAATCTTTATCCCAAATCTCCACAATATTAACCGCAGATGAAAAAACCACATCTTTAGAAATACTTGCAAACGTTACCAAATCTTTTGGAACAAGCAATCTCCCCAATGCATCAACCTCAACCACTTTAACACCAGCAGTAAACCTTCTAATGAAATCGTTGTTCTTTTTTACAAAGCGATTAAGCTTGTTGATTTTTTTCATCATCGCATCCCACTCTACCATCGGATACAACTCTAAACACGGCTGAAAAACAGAACGCTTCAAAACGAATCCGTCTTGAAGAGAAGCAGTCAATTGCTTTTTTAAAGGTGCAGGCATCATTAGCCTTCCTTTAGCATCGACTTTACATTCATATGTTCCAACAATTGTGTTCAAAAAAACTAGTTAACATGTTATACAGCAAAAATATAAAAAATTTTACCACATTTTACCACTTTATACCACTTTGTTAATAAGTTTAACCACTTTGCCACCACTTTCTATAATTCTCATTCAATCAATACCTTAACTATTAATTAACAGATTTTTAATTCTGTTATTCATTCGAAAAAATAATGGACTAATTTTCTTAAAAAATTGATTATTATGCACTTTTCTTAACATTTGAAGATTTTAGCAAAAACTCGTTTAATTACTGATTTTTAATGTTTTACATATTCTACTCAAATTATCTAGTTAAAAAATGGCGTCAAAAATTCATTTTTGTGTAATTAACCCTATATTTGTCGAAATTGAAATTGGCATTAGATTAGATGGACAAACACTATAAAAAAGAAGGCAAATACAGCTATTTTGAAGCTGGAGAAGGAACTCCGATCGTTATTCTGCATGGTTTAATGGGAGGTCTAAGTAACTTTGATGGTGTAGCACAATATTTCCCAACAAAAGGATATAAAGTTGTTATCCCAGATTTGCCAATATACACCCAAAGCATTTTAAAAACGAACGTAAAAAGTTTTGCGAAATACGTAAAAGATTTTATCACTTTTAAAGGGTTTGACAAAGTTATTCTTCTAGGAAATTCTCTAGGAGGACATATTGCTTTATATCACACAAAACTGTATCCTGAAAAAGTTGCAGGCCTTGTAATTACTGGAAGTTCTGGTCTTTACGAAAGCGCAATGGGAGACAGTTACCCAAGAAGAGGCGATTATGAATACATTAAAAAGAAAGCTGAAGATGTATTTTATGACCCAAAAATTGCAACCCCAGAATTGATTGATGAAGTATACGCTACTGCTAACGACCGCATCAAATTAATTAAAACCCTAACTATTGCAAAGAGCGCAATTCGTCATAATATGGCTAAAGATTTGCCAAAAATGACTGTTGAAACTTGTATTATTTGGGGTAAAAATGACTCTGTAACACCTCCAAATGTAGCAGAAGAATTCCACAAATTACTGCCAAATTCTGATTTGTATTGGATTGACAAATGCGGACACGCAGCAATGATGGAACACCCTCAGGAATTTAACGAAGTTCTTGAAAAATGGCTTACTGAAAAGAAATTATAGCCATCAGAAAATTATTTTTTTAGGAGGTTTTAAAACGCGAAGGAATATGAAAATTAATACCGCCGAATTTATTGTCAGCAATTCTGATGCATCAAAATGTCCGAAAGACTTTTTGCCAGAATATGCTTTTATTGGAAGATCAAACGTAGGTAAGTCATCGTTGATTAACATGCTTACCAATAATAAAAACTTAGCCAAAACTTCTGGGAAACCGGGAAAAACACAGTTAATTAATCATTTTAAGATTAACAACAACTGGTTTTTGGTCGATTTACCTGGTTACGGTTATGCTAAAGTTTCAAAGAAAACAAAATCTGTTTTTCAGCAATTTATTACTGATTATTTTGAAACGAGAGAACAATTGGTTTGCGCTTTTGTTTTAATTGATATTCGCCACGAAGCTCAAAATATTGACGTTGAGTTTATGTCTTATATGGGCGAAAGCGAAATTCCGTTCTGCATAATTTTCACAAAAGCAGATAAAATCAGCAAAGGAAAAATAGATTCGCATATTGCGGCTTACAAAAAACAAATGTTTGCCAACAATTGGGCCGAAATGCCACAGTATTTTGTAACCTCATCTACAGAATCAATTGGAAAAGAAGAATTGCTTTCTTATATCGACGAAGTGAATCAGGAAGTTTTTAAAAACAATTCTGAATTTTAAAAATTAAAATATACAATATTGAAAATCCCAAATTCCAATTGAAAAATGGAGTTTGGGATTTTTTATGCTTTAACAATTGATAAATCAGAATCCGAAGGATTTAAATGTTTATAGCAAAAATATTTCCTGATGCAGTACGACCCCGATGGGGTCGAATTAAAACCGTAAATCTTTTTTCTACAATATAAAAACTCCAATCATACCGATTAGAATTTTTTATTTTACAGAAAAATCCTAATGAATATATTTTTATGTTATATTTGGCGCAAACCAAAAACAATCAATGACTAATTTGAAATCCATTCGTTTTATTCTTTACATTTCCTTTCTGTTCCTTTGCTTCTCTTGTCAGTCTTCCCATTATATGCTAATGACCGGACAGCGCACCGGGGTTGATTTCTCTTCTGGAAGATGGCTTTTAAACGAATTAGACTGCCCAAAAAACTCCAAACAAAAATTAACCGACGAGACTTTAAAATTCTTTAGAAAAAAGTTAGGAGATCGAGTATTTTATATACAGGATGTTAATGGATTACTTGTTCCAAGAAAAATCAATTTAAATCCGAATAGTATAAAATTAAAAGAACTAAAAGAAGGTACTGGCTTTGACTTTTTCATTAATATCTCAACACACAAAAGCAAAAGTGATTTAGGCTCTATCGAACTTTATGAAGATGATTATTCTTCAGGAAAAAATGAAGCCTCGGTCATTTTAGAGATTTATGATTTGAATTTACAGCAGATCATTTATTCGCAAAATGTTGTCGGCATAACCAACAAAGCAAATAAACAGTCAATGTGGGAAACCGAAAAATCGGATAAACTTTTAGATAATGTAACATTGTACAAAAACTCGAATGCCTTAATGATTGGTGCTTTGAAACGTATTCTTAAAGATCTAGAGAAAAGATCTGTGAATTAAAATAATTCAAATTCCAAAATTTAAATTCCAATATCAAATGGAGTTTGAAATTTTTATTTTATCGAAACTTCTTATTTAAAATTTTCCATTCTCTAAATATCAAAAACTGATATAGGATATAAAATAAAGAGTTAAAAAACCAAAAGTCCAGTAAAAATGGTTCTGTAAAAATAACGGAATCGGAATTACCACTTAAAAAAATAGTCGAACTGCTGACTAAATAGATAATCAATCCGTTAGAGAAATACATGTAATTGGATTTAACGTTCTCAAAATTTTGTGTCAAGTAAATTAAAGCATATAAAACCAATAAAGCCGAAGTTACGCCAATTTCAAATAAGTTAAATTGCCAATAAAGTTCCGGAGTTCTTGAATACTGAATTGCTAACAGAATCAAAACCAATACCAGTAAAATAAGAATTGCTTTCTTTAAAACAGCATTTGAAAATAAGCCTCGAAAAAAGATGCTTAAAATAATAAATTGAAAAATGAAGTAATAATGCGAAAGAAAAAAATTAGATCCTGGAGCATAAAACCCAATAATGTTACAAAGCAATTCATTGACAAACAAACCAATCAAATATACTATTAGTATATAATAATGTGCATTTTTGTTTTTTCGCGTCTTGCAAAATAAAATACTGTTTACCAGTAAAAAAAACAATCCGATAAGACTCACTAGAAAAGGAAACAGCATATAATTGGATTTGCTCAGACAATTTACAAAATAAAAAATCCCAAACCCAATATTAATTGGAATTTGGAATTTTTGTATTGAAATTTAAGCCTACGTTTATTTCGTAAGTTCTAGTTTTTCTGCAAAGTAATCACAAAAATCTTTCATGGTATCAGACATCTTTTCGTCGTCTGTAGCACGTTTGAAAGTATCTGACATTGCTACTAAAGTCTGGTGGAAGAAAATCTTCATTTCGTCTACCGGCATATCTTTAGTCCACAAATCAATACGCATCGTTTCTTTTGCTTTACTGTCCCAAATTGACAGCATTATTGCTTTTGCCTCTTCGGCTTGAACTCCACCATCTTGTGCACTCCATGTCAATTTTTCTGGAACACGGTTTTCGTCCAATTCTATATTAAATCTAATCTCTGAATTTATATTTGCCATTATTTCTTAGGTTTATATTTTGATTTTTCGAAGATTTCTTTTGGCTGTAACTTAAATAATTCGGCCAAAGAAACATCACTATTATTTTTCATGTAAGAACGTACCATCTGCCAGCCAATCCAAGCTCCCACTCGCCCTGGAGAATCGTTATCTATTTCTAAAAAGAATTTAGAAAAAGGTGCTGGAGCTATAAATCGTGCATTCAATTTCGGATCATCACTGTAGAGCATTTCATTTTCTATAAAATAACGCCACATATAAGCTTCGTTTTCTTCACACCATTTTATCTGCTCAGGCGTATATCCCATTTTTTCAGCATCTGTATATTCAGGAAGCAGTAAATCTTTTGCATAAAGCTGTTTTCCTTCAAAAACCATTTGAGACACCAAACTCTTGTCTATCGAATTTTGAATATTTCGATAAGAAAAACTAGAAACCACGTCTGGCATAATTTGTCTTTCTTCAAAATTCTCTTTTAAATAGTTTGGAAATTCATAAAACTTATGCTCTTTTCCCAAATACAATTCTAAAGCAACTACAACAAGACTATCAGCATAAATTGATTTTGCATTATAGTCCATTTCTCCAATAACCGTAATTACCTTCGGGATTTTAGTTTTAGGAAAATAATACTTTATATGCTGAAAAAGTTCATTAAACTCTTTGCGAACGGGCTCGAAATTACTGTATTTTTTCTGAACTTCTTGATAAACTTCTCTCCAGATCGGATCATTCATTTTCTGAATCCAGACATTATCGTCGTTACCAGGAAAGAAAAAAGGATATTGTTTTTTTACTTTTGCCAGATCTTGCGGTTTAGTTTCAAAAAACACTTTATCAAATCGTTCTACTTTAATATCAACAGGGATTTCTTCTACTTCTTTTTCAACCTTACTCTTTTGGTTGCAAGACAAAAAAAACAGGCATAGAACCACTGCAAAGCGATAAATTTTCATTTTATTTTAATTAGATTTGTGTTATCAGAATTTTAAGCAGTTGCATACTCAAAATAATTCTGCAAATATACATCCCTGCATCTTAAAACTTAAACTATTATGGCTAAAAAAAGCACAATTCAGACAGAAAAAGTAAATACGCACATTGTAGAGTGGTTAAAAAATTACGCTACTAATGCAAAAGTAAACGGTTTTGTAATTGGAATCTCGGGAGGTGTAGATTCTGCAGTAACTTCAACTTTATGCGCACAGACAGGACTGAAAGTTTTATGTGTAGAAATGCCGATTCATCAGGCAGAAAGCCAAGTTTCTAGAGGAAGAGAACATATTGAGCAACTTAAAAAACGTTTCCCAAATGTTTCTGATGTTAAGACTGATCTGACGGAAACTTTTGAATCTTTTAAAAGTGCCGTACCTTCAACTGAAGATGCAGCAAAAGTAAATTTAGCTCTAGCTAATACTCGTGCCCGCATCAGAATGACTTCTTTATATTATTTAGCAGGAATTCACGGTCTGCTTGTTGCCGGAACTGGAAATAAAGTAGAAGATTTTGGTGTAGGTTTTTACACTAAATATGGAGACGGCGGAGTCGATTTAAGTCCAATTGCTGATTTAATGAAATCTGATGTATATGCTTTAGGAGAATTTTTACAGATTCCGCAGTCAATTTTAACAGCCGCTCCTACAGATGGATTATTTGGAGACAATCGTACCGACGAAGACCAATTAGGGGCAAGTTATGACGAACTAGAATGGGCCATGTTAGCCGCGGAGTCAGGAAAGACGGCATCTGACTTCGAAGGGAGAGAAAAATCTGTCTTTGAAATTTATAAACGATTAAACACCAGCAACAAGCATAAAATGGATCCAATTCCGGTTTGTTTGATCCCAAAAACGTTAAAATAATACATTTTAACATTCTCTGCGAGTTATTACAGAATTTATTTATTAATTTTACCGTTCCAAAAACATGAACAATTCTAAAAAAGGTAAAAATTATGATTAAAGTATGTCTAGCAGACAATCATCCTGTGACGCACTTTGGCGTTAAGTCTTATTTCAAAGACCACGATCAAATTTCAATTGTTGCCAACGTAGGCAATTTTTCAATGGTTAGAGATATCCTTCAAACGAAGGAAATCGATATTCTAATCTTAGATTTAGAGTTAGAAGGACTTTCAAGTATCTTTGAGATTAAATCTATCTTGAAAAATTTCCCAAAAACAAAAATTGTTATTTTCAGTGATCTTGCTGAGCAAATGTATGCTCCAAATGCAATTAAGGCAGGAGTTTCTGGGTATGTGCACAAAACAGAAAAACTTGAAACATTAGGTCATTCTATTATTAAAGTACACGAAGGAAAAATTATCATCAACGAAACAGTACGTAAAAACATGGCACTTATTGCTAAACAAAGCAAAAGTGAGCGTCTCTACAGAAAACTTTCTAACCGTGAGATCGAGGTTTTACGTTATTTAAGTGATGGTAAGAAAAACAACGAAATCTCTAAAATCTTAAATCTGAACGAAAAAACGATCAGTACTTACAAACTAAGATTATTGACTAAATTGAATGTTACTAATTTAGTTGACTTAGTAAACAAAGCTAAGACTTTAGAAATTATTTAATCACAAGTCGAAAATCTTAACCTTTTAAGAGAATCGAAAAAAATTATAAAACTCTATCTATTTTGATTTATCAAATTAGATAGAGTTTTTTCTTTTTAACTATGATAAGGAACAACTACTCGTCCTAATTTTTTTGAAAAGTTATTTAGCAATTTAGAATAATCGATCACCATACCCAAAACCTCTGAATTGTCTTCCTGCGGATTGGTTAAAAGCGAGTTCTTTAATTCGGCAATAATTCCAGACACCAAATACCATCTCATAGCAAATATGGTCTCAGAAACATTCTGCTCAATAGTTTCGCTTTTCTGTTTTGGAAAAATATTCTGTCCTTCCCAATTGTGAATAGTTAATCTTTCATCTTCCATTAATATATTCGTTACTTCCTGAGCAAAATCGGGCTCTAGATGCATTAAATATTTATCGAGACTAAAAGTTTCATTCTGATTATAGAAATCAATAATGTTATTGTAAATATTTTGAAACAAGGTATTTGACAATTCTATTTCATCTTCCTGCAGACTTAAATATATTTTTTGAAATACTTTATATTCTCTCCTTTCCGAAACTTCTTTGACATTTCCTTCTTCATCAGCTTTCAAGTAAACATCTTCAAAACTTTCTACTACACTTCCGTACAATAGTAAAATTTCAATTACTTTCTTTTCAAAATTGTATAAAATATCTACTTTTTGAGCCTGTTCTTGCGGATAATATCCTGGATCGCCTGGATAATCATCTGGCGGTCCTGTTCTTGGATCTTCTGGATCTCCTCCTGAAAACGTGCCGCCTTGTGGAGGCTGGTTTCTAACTACTTCAAAAGGTTTTTGTTCCTGTTTCTGCTTTTTATTCGCATCAGCGATATCTTTCTGAATCAGCTGTGCTAAAGTACTCGTTAGAACCTGCTCCGAAATATCCATAATTCTGGCACATTCCTGAATATAAACTTCGCGCTGAATACGGTCTGGAATTTTAGAAATACTCGTAACCATATCGCGAATCAGATCGGCTTTTTTAATAGGATCGTTTTTGGCTTCATCCATTAAGATCGAAGCTTTAAACTGTATAAAATCTTTACTGTTATTTTCTAGATAAGCAACTAAATCGTCGTGTGAATTGGCACGCGCAAAACTATCTGGATCTTCTCCCTGAGGAAAAGAACAAACACGAACATTCATTCCTTCTTCCAGAATCAAATCGATTCCTCGAATTGCAGCTCGCAAACCTGCCGCATCTCCATCAAAAAGAACGGTGATATTTCGCGTCAGACGATTGATCAAACGAATCTGATCTGGCGTTAAAGCGGTTCCAGAAGAAGCCACAACATTTTCTATTCCAGCCTGATTAAACTGAATTACATCGGTATAGCCTTCTACCAAATAACAATTGTTTTGTTTGGCAATGGATTGCTTGGCGTGGTAAATTCCGTAGAGGACTTTACTTTTATGGTAAATATCACTTTCTGGCGAATTCAGGTATTTTGCGGCTTTTTTATCATTGGTTAAGATACGTCCTCCAAAACCTAAAACACGTCCTGACATACTTTGAATCGGGAACATTACGCGTCCTTTAAATCGGTCAAACGGACGGTCTTCTCTCGGAATTGTTAAACCTGTACTTTCTAGAAATTCTAATTTATACCCTTTTCCTAAGGCTTCTTTTGTCAAAGCATCCCAAGTTTCTGGAGAATATCCTAAATTAAATTTCTTAATGGTTTCGTTAGTAAAACCTCTTTCTTTAAAATACGATAAACCGATAGCTTTTCCTTCTTCAGAATTCAATAAGACATCATGAAAATATTTAGAAGCAAACTCCGAAACCAGATACATACTTTCACGAAGATCTGTATTTGCTTTTTCCGCTTCTGTCTGTTCCGTTTCTTCGATTTCGATATTGTATTTTTTGGCTAAATATCGAATAGCTTCTGGATAGGTAAACTGCGAATGCTCCATTAAAAACTTAACAGAATTCCCTCCTTTTCCTGTACTAAAGTCTTTCCAGATTCCTTTTGCGGGTGATACCATGAACGAAGGCGAACGCTCGTCTGAGAACGGACTCAATCCTTTAAAGTTACTTCCTGCGCGTTTCAAATTCACAAAATCGCCGATAACCTCCTCTACTCGAGCAGTTTCAAAAACAGAATCTATGGTGCTTTGTGAAATCAAAATCTAAATTATTTTTTTAAGTGGATAGCTAGCAAAAATACGTAAATCTTGGTGAAATTTTAAATGATTTTTTAAACAAAAAAAGCACCTCCAAATAGAGATGCTCTTTACTAACTAAACTTAATTTTCTTAATTGAAATCGAAGCGAATACCCAATGAAATATTATTCTCATCAACTAAATTGTTTTTAAAAACTGGATTTAAGTCATATTTCAAATACAAGCTTATTTCTTTATAGCCCACATAAGAACTTAGTCCGTAAATAAAATTATTGACATTATAATCGCCTTTTGTTTTTTGTGTTGTTTTATAGTCATTGTCTTCAAATTTTAAAATCTGTTTCGATTTTACATTGATTCCAGCATATCCTCCAAACCCCATTCTGAATCCTTTGTGTGTTCTAAAATAGGTTTTCCCGTCATGATTTCCATCTTTCGAAAAATCAAATTCTAAATGAACGGGAGCCACTAAATAGACATTTCTAAAACGAGATTCCTTTAGATGTATCGGATTTGTAACTAAGTCCGTTTGTTGGCCGTTTACCACAAAACTGCGATTATCTGTCGGACGAAGATTATTATACATCAATGAAAGACCGTATTTGGCATGCAATAAATTATTTTCGTTTAGAATTCTAGAATTAAATGTCAAACCCCATTCGTAAAAATGCGACCCGATAAAGTCGTAATTCGAATCTTGAAGTTTACCGTCTACCATAGTACTATTCAACCCCATTGCAAATACAAATTGAGAAGTTGTTCTTTTAGATTCTCTTTTAATTTTATCATCCTTACCGTCGTATACTTTCATTGCAGGAATTTTTATTTCTGTTTGATTCGCTCTGATGGAGTCATTGTTTCCGCCAATTACTAATATTGTTCCGCCTTTTGCTTTCTCATAATTTAACTTCCCGTCCACTTTTTCCTGAACCAGCTCCTGTAATTTTTCTTGTTCAACGGCAACTCTGTTTTCGATATTACGCGCTCTCTTTTCTGCAAATTCCTTTTTTCTTTTGTCTGCTTCTTCCTTAGAAATTGTTCCTTCGACTAATTGTGTGTTAACATCGTCAACTTCTTTTTTAAGTTCTGCTTTTTCTTCTTTTGTAATTTTCTCGATTGCAATTGCGATCTCTTTTGCTTTGTTCTCAAAAGTTTCTTGTCCGACCATTTTAGTAACAAATAGGAAAACTAAGAGAAATAAATAAATGGTAAAATTTTTCATGACTGTTTTTTTTTGATTGATTTTGATTGATGATTGTAAATTACTTTTTAACATTACGGTTTTCTACCGCAACTTTAACCGTGTGATAACTTCTATTTATTTTGGTAATCAGTTTTTCTCTAAAAGAAAGCTCCAATTCCCCATCTACCTGATCCAATAGATCGTTAGAATTGATTTTTACTTTAGATTTTGATTTAGACGCATTTTCTGCCAGAATTTTATTTTCTGCCGTTTCTAATAGTTGATCTACGTTTTCATTTTTTGAAGTTTCTGCAATTAAAGCTTGATTGGTTGTTGATTGTTTTTCTTGATTGTTTTTGATGATGATTGAAGACTCCGCTATTTGATTTGATTCATTTTGATTGTTTTTATCTGAAATTTGTCCCGAAGCTTCGGAATTGTTTTTTCCATTTTTGTTTGCTCTTTCTTCCGAAGTTTTTTCTGCAATTGCAGTTTCCGTTTTCGCTGCATCAATAGTATTTAAAATAGGTTCTGTTACTGATTCTTTTTGAGTTTCAGTTTCGTTTTCTTTTTCCACAACTACCGTTTCTGGCGTTTTAACTCCATTTTTATTCTGATTGAAAAATAAAGTCCCAACCAATAAAAACCCGATAAAGCTGGCCGCGATATACAACCATTTTCTTTTTGATTTTTTTGAATCCAATTTAACTGGCTCTTTCTCTTCAGCCACGGTCAGCATCGCATCCAATCGATCCCAAGCTTTGCTGCTTGGTTCAATCTTGCGCTCGTTTAGTTTGTCACGGAAATCCTTTTCAAAATTATTCGGTTCCATTATCTTGATTTTTTAAAATAGTAATTTGTGTTTGGAGCATTTTTCTAGCGTGCGATAATTGCGATTTTGACGTTCCTTCATTTATTCCTAACATCTTCGCAATTTCATTGTGTTTGTACCCTTCTATAGCATATAAATTGAAAACCATTTTATACCCATCCGGCAAAGCATCAATTAAATACTGAATCTGTTCTACAGTAAACTGGCTGTCGATTTCGTTAAAGCTTTCTTCTACAAAAAACTCATCTTCAGCAAATTTTACTTTTTTCTGAACTCGTAAATATGATATGCATTCGTTAACCATAATTCGGCGAATCCAACCTTCAAAACTGCCTTTGTGCTCGAAGTTTTTCAGATTGGTAAATGCTTTCATGAAAGCCGTAATCATTACATCTTCTGCCAGCTGAATGTCTTTTATATATTGTCGGCATACGCTTAACATTTTAGAAGAAAACTTACTATAAATCTGCTGCTGCGCCTGACGATTATTTTCGACAGCGAGCTTTATGATTTTAGATTCTTCTTGATGTAACGAAATAATTTTCATTAATAAGCGGTTCGGTTTTGGTTTTAGAAACAGACTTCTATTAGCATAGACGATTGTCGATTTGAAATGGTTGCATGAAGTATTAAAAATTTCAATAAAACAATTCCAAATCCCAACAAAATAAAAATAGACAACTGATTTACAACAAAGTAAAACAATTATCTAATTGACAAATTTTCTAATTATCTAATTTAAAGAGACTATTTTTTTCTTTCAATAACGTAGTTCACCATCAAAGTCAAAGCATCTTTGTATTCTGAATCTTCGAAGTTTTGAAGTAAAGAAAGTGCTTCTTGCTGGAATTCGACCATTTTGTTTTCGGCGTAAGCCAAACCGTTATTATTTTTCACAAAGGCAATCACTTCTTTGACGCGTTTTTTGTCTTTGTTGTGGTTTTTGATGGAGTTTATCAGCCACTTTTTTTCTTGCGGAGTACAAGTATTTAAAACGTGAATTAAAGGCAATGTCATTTTTTGCTCTTTAATATCGATTCCGGTTGGTTTTCCGATGGCTTCTTCGCTGTAATCGAATAAATCGTCTTTGATTTGGAAAGCCATTCCGATCAGTTCGCCGAATTTACGCATGTTTTCTACCTGAATATCGTCTTCGATTACGGCTTTCGCGCCAAGCGCACAACAAGCAGCAATAAGTGTTGCAGTTTTTTTACGGATGATTTCGTAATACACATCTTCGGTAATATCCAATCTTCGCGCTTTTTCGATTTGAAGCAATTCTCCTTCGCTCATTTCGCGAACGGCAACAGAAATAATTCTCAATAAATCGAAATCGCCATTGTCAATTGAAAGCAATAAACCTTTAGACAATAAATAATCTCCCACCAGAACGGCAATTTTATTTTTCCAAAGCGCATTGATAGAGAAAAATCCGCGGCGACGATTACTGTCGTCAACCACATCGTCGTGTACCAAAGTTGCAGTATGAATAAGCTCAATTACCGAAGCTCCACGGTACGTTCTTTCGTTTACCGTACCGCCAGAAACCATTTTTGCGGTAAGAAAAACAAACATTGGACGCATTTGTTTTCCTTTACGGTTTACGATATAATAAGTGATTCTGTTTAGTAAGGCAACCTTAGAGGACATCGACTCATGAAACTTTTTTTCGAAAAGTTCCATCTCGTTAAAAATAGGCTGCTTTATTTGAGACGTGATATTCATTTAGACTCCAAATATACTATTTTAAATAAAAATACGTTGTGTATTTTAGGTTAGGATTTAAATAATTTATGCGCTAACCTGAAAAAAAACACCAAAAATAGATCTAACTAATACTGATTTGAATTCATTAACTAAAAGAAGAACAAAAAACTATTTATTTATGAAAACAAAATTTTTATTAATTAGCACTTGTATTACAATGTCTTTTTTTATCAGCTGTAATTCTGATGAAAAAACAAATGACGGAACAGCCGCAGCGATTACCAACGAAGAAATTATAACCAATTCTAAAATCGATGCCTCTGTTGAGGATGTTACTAATATTGCTGAAGACCAATTTAGTTCTCAGCTTAATGTGAATGCAAAACCAAGCGGACCAATAAAAAATTATCTTCCGAGCTGTGCCACAATTACAACCATTTTAACCAACAACACTTGGACAAAAACAGTAGATTTTGGTGCTGAAGGCTGTACTCTTAACAACGGAAATACAGTAAAAGGAAAAATGGTTGTTTCTTTTTCTAACGATTTTACTTCTTCTACACAAACGATCAGCTACACTTTTGAAGGTTTTTATCATAATGGCAAAAAACTTCAGGGAAGCAAAAGCATTGTAAGAACGATTAAAGAAACTAGCCTATTGGTAACACCACACCCTGTTTCTACAGCTTCTATAGATTTGACTATTACTTTTGACGATGGAAAAGTGTATACTAGAAAAGGAACTTTGATAAAAGAAATGACTTCTGGTTATGACACCTGGTTTGATTGGGAGGATAATGTATTTGTAGTTACCGGAAGCGGTTCTACAACTTTTCCTAACGGAGATACTTTTTCGGCAGAAATTACTACTCCTTTAGAGTTTAATGCAGCCTGCAGAAAATCTTTTGCAGTTAAAGGAATTGTTTCTATAACTAAAAATGGTGCTACGGCAACTATTGATTATGGAAACGGAGAATGCGATACACTTGCAACAGTAACAAAAGACGGAGTTACAGAAGAAGTAGATTTGAAAAAATAAAGCATCCTTTTTGTCCAAAAAAAAGAAGCATTAAGACGATGAATCGTTTTTAATGCTTCTTTTTATATAACCTCTATTCAAATGTCCCGATGGGACATATTCTAATATCGGATTAATTATTATTTTTCTACCGACGAGATAATCCTAGCGGATTATATTTTGGAATAGCTTATTTTTTTTAGTGAACGGATAATCCTAGCGGATTATATTTCTGCTTCTTTATTGGCTAACTGACCACACGCGGCGTCGATGTCTTTTCCTCTACTGCGTCTCACCTTTACCACTACGCCGATATTCTCTAACGCTTTTATGTATGCCATAATCGATTCTTCTGAAGCTTGCTGAAATTCGCCATCGTCAATTGGGTTATATTCTATCAAATTGACTTTGCACGGTACATATTTACAGAATTTAACCAACGCGTCAACCGAAGCTTTATCATCGTTTATTCCTTTCCAAACTACATATTCGTAAGAAACTTTGCTTTTTGTTTTTCTGTACCAATATTCTAATGCTTCTCTTAAATCTTTTAAAGGAAAGTTTTTGCTGAATGGCATAATACGCGCGCGCGTTTCGTCTATTGCTGAATGCAGAGAAACTGCCAGTTTAAACTTCACATCGTCGTCTGCCATTTTTTTGATCATTTTCGGAATTCCCGAAGTCGAAACCATGATTCGTTTTGGAGACATTCCTAAACCTTCTTCTGAGGTAATCATATCGATGGCTTTAATGACATTATTATAATTCATTAAAGGTTCGCCCATTCCCATGAAAACGATATTCGAAAGCGGATGATTGTAATACAGGCGGCTTTCTTTATCAATAGCTAAAACCTGATCGTAGATTTCGCCTGGTTCTAGATTACGCATTCTTTTTAATCTAGCTGTTGCGCAGAAGTTACAATCTAAACTGCAACCAACCTGACTAGAAACACAGGCTGTTGTTCTAGTATCAGTCGGAATTAAAACAGATTCTACGACAAGACCGTCATGAAGGCGTACGGCATTTTTTACTGTTCCGTCACTGCTTTTCTGCATCGTATCAACTTTGATGTGGTTGATTACAAAGCTGTTTTCAAGCATTGATCTCGTAGCTTTTGCCACGTTTGTCATGTCATCAAAACTATGTGCTCCTTTACTCCACAACCATTCGTAAACCTGATTTCCGCGAAAAGCTTTGTCTCCATTTTCAACAAAAAAATCGCGAAGCTGTTCTTTTGATAAGGCTCGTATGTCTTTTTTCTCCATTTGCATGCTGCAAAGTTAAGCACTTTTGTTATTTTTTTTTGTTTTTTGATGTCATTCTTATTTAAAATTCAAAAAACTCAAAAAAAATTTCTTCAAAATTTCAAACGTTTTATTGAAGCTTAAAGGCTGTAAACACTCGCTTTTTATTTTTTTGTCCTAAAATAATATTTTACGCCACTTTTTTGATCAAATACAGGAGTGGCTCTCTTTTGATTTCCCCCAACTAAAACCAAAACAAACTTCTGATTTACAACAATTTAAACCTGTTTCCTTTTTCAAAATAAAACTACTTTACTATCCTAAAAATCAGCGCTCTTTTTATTATAGGTTTTTAATAAAATTTTAACAATGATTTTTATCATGTGCGATTCTATGCATACATAATACATTTGATACAAGAAAAATATACTAGTCGGTTAGTTTCTTTAGTAAAGAACTTTAAGACTAAAATGAATAACCCAAATACCACATTCTCATGAAAACTCTCAAATCAATTTTTCTGATCGTTGTAGTTACTTTTTTCACTTTACAACTAAATGCACAAAAAAAATATAGCGTAGACTCAAAATCAACTTTTGAAGTAGCAGGAACTTCTACAGTTCATGATTGGGTTATGAGATCTACTGAAGGAAATGGCACTGCTGTTTTTAACATAAAAGACAACAAGCTGAATGCCATAAACAGCCTTACTGTTATACTGCCTGCAGAAAGCTTAAAAAGTAGCAAAACCAGTATGGACAACGTTGCTTATGAAGCTTTGGACACCAAGAATAATAAAACTATTGAATACCTTTTAAAATCTGCACAAAAACTAAGTGAAACTTCTTGGGAATTTACTGGATCTTACACTATTGCTGGTGTGAGTAAAGAATACAAAACACAAGTAAATATAACAGCCAGCAACGGAAATTTTATTTTACAGGGTGCAAATCAAGTCACTTTTGCCGATTTTGAAATGGCTCCTCCAAAAGCGGCTCTTGGTGTTGTTAAAGCTGGAAAGGACTTGACTATTCTTTTTAATATTACGCTAACCGACTACGCAAAAAACGATAATACCCTGGTGATCAATTAGGGATTCACAACAATTTTTATTCTGATTTATTGCTTAGCAAACAGGCTTTCTGCCGAGTGTTTGAGGTAAATCGCACCCTTATTTTAGTACTAAAAAAAATAATTATCAACTTAATAAACATGACAAGATGAAAACCAATTCAATAAAATTAATTGCACTTGTAATTGCATTCTTCGGAATGACAACATTCGCAGCAGCGCAGAAATCTTACACTTTGGACAACAAATCTACTTTTTCTGTTGCGGGAACCTCTACACTTCACGACTGGGAAATGAAATCGGCTTCTGGAACTGGAACGGCTTCTTTAAATATTGCTAATGGAAAATTAACCGATATAGAAGCTTTGACAGTTACTCTTTTAGCCGAAAGTATTAAAAGCGAGAAAAAAAGCATGGACAAAGTAGCGTACGAAACTTTAAAAACAGATAAAAACAAAACCATAAAATATGTTCTGAAATCTGCTGAAAAAGTTAATGAGAATACTTGGGAACTAACAGGAACTTACACCATTGCTGGAGTTAGTAAAGTTTACAAAACATCTGTAAAAACAGCGGTTACAAAAGATGGTTTAAACCTTCAGGGATCTAATAAAATCACTTTCACAGAATTCGGAATGAAGTCTCCAACGGCAATGCTCGGAACCATAAAAACAGGGCAAGACTTAACCCTAAAATTTAATTTAACCTTTAATTTATAAGCGTCATGAAGAAGATTTATATACTATTTATTACATTAATAAGTACGCTTGCTGTAAATGCACAAGTTAGTTTTGGAAACATGCAAAACCAAATTTCAAGAGATAAGAACGGTATCAACGTTTTTGACGTTCAAAAAGACGATCGAGAATTTAAAGGTCTTAGTATTGATCTTGGCGGTGCTTTCAACATGGATTTTCAAGCAACAAATTCATTCAACGATCAACCTAACACAGTTACAACTACGACTACTACAGCTACCGGGACTACTGTTAGAACAATTACTGGATACCGTTTAATGAATACTGAAAACAATTTTACGCTTCCTGGAGCTGATATGTATCTTGGCGCTCAATTGTTTGACGGAGTACGAGTAAATTTAGATATTTATTTGGCTTCAAGACACCACAATGATTCTTATGTAAAAGGCGGATACTTGCAAATTGACAAGTTAGACTTCATCAAAAAAGATTTCTTGGCTGATGTAATGAAGTATGCTACCATTAAAATTGGACAAATGGAAAATAATTTTGGTGATGCTCATTTCAGAGGTTCAGATAATGGTAACACCATCAGAAATGCATTTGTTGGCAACAACATCATGTATTCTTTCACTACAGAAATGGGTATGGAGGTGTACTACAACAGAAACGGATTGGTAAGCATGTTAGGTGTTACAAATGGTAATTTAAATCAAAGTAATGAAGAAGTGTTTTATCCCGCTGGTCCGAACGCTAACACGACACATAGTCCTTCAATCTTAGCTAAACTAGGTTATGACAAACAGCTTAATAAAGATTTAAGGGTAAGATTAACGGGTTCTTATTACCATAATGCAAATCTTGGAAATGCAAACATATATTCTGCTAATAGATCAGGATTTGGTTATTGGGGTATATTGAACAATAACGCTTATAAAAATACCATCACTAAAACAGATGCTAATGGAAATGTTATTTCTACAACTACTACCGATGTTCCTACTAGTTTCAGTAAAACATCTACTCCAGAGGCAACGTTCAACCCTAATTTCAAAAATTGGGCTACTACCTACATGATTAACCCTTTTGTAAAATACAAAGGACTTGAATTCTTCGGAACAATCGAATTGGCTTCTGGAGGAGACAAAGCAGGAACCGACGACAAACGTACTGCTAATCAATATGCATCAGAGCTTATTTACAGATTTGGAAAAACAGAACAATTCTATATAGGAGGAAAATACAATACTGTATCTGGAAAATTATCTAATGCTGATGCTCAAAAGGTTACTGTAGATAAATTTGAAGCAAGTGCTGGCTGGTTTATGACTAAAAACATTTTAGCTAAATTAAACTACGTTAATCAAAACTATAAAAATTACGTTCAATTTACAGGAGATCCAGCTACTGGAAATTTAAACAACTTTTACGGAGGTAAATTTGATGGTTTAGTATTCGAAGCTACAATTTCATTCTAAAAAAAATGAAAACAAGATTTTTAATCTTAATTATGGGTTTAGTAGCTTTCTTTTTCTTAGGAAGTGCTAAACCCACTTTTTTCCCAGAAGATACTGCTGTGGTAATAAATAAAATTAAAATAGAAATCACAGGATTATCAACTGTTGGTAAATACAATTGCTCTAACACCTTTACTATAAAAGATACTGTTTTTGTAAATTCAGTTAAAAAGAACACTTTTAATACAGAGATCAAAATGTCAGAATTTGATTGTGGCAATAAGATAATGACCAAAGATTTGCAAGGAACTGTAAAGGCTAAAAAATTTCCGAACAGCACTGTTTCGATTAGCGACATAAAACCTGTCGGAAAAAATTACAAATGCAGATTAAACTTTTTCATTACCGATAAAACATTGAAATACAAAGATTTTATCTTATACAATACCGACGATAAAATTCAAGGAACTCTTAATTTAAAATTCTCTGATATTGAATTGGAAGCCCCCGTAAAGATGGCCGGATTGATTAAAGTCAAAGATGACATTGTGATTAATTTCAGCTTATACAAAAAATAATTTTTTCGCATTAAAATTTAAAACGCTATTACAAAAAAATCCAAAATTTGGCACAAGAATTGTTTTGCTCTTAAAAGAAAAATAATCTTACAAAGAGCTCAATCATTTTAAAATTTGTACTTTTATTTTTCAGCCATTTAACCTTTAAGTTTTATCAACCTAAAAAAAAATTAAATTATGAAAAAACAAATTTTGAGTTTAGCTGTAATTGCTTTATTAGCTTTCGCTGTTCAATCATGCGAGAAAAAAGAAAAAACTGCAGAAGATGAATTAACTCTTGGAAACAAAGTTGATTCTCTTACAACAGATATCGAAGAAGTAAAAGACAGTGCTGTAATCAAAGCCGAAAACGCTGCTGCAAAAGCTAAAGATGCTACTGAAAATGCAGCAAACGATGTTAAAGACGCTACTAAAAAAGCTGCAAATGATGTCGAAAATGCAGCTAAGAAAACAGCAAATGATGTAAAAGACGCTACTAAAAAAGGCGCTGAAAAAGTGGAAAATGCCGCTAAAGCTGCTAAAGATGGAACTGTAAAAACAGCTAAAGATGTAAATGAAGCTTTGAAAAAATAAAATTCATCTAAATCCTAAACAGAAACCATTCGCAAAACGAATGGTTTTTTTATGCCCGATACTAAGTGTATAATTTTGTATTTTTGTCGCTAAATTACAAGATACTACAACATGCATTTTATCTCTCAAGAATTAGAAGATTATATCGAACAGCATTCTGAAAAAGAACCAGAATTGTTGGCGAAACTAAATAAAGAAACCTACCAGAAAATATTATTGCCAAGAATGCTAAGCGGTCATTTTCAAGGTCGTGTTTTAAGCATGCTTTCCAAATTGATTCGTCCTGTAAATATTCTAGAAATTGGAACTTATACTGGTTATGCGGCTTTGTGTTTATGTGAAGGAATGCAGGAAAACGGACAATTGCACACTATAGATATCAAAGAAGAATTGGTTGATTTTCAGCGAAAATACTTTGATATGTCACCTTGGGGAAACCAAATTTTTCAGCATTTAGGTGAAGCTGTAAACATCATTCCTGATTTAGATCTAAAATTTGATTTGGTTTTTATTGATGCTGACAAAGAAAACTATCTGAATTACTGGGAAATGATTGTCCCAAAAATTAATAAAGGCGGCATTATTTTGTCTGATAATGTTTTATGGAGCGGAAAAATTCTGGATCCAGTTCATCCAAATGATGTAAGCACAAAAGTACTTTTAGAATATAATCAGCTTTTAAAAGACGATCCAAGAGTAGAAACGGTTTTATTGCCAATTCGTGATGGATTGACGGTTTCGAGAGTTCTTTAATCAGAAGGTTCTAAGCTTCTGAGAGACTAAGGTGCTAAAGTTTTCTTTCTATTTAAAAAAATTAAAATGACTTACTCTAATCAGGTAGATAACGAAGGTTTTTCAATAATAAATAATGTTTTTTCAGAAAATGAAATTGAAAATATAATTTCATTAATTGAAAACAAAACTGCTGCCAATCAAGAAAATGCTACTTTCAGAAAGTCTCAAGATTTGTTTGCTATTAGGCAATTTCACAAAGAAATTCCAGAAACTCTTCCAGTTATTTTTAATGAAAAACTGCAGGAAATTATTGAGAACACTTTTGGCGAAGGCTTTTTTATAACGAAGTCCATTTATTTTGACAAACCAGAAAAATCGAATTGGTTTGTGGCTTATCATCAAGATTTAACAATTTCGGTTGATCAAAAAATTGAGGTTAAAAATTTTGAAAACTGGACTGTAAAACAAAATCAATTTGCTGTACAGCCTCCAGCAGAAATATTAGAAAACAATTTCACAATCAGAATTCATATTGATAAAACCACTAAAGACAATGGCGCTTTAAAAGTTATAAATAACTCCCATTCAAAAGGAATTTTGAGAATTGAAAACCTTGATTTCGAAAAAGAAAAGGAAACAATCTGCGAAGTCGAAAAAGGTGGAATCATGATTATGAAACCTTTATTATTTCATGCCTCAAATAAAACCACAAACAACGAACGCAGAAGAGTTATTCATATTGAATTTAGCAAACAACAACTTCCAAGCGGATTGGAATGGAGTGAGAAAATGGTTTTGAATTAGTTTTTTTTAAAGGCGCTAAGGTGCTAAGACTCTAAGATTAAAAAAACATGAATTGCCTCCAGCTTTAGCTGGTGGGCTAAAAATAAAGAGAAAGGCTTTAGCCAAAACATTAAATGTTTGGCTAAAGCCTTTTCTTTTTGGGCACAAAAAAACCTTCAGCTAAAGCTGAAGGCTATAGATAAAATATATTTTTTAAAAAATAAGTTTATTTTTTTAGGGAAACTTAGAAGCTTAGCATCTCAGCACCTTAGAAGCTTTAAAAAAACCTATCCTGGAAAATACTGCGGTTTCAGCTTTCTATAAACCAAATATAGAAGCGATCCGAAAAGAGCTCCGAAGAAATAGCCTGCTAGGATATCTCCTGGGAAATGCAAACCTAAATAAATTCGGCTATAAGCGAAAATCAATGGCCATAAGAATAAGAAACCGATGTATTTGAAATAGCGTCTTAAAACCCAAAATAAGAAAGTTGCAACTGCCATTGTATTGGCCGCATGTCCAGAGAAAAAGCTAAACGATTTTCTAACCTGAACCACTCTGATGATTGAGTTCACTTCAGGATCATTACATGGTCGTAAGCGCTGAAAAGTATGTTTGAATAAATTGCAGGTTTGATCTGTAAAAGCAAGCAGAATTGATATAAAAAGTAAAATATACAGGGTTTGTTTTCCTCCTATTTTTTTATAAATAAGATAGAACAATAATAAGAAAAATGGCGTCCAGTTTAATTGGCTGGTAATAATAAGCCATAATTTATCGTATGTTTCAGAACCTAATCCGTTTAGGTAGATTAAAAGATCTTTATCTAATTCCTGTATTTTTTCAAGCATTATCTTTGGCGTTTTATAGGTCCAGAAACAGCATCAATATCTTCTTTTACTTTTTCGATTTCATTAGCAGTATCTCCTAAAAGATTTCCTGTATCTCCTAGTAAATTAGATTTTGCACTATTAATTTCTGCATTGATATTTCCTGTAATATCACTTAAGGATTTTGAATCAAGACCATTAGCCTCTGCTCCTTTCTGGATTTCACTTTTAATATCATTAGTTGCATTTTTTAATTGAGCCATTGCTTTCCCCATTGTACGCGCAATTTCCGGCACTTTGTCTGAACCAAAAAGCATTAACACGATAAACAGTATGAAAACTAATTCTCCTCCTCCTATACCAAACATAACTTTTATTTTTGTTGTCGCAAAGATATTAAATTTTGAACGCTTAGTGTTTTAAAATTAACTTAAAAAGTCCTTTAAAATACTTTCAAAAAAGAAAAAAGTCCATCAAGCTTTTCAACCTGATGAACTTTTTATCCTAAATTTTATTTATTTAGTCAAATTTTGACTTTGTTTCTACTTTTGGCCAAGAGTTATTGGTCACATCAATATCTGCTGTTAGCAATTGCGGATCAATCTGAATACTCTTAATTGCTTTTGTTGTAGCGTAAACTTTTCTAGCTGTCTCATTACTTTTTCTCCAGATTTGTGCTGGATATTTGTAATTGTCTTTAGAACCGTCTTCGTAAGTAATCTCAACTAAGATAGGCATGATCATTCCGCCTGGCTTATTAAATTCTACTTCGTAGAAATATTTAGGAGATTTAATGCTTGCTTTTTCTTCAGCCGTAAATGTCTGATCTACATAATCTGCCAAAGGCTTAAAATCTTCAACTTTTAAAGCTTTTTTCTTAGAATCGCTTACTTCTGCATTATCTCCAGAAACCAAGTAAACAAAAGGCCCTTTTTCAAATCCGAAACGGCCTTTTCTTACTTTAACATTCTTAAGATCAGTCGTTGGAGTATCTGAAACGTAATATTGTTTTACATCGCTAATTCCGATATCAACAAAATCTGTTGAGTAGAACCATCCTCTCCAGAACCAATCCAAATCTACTGCCGAAGCATCTTCCATAGTTCTAAAGAAATCTTCTGGAGTTGGATGCTTAAACTTCCATCTGTTTGCATAAGTTCTAAATGCATGATCGAATAATTCTCTTCCCATAACTACTTCTCTTAAAATATTAAGACCTGTAGCCGGTTTTCCGTAAGCGTTGTTTCCAAATTGGTGAATCGTTTCTGAGTTTGACATAATCGGCTCTAAGAACTTTTGGTCACCGCTCATGTACGGAACAATATTTTTTGCAGGTCCTCTTCTTGAAGGGAAATTTGGATCTAATTCCTGCTCAGCTAAATATTCTAAAAATGAATTCAAACCTTCATCCATCCAAGTCCATTGGCGCTCATCTGAATTCACGATCATTGGAAAGAAAGTATGTCCAACTTCGTGAATAATTACACCAATCATTCCGTTTTTAACTTCTTTGCTAGTCACACCATTTTCATCTGGACGACCGTAATTCCAGCAAATCATAGGATATTCCATTCCTTGATCTTCTGCAGAAACTGAAACTGCTTTTGGATATGGATATTCGAATGTATGAGAAGAATAGCTTTTTAAAGTATGTGCTACAACCATTGTAGAAGTTTCTCCCCAAAGTGGATTTGCTTCTTTTGGATAAACAGATTCTGCCATAACAGTTCTGTTACCCATCTTAACAGCCATTGCATCGTAAATGAATTTTCTTGAAGAAGCAATTCCGAAATCACGAACATTTTTAGCACTGAATTTCCACGTTTTTTTCTTTTCAGAGAAACCTTTTTCAGCCGCTTCAGCTTCCGCTTGCGTCACAATAACTACAGGTTTATCAAATGATTTTTGAGCCTGTTCGTATCTTTTTACTTGTTCTGCTGTAAAGACTTCGCTTCTATTCATTAATTCCCCAGTTGCATCAATCACGTGATCTGAAGGGACTGTAATGTTTACATCGAAGTTTCCGAAAGGAAGAGCAAACTCTCCGCTTCCCCAGAATTGCATGTTTTGCCATCCTTCAACATCGTTGTAAACTGCCATTCTTGGATAGAACTGAGCAATTACATATAATTTGTTGCCGTCTTTCTCGAATAGTTCATATCCTGAACGACCGCCTTCTTTTCTATAATTATTGATATTGTACCACCATTTGATTGAGAAAGAAATTTTTTCTCCTGGTTTTAAAGGCGAAGTCAAATTGATACGCATCATGGTTTCGTTGATGGTATATGACATTGCGCTTCCTTTAGCATCTTTAACTTGTTCGATATTAAAACCGCGCTCTAAATCTTTTTTCAAATATTTAGAAGAAAAACCATCAAGCGGCAAAACCTGACTAATTTTATCACTTTCAGCTAATGAAGTCTGCGTATTTGCTTTTGCCTGATTCTGATCTAACTGTACCCATAAATATTCCAAAACATCTGGCGAATTATTAGTGTAGGTAATAGTTTCAGATCCGCTTAATCTTGAATTTTTATCATCCAATTCAACATCAATTTTGTAATCTGCCTGCTGCTGGTAATAAGCCGGCCCTGGAGCTCCAGAAGCTGTACGAAACATATTTGGAGTTGCCAGAAGATCATACATTTGGCTAAACTTATTCGTATCGTACTTTCCTTGTTGCCTAGCAGGTGCGGTTGTTGCTTTATCCTGCGCCACTAACATTGCAGGAAAAAGTAATAATAATGAAAGTTTTTTCATAAAAATTTAATGGTAATTTCTTTAGGCTGTGAAAATAGTAATTATAACATTAATATTACCAATACATTAATATTTTAACAATTCTTTCCTTGAAGATTCTGTAAAAAGCACACTTCTTTTTGTATCAAATGCTGAAATATGTGTAATGTTTTGTTGTTCAGAGTTCCAATCTACCAAAATAGTATTAGAAATTTCAAGAGTTTTAAATTTATCCACATCCTTAATTCTCGAATAACAGACTAGAACATCATCAGCTTCAACTTCTTTAGATAAAAAAGTTATTGCTTTTGACTGTCCATTTACTTTGATTAAAAAATGTTCAGAAAGGTATTTTTTAAGTAATTCAACATCTGCTGGAGTTTCTTTGCTTGTGCCCACAAATGTTTTTTTGTGATACTTCTTCTCCATTGCATTATTCAAATCATCAATAAAAATGCGGGAAGTAATCTGCAACATTTTCTTTTCTGCCGCATAATTTACCTGAAAAACACCAACATAAAATTTATGAAAAGCAAATGCTGAAGACAATACAAACAAAATACCCAACAAAGGATAAACTAACTTTTTTTTCATTTTTGAACAGCAGAAGCTTTCTTAAATTCTTTATTCTTATTAATCATGAAATCCATCAGCTGAAACTTCTGATCTGGATCTACCATTTGCTTAGAATGCGGATCGTTGGAGCAGTACATTAAGAAAAGCTCTATTTCATCGGGCTTAAGATTCAGCGTCTTGGTGTAGAAATCTTTCGTAAAATTATCTTTAGCATATTCTACAAAAGCAATATCGGTAACTTCTTCCTCTTTTACGTCTTCTTTTTTACTTAAAAGCTTTTTGACATCTTTAAAGATTCGAACAAAATCAGTTCCATATTTTATAGTCTGATCTGAGAGCATTGCAGTATTTTTTGCTGTAGACTGATTATCATCTTCAAATTGCATGTCTACAAATTTCTGAGAACCGCCCTCAAGCGATTTAACCTTCAAATCTTTCTTAACTACAACTTCTTTAAGCTGATTATTTACCAAATCCAGCTTTACTTTTAACAAAACCTCAGCACAGTCTTTTTCAGTTAAAACTATTTTTTTTGATTGAAATGTAAGGCCAGAAAAAAGTAAAGTATCTTTTGGCTGTGCCATAATATCAAATAAACCGCCAGAACCAATAAATGTTCTGACATTTGCATTAATATTCATTACGTAGCCACTTTCTATGGCTAAAAAATCATTTATAACCTGACCGTGTAATGGTTTCCTAAAACCGTTTTGCCCTAATACAAATTGACAAAATAAGCATACAACGAGTACTCCTAATTTATTTTTCATTTTCGAGAATTGTTAGATATTTCCTTGCTAAATCTGTGATCAAAAACATACTCATTGTTTTGTTCTTTGTATTCAAAGATACAGCAAATTCAGCATCATCCACACAAAATAATTGAAATCCTTTTATATAATCTACAGGTATTTTCAATCTTTCCGTATAATAATTCTCCTCAAAAAGATATTCCAGCTTTCTAAAAAGAGCTTCCTTTTTCTCTACATTCACTTCTTTTTTCAGCATCGCAGTTCGCCCCGAAATACCATTTAAAAGCTTATCAATTGATGTTGAAGTAGCCGTATAAACTTTTCGTTCTGCGGGTGTGTATTTTTTCTGTCCGTACGGAATAATTCCTAAATTTTCAGCCGTTATATTCGCGTTTTCATTTACAATAACCTCTTTCAATTCGACTTCTTTTGCAGTCATTTTCACCACTAAAGTATTCGGATACAGATCTTCAGGCACGACTCTCCTTTTTAGAGGCTCCAAATTGACAGCAGAAAAAACCAAAACATCTCCTTCTTTGGCCGTAATTAAAAAATTACCCTCAGAATCTGAAACTGTCGCTACTTGAGTATTATTATTAATGATATTCACTCCTTCAATTGGAGTAGAATGTTCCAGCACTTTCCCGACTAATTGTTTGGCATCGTTTTTTTGTCCAAAACTAATTTGAACGAAAAACAAAAAAACAAAAATTGATATGATTTTATTTTTTTTCACCAGCAATCATTTCTTTATATTTTACAGCTAATTCTCCTAAAAGAAATTCTGTAGAAGTTTTATTTTTAGAATTCAAAATTGCAGTAAACTTATCATTTTCTATTGCATAATATTCAAAACCTTTTACATAATCTGCCGGAATCTTCAATCGGTCAATAAAATGATCCAGACTAAACATATTTTCCAGAAGCCTCATAAAAAATTCCTTTTTCTCAACGGCAACTTCTTTTTTAAGCATCGCTGTTCGTCCTGAGAAAAAATTAAGCAACGGATCTGCAGAAACAGAACCTCCTGCCATTGTTCCTCCGTTTGCTGTAGCATTCAGTGCAGTCGCTGTTTGCAGTTTGCGTTCTGCTGCAGTGTATTTTTTTTGCCCAGATGGGATTACACCCAAACTTTCGGCGTTAATATTATCATATCGCTTTACCACAACTTCTTGCAACTGATACATAATCATAGTAAGATTGACAGTAAAATTGAGATTGGAGAAATCTTCTTGTTTTAGTAAAACCCTTTTTTCTTTAAAACTTATCGAAGAAAAAACCAGAACGTCGTCTGCTTTTGCCAAAATAGAAAAAGATCCAGAGGCATTTGTAGTTACCGTTTCTTCGGTTTGCGCATTAATTACATAAATACCTTCCAAATCTGATGCATTGGAAACTACCGAACCATTAAAAACAGAACGATCCTGACTCTGAGACCAGCCAACCTGTCCCGCCATAACAATTAAAAAACAAGTAATTTTATGCAGCAAAATGAAATAAATTAAAAATATTCTTAAAACGGTAAAAATATCTCAAGTAGTTCCAAATTTAATACTAATGAGTTGGTAAAAATATGTTAATTAAAATCTTAAAAACTTAAACAAAATCAGAGTTTTTAATACCTTTAACAAACAAAAATTTGAGTTTAAAAATCATGAAAAGCATTATTATTGCAAGTACTTCTACTTTGCACGGAGGCAACTACTTAGAATATATTTTACCTACTTTAAAAACCCATTTCAAAAACTGCCAAACGATATTATTTATTCCTTATGCGCGCCCTGGTGGAATTTCGCACGAGGAGTACACGAAAAAAGCCACTGAAGCATTTGCTACAATCAACATTGCTGTCAAAGGAATTCACGAATTTGAAAATCCGCAGGACGCGGTAAAAAATGCGGAAGGAATTTTTACTGGCGGAGGAAATACTTTTTTGCTAGTTACACAGCTTTACAAAAACAACGTTATGCAGTTACTTTCTGAAACTGTAAAAAATGGAACGCCTTATTTAGGATCAAGTGCAGGAAGCAATATTTGCGGTCTATCAATGCAAACTACAAACGATATGCCTATTGTCTATCCTCCGAGTTTTCAAACTTTAGGATTAATTCCATTCAACCTGAATCCGCATTATTTAGATGCCGATTTACAATCCAAACACATGGGAGAAACTCGCGAAACAAGAATTAAAGAATTTCACGCATTCAACGCAATTCCAGTTTTAGGTTTAAGAGAAGGAAGTTGGTTAGAAGTAAAAGGAGAAAAAATCACCTTGAAAGGAGACTTGAAAGCTCGCTTGTTCAGACAAAATCAAGATCCGACAGAATTAGAAACAGAAAGCGACTTGAGCCACCTGAAATAACTTTTTTGAACCATATAAGTAATATAAGTTCAATTTTAAAAGCTAAACTTAAATTTCTTATATTACTTATATGGTTTAAAAAAAACAAAAAAAAACAAAAAAGCCTCAAACAATGTTTGAGGCTTTTGAAGAGCGAAAGACGAGGCTCGAACTCGCGACAACCAGCTTGGAAGGCTGGAGCTCTACCAACTGAGCTACTTTCGCATTAACCGGGTGCAAATTTAAAAAGTTTAATTTTAAAAACAAATAAAAATTAAAAATTTTATTTTCACAAAAACAAAACTAAAAAGTTTGTTTTCTAGAGCGAAAGACGAGGCTCGAACTCGCGACAACCAGCTTGGAAGGCTGGAGCTCTACCAACTGAGCTACTTTCGCATTGGTTCGGCAAAGATAGAAAGAAAGTTCAGTTAAAAACAAGCTTTTGGGCAAAAAAATTTAATAAAAAACAACAATTATTTATAACTTATTTAAAATTAAAAAGTTATAAATGCAATATTTTTAAAAAAAATCATGATTACAATCAAAGAAATTTCGTCACAAGAGACTTATGCTGTTCGCCAACCTGTTTTAAGAAAAGGAAAACCTATAGAAAGCTGTGTGTTTGAAGGCGACGATTTAGAGTCTACACATCATTTTGGATTATTTGATGATAAAAATTTAATAGGAATTATTTCCTTATTTAATAAAATCAACACTATATTTGCGGCACAAAATCAAGCCCAAATTCGAGGCATGGCCGTTTTAGAAACCCATCAAAAGAAAGGATTTGGCGAAGCTTTAGTTAAACATTGTGAAACCTACTGCAATAAAAACAAAGTTGATTTGATTTGGTTTAATGCCCGAACAGCTGCCGTTGGCTTTTATCAAAAACTGAATTACCAACCCCTAGGTGAATCATTTGATATTAAAGATGTTGGCGAACATTATTTGATGTTTAAAAAATTATAATATGAAAAAACTTTACTCTCTAATAGTAATATGCATTTTTATTGGCTGTAAAAAAGAAGAACCAAAACCTACACCTATTGTCAAAAAAAAGGTACCAGCCATTATACTTACTGATGAGAGAAAAGTTGAAATAGACACCGCAATAATAGGCACTTTTAAAAGCGAAACCTTAAAACAATTTTACATTGCATCTGAAAATCAAACGGTTTGGGGAAATCTCAAAAAAAGGACTTTTGTTTTATCGCAATTAGAAAAATCAGACGAATTAGGCTTAGAACCAGAAGATTACAAAATATCGCAACTAAAAAAATTTGAAAGCAAAATCGGTTCGTTAAACGATCGTGACTTGGCTACGTATGATATTTTATTGACTTATAATTTTGAAAAATACCTTAATCATCTTTATAAGGGAAAACTGGATCCTAAAAAACTATACACGAATTGGGACCTCAACGAAAAAACATTTGATGTAAATTCTGTTCTTGTTAAAGGTTTCAACAACAACAAACTAGATAGCATAGTTGAAAACATTCAGCCTAAAACACAAACCTACAAAGAGCTTCTAAAAGCACTTGAAATCATCAATACATTTCCAGATGAGAATATAAGCACGATTGAATCTGTCGATAAAATTGTTTTGAACGACACCAATCCTGCTTTAATTAACATCAAAAAAAGGCTTTTGTACTGGAACGATATGACTGGAAAAGACAGTCTTACTAAAATTTACGATAAAAAGACTTTTGAATCGGTTAAGAAATTTCAAGAGAGACACGGCTTAGCTGCAGATGGAGTTATCGGAGTTGGAACTATTCGTGCTTTAAATTATTCTAAAGAAAGCAGAAAAAAACAGATAATCGCCAATTTGGAGCGTTGGAGATGGTATCCGTCAGAATTGGCAGAAAATTACTTTATTATTAATATTCCTGATTACAGTTTAAATGTTGTCGAAAACCAAGACACTACTTTAGTTAGGAATGTTGTTGTAGGAACCAGCAAAAGAAGAACACCTATTATTACTTCGTATTTAAAAACGGTTGTTTTTAATCCGACTTGGACTGTTCCTCCTACTATTTTAAAAGAAGATGTGGTTCCTGCTATGAAAAGAAATCGAAATTATCTGGCAAAGAAAAATATTACGATTTACGACACTTCTGGAAATGTTGTGTCTCCAGTGGCATGGAATGAAAACAAACCGAACAACTATCGTTACGTACAAAGTCCTGGTTCTGATAATTCATTAGGATTAATGAAAATCTTATTTCCAAATCACCACAGCGTATACCTCCACGATACAAATCATCGTAATGTTTTTGGACGAAATAACCGCTCCATGAGTTCTGGATGCGTGCGTGTTGAAAATCCGTTAGAATTGGCCCAGCATATATTAGATGTTGACGGGAATTGGCCTCAAGACAGAATTGACACTATTATTGCACGTAAAATAACAATGAGCTTTAAGATTACCAAAAAGTATGCTCTGTACCAATGGTATTGGACAGCTTGGAGCAAAAAAAATCAGCTCCTATTCAGAGCTGATATTTATGATTTAGATTCGGATTTATATGCGCAATTAAGAAATTAGCCTCTCTTCCATCTCAAAGCTTCTTGATGGATGATAGATATATAAACACGATTTGTCTTTTATTAATTGAATAATATCATTCGTCATTTCAACTGGAACTGCAGGACAGCCTTGGCTTCTGCCTAATCTTTTATGATTTCTGATGAAAGACTCAGATACGTAATCTGCACCGTGCATTACAACGCCTCTTTCGCGAGCATTGTCATTTACGCCATTTTCTAAACCATCTAAACGCAAAGAAGCGCCGTGTTTTCCTTGGTAAATTTCGCCAGTTGCATAAAATCCTAAACTGCTTTTAAATGATGAATTAAGATTTGAAAATGCTGAAGCAAATTCTTCTCCAGTATTTCTTCCGTGAGCAACAAGCGAATTAAACAAAATTGTATTGCTAGTTAAATCAATCACCCACAAACGTTTAGTGTTTGATGACAAACTAAAATCAATTAGTGTTAGAATATTTTTCTTGATCACTCCTCTTTCTTTCAGCAAATAAAATCCCTTTAAAGCTTCCGAAAAAGTTTTAAGTTCAGGCATTTTAAAATTGTTGGAATTTAACGAGTTATAAACGCTCTCGATTTTAGAATCAACTGTAACTTTTTCGACTTTGGCAATCGTCTTTACAGTAGCATTTTTTTTAAGATCGGCTGTGTTCTTTGAATCTTTTCCAAAAGATAATAGCAAAAACACAAATAACGGATAAATTTTGTAAATCATTGAGTTTCTTTAGGTTAAACAAAAAATTTGGGTATGGCAAAAGTATAAAAAAATCACTCCTTGCAAAATACGAGCCTGATTTTCAGGCATTTTTTGCTTAAACTTTAACATTATTAACATAAAAACGCTATTTCTGTAAGATTTTATCTTATGCTAAAAATGCTAACATTTTGCTCTATTTTCTTAAAAAAATGCGAACAAAATGAAAATTTTGAAACTTAAACTGTAACAAGTGAAACAAAATGAAGTCTATTATCCCTATATTAAAGTACTTTTGCTTATCAATTCCCACAAAAATTCAATGAAAAAAATCATTTTTTTCGGTTTTCTTTTATCCGTTTTGAGCAGTTACGGCCAGAATCAGAAAAAATCTATTCAGGCGCAAGTAACTCCACTTGCTATTACTATTGATGGAAAACTCGATGAAACTGCGTGGGAAAATGTACCAATTGCTACAGACTTTATTATGCTGGAACCAGACAATGGAAAAGCTATTCCGCATGAAAAACGTACCGAAGTTAAGGTCGTATATAATAATGATGCGATTTATATTGGCGCCATGATGTACGACAATGAGCCTTCTAAAATTTTAAAAGAAATTTCGCAACGTGATAATTTTGGAACCGCAGATCTTTTTGGTGTTTTTATAAATGGTTTTAATGACGGACAGCAGGATTTTATGTTTTATGTTTCTGCTGCCGATGTGCAGGGCGATTGTATTATGACCGACGCAAATGGCGAAGATTATTCTTGGGATGCCGTTTGGATTAGCAAAGCGTCTTTGGCAGAAAATGGATGGATTGTTGAGATGAAAATTCCATACTCTGCACTGCGTTTTTCTGCAGAAAACAGACAGACTTGGGGAATCAATTTCTTTAGAGAAATTAAACGTGAGCGCTTTAAATATACTTGGAATTTTGTTGACAGAAAGATTGGAACTTTTACGCAACAGGCAGGAACTCTAGAAGGAATTGAAAACATAAAACCTCCTACTCGATTGTTTTTCATGCCTTATGCCTCGTATTATTTAAATGCCTCAGACGGACAAAAAACATACGGAACCGTTAAAGGCGGAATGGATATTAAATACGGAATAACAGATGCTTTTACGATTGATGCCATTTTAGTACCAGACTTTGGACAGACCAAATATGACGATCAGATTTTAAATCTTGGTCCTTTTGAACAGCAGTTTAATGAAAATAGAGCTTTTTTTACAGAAGGAACGGATTTGTTTAGTAAAGGAAATATATTTTATTCGCGAAGAATTGGTGGCGCGCCATCAGTCGATCCTTCTTTAAATGAAAATGAAGAAATTACAGAACTACCCGCTGCCGTAAATCTGGTTAATGCTTTAAAATTATCAGGAAGAACAAAAGACGGACTTGGAATTGGCATTTTAAATGCCGTTACAGAAAAAACTTTTGCTACCATAAAAGATACAATATCTGGAGAAACTAGGCGCACCGTTGTTGAACCTTTGACAAATTATAATGTGTTGGTTTTAGATCAGCGTTTCAGAAAAAATTCGTCGGTTACTTTTATTAATACCAACGTTACTCGCAACGGGCATTTTAGAGATGCAAACGTAACGGGTCTGGCTTGGGATTTAAACACGAAAGCCAATACATATAGTTTGTTTGGAAATGTAAAATACAGTTCAATAAATGATACTAAAGACAAAAATGGCGTTTTTTCGACAGTAAGTTTGGCAGAAACAAGTGGGAAATATAGATACAGCGTAGGAACCGATTTTGTGTCTAAAGATTTTGATCCAAATGATTTGGGAATTAATTTTTATACGAACTACTATAATATTTACGGGAACGCAAATTACCGCATCTTAAATCCGACTAAGCGTTTCAATAGCTTTAGAATTGACTATGAAATGTATGCTGAGTTTAATAACGAATCAGGAAAAGTCCAGGACAATAAAATCGCAGCTGAAGTAAATCTTAGTACCATCAGAAATAATTATTATGGCGCTGGTTTTACTGCTTCTCCATTAGAATCTCACGATTATTATGAACCAAGAGCGGCAAACCGTTATGTAATTATACCGCGAAAAATAGATTTTTGGGGAAGCATTTCTACCAATTATAATCATAAGTTTGCTTTAGACTTGAATCCGTCAGTATCAATTGCAGATGAGCGTGGCCGCGCGGCATACGGCGTAGACATTGGGCCTCGATACCGATTTAGCGATAAATTACTGCTGACTTATACTTTTAGCTTTCTCAAAAGAAACAATAACAAAGGTTTTATAGATAGTTTAGATGACGACGACAATGAAAACACAGCTGAAACTATTGTATTTGCTAATCGCGATGTTATTACGTATGCGAACACTATAAGCGGAAAGTATGCAATCAACAGTGCTATGACTTTAAATTTGGCAATACGACAATATTGGTCTTCGGCAGAAAACAAAGACATTCTTAAACTTGATTCCGATGGGACTTTGGATCCATATCCGCAATATACGGAGAACAAAAATTCAAGTTTTTATTCTTGGAATGCCGATTTATCCTATTCTTGGTGGTTTGCTCCCGGAAGCCAACTTTCTGCTTTATACCGAAATAATGCTTCTAATTTTGAACGCATTATCCATAAAGATTTCAAGCACAATGTTACAGAATTACTAAACAATGACGCATTAAACCACATCTTTTCTATCAGTGTGAAATATTTTATTGACTATAATGCAGTCAAAAATAAAGTCAGAAAGAGAGCTTAGCGTGAATTAATTTTAAAAAATAAAGGCTTCTGTAATTAAATTAATATTTTTTGTCTGCCTTCTTTTTATTAAATATAAAATGCAACAAAGCTTTCTTGCTAATTTTAGAAATGACTTATCTTTGTAGAAAACAAAAAGTAATGAACAAAAAAGTTATCCTTATGATTTTAGATGGTTGGGGAAAATCTCCTGACCCTAAAGTATCTGCAATAGACAATGCAAATGTTCCTTTTATAAACAGTCTATACCAAAATTACCCAAGCGCACAACTTAGAACTGACGGATTAAATGTTGGTTTGCCAGAAGGCCAAATGGGAAATAGCGAAGTTGGACACATGAATCTTGGTGCAGGAAGAATTGTATATCAAGATTTAGCCAAAATAAATTTAGCTGTAGAACACAAAACTTTAGCAAAAGAGCAGGTTTTAGTTGACGCTTTTACTTATGCTAAAAACAACAATAAAAAAGTACACTTTTTAGGATTAGTTTCAGATGGTGGTGTTCACTCACATACTTCACACCTTCGCGGATTAATCGATGCCTCTCAAGAATACGGTTTAGATCAGGTTTATGTTCACGCTTTTACAGATGGACGTGATGTTGACCCTAAATCTGGAGGAAAATATATTCACGATTTAGAAGATTATATTAAAGATACTCCAGTAAAAATTGCTTCTATCATCGGGCGTTACTACGCAATGGACCGTGACAAACGTTGGGAGCGTGTAAAATTAGCTTACGATCTTGTGGTTAACGGAGTCGGAACTCCATCAACAAATGCTGTTGCAAGTGTTTTAGACAGCTATGCAAAAGACGTAACTGACGAATTTATCGAACCAGTTGTTATTGTTGACGAAAATGCAAAACCGCTTGCTACAATTGTAGAAGGTGATGTTGTTATCTTCTTCAACTTTAGAACAGATAGAGGACGTGAACTTACTGAGGCGCTTTCTCAGCAAGATTTCCACGAGCAAAACATGCACAAACTAAACCTATATTATGTAACGTTGACTAACTACGACGAAACGTACCAAAACGTAAAAGTGGTTTACAATAAAGATAATATTACAGAAACTCTAGGTGAAGTTTTAGAAAAAGCGGGCAAAAAACAGATCAGAATTGCTGAAACGGAGAAATATCCGCACGTTACTTTCTTCTTTTCTGGAGGAAGAGAAGTTCCTTTTGAAGGAGAAACAAGAATCTTGAGAAATTCTCCAAAAGTAGCGACTTACGATTTAAAACCAGAAATGAGCGCTTATGAATTGACAGATGCTCTTGTTCCTGAATTGAACAAAGGTGAAGTTGATTTTGTTTGTTTAAACTTTGCAAACGGAGATATGGTTGGCCATACCGGAATTATGGAAGCTGCAATTAAGGCCTGTGAAGCTGTCGACGCTTGCGCCAAACAAGTTATCGAAGCGGCTCTTGCTAACGATTACACAACAATTGTAATTGCTGATCACGGAAACTGCGAAACGATGATTAACCCTGACGGAAGTCCTAATACGGCTCACACAACAAACCCAGTGCCGATTATTTTAGTTGACAAAGAGCTAAAAAGCATTCAAGATGGTGTTTTAGGTGATATTGCTCCTACTATTTTAGAACTGATGGGCGTTCAACAGCCAAACGCAATGACTTGTCATTCGTTGTTGTAAAAAATTTTGAAACCATATAAGTGATATAAGTTCATTTAAAAAGAACTGACGAAAAGAGGCGAATTCTAAAGAATTCGCCTCTTTTATTTTTATATATCTCCACCATACTCCGGAGGAGTATATATTTATAGAAAAACAATATTCCTCCCTAGAAAAAGCTCCAGCGGAGCGGCATATTTTCTATTTTATAAGTTCATTTAATAAATATTCTACTTAAATGACCTTCATTATAGACAAAGCTTTTTACATTTACTTATATAACTTATATGGTTTAAAAAATAAAATGATACAGTTGCTCCACACCATAAATAACAAGTCCAATAAAACCGCCGACTAATGTCCCATTTATTCTAATGTATTGAAGATCTTTTCCAATTTCTAATTCTAATTTTTCTGAAACCTCTTTTCCGTCCCAGCTTTTTACGGTTGATGAAATTAAATCTCCAATTACTTTTTTGTTATTTAAAAGAACGGAAACCAAATCATTTTTAATGAAATTGTTGATTTTATCAATCATGATCTGATCTTCTTTAATTCCGTTTCCAAAAGTCTGAATCAAACCAGCAATACTATTTTTAATAGAAGAATCATCACCTTTTTCCAAATCGTTTGTTATGGATAATTTTATTTCATCCCAAATTCCGTTGATATAATCCTGCACTTCTTTTTTTCCGATGAAGCCTAAAATCATATCACTGATTTTAATTCTCATTTCTTCTGAGTTTTTCACCTTTTCTAAGAAGTTGAAAATGTATTCGTCAATTTTTAAACGTACGGCGCTTTCTGGTTTTTTAGCTTCATTTAAGAAATCCTGCAAACCATTAAAAACCCCCTCTGTAATGCTTTTATCTGCCAATCCAAAACTTAGAAGCGGAGTCGAAGCTTTTACTTTCTGTCTGATTAAGTCTTTATTATTCGTCAATTCGCCGCTCATAACTTCGAGAAGATTCGTCAGCATCTGATTTTTTAAATCTCCTTTTTGAAGCGGTTCTAATGCCACAGCCACCCAATCTCCAAAATTAATTCCTTCTATTTTTTCCCTAAACTGAACCTGAATAAATCTTTTGACATCTTCATCTTTAATAGTTCGTAAAATTCCAGGAATAATATTTACAGCGACAACATCAGCAATTTTATTGGCATTTTCTTCGTCTGAAATCCACTCTGAAGCTTTAACCGCAAAATTAAATTCATCCAGCTTCATCTCCATTTTTTCTCGGTCTAGAAATTCCTCTGAAACAAAATTTCCTAGATTTTCTCCGATCTCATTTTTCTTTGTCGGAATAATAGCCGTATGCCAAATCGGAATTCCCATGGGGTGACGAAACAATGCCACAACAGCAAACCAATCTGCAATTCCGCCCACCATTGCTGCTTCACTAAAAGCCTGTAGTATTGGGATTTTAAAATAAATGGCAATTAAAAATAGCAATACAGCAATACCCAAAAGCCCCAAAGCGTTATTCTTCATTCTTTTAAGAGCCTTTACCTTTTCTATATCTCGATCTGTAATAGTTTCCATAATTATAAGCGTTTCTACTACTAATTTAAGGCTTTTTGCTGAGAATATAAGATTTTATTAGCCACGAATTCACGAATTATATTACAACTTCATCTTTAAATTTCTTAATAATGAGGTTGGTGAAATTCGATTTTTAATGTTTTTGATTTGAGATAATTCGTGAATTCGTGGCGAAAAAAAATTACTCAAAAAGTGAGATAAAAATTGTACTTTTGCGAACTGAAAAATGGAAAAAATATGATCATCCAAAAAACTAGAGAGGAAATCGAATTAATGCGCGAAAGTGCTTTAATCGTATCAAAAACATTAGGAATGATTGCTTCTGAAATTAAAGAAGGAGTAACAACATTATATCTTGACAAATTGGCCGAAGAATTTATTCGCGATCACGGTGCGGTTCCAAGTTTCCTTGGCTTGTACGATTTCCCGAATTCGCTTTGCATGAGTCCAAATGCTCAAGTTGTTCACGGTATTCCTAACAATATGCCTCTTAAAAGTGGTGACGTAATTTCGGTTGACTGTGGTGCTTTCAAAAATGGTTATCATGGAGATCACGCTTACAGTTTCGAAATTGGAGAAGTTGCTCCAGAAGTAAAAAAACTTTTGAGAGTTACTAAAGAATCTCTTTACGTTGGAATTAGAGAATTTAAAGCAGGAAATCGCGTTGAAGATGTTGGAAATGCGATTCAAAAATATACTGAAGCTCACGGTTACGGAGTAGTTCGTGAATTGGTTGGACATGGTGTTGGACAAAAAATGCACGAAGAGCCAGAAATGCCAAACTACGGAAAACGCGGGCGCGGAAAACTTTTTGTAGAAGGAATGGTTGTGGCAATCGAACCTATGATCAACATGGGAACTAGAAACATCAAACAACTTAAAGACGGCTGGACAATCTTGACTGCTGACGGAAAACCAAGTGCGCATTTTGAACACGATGTTGCTTTGATTGATGGAAAACCAGAATTACTATCTACTTTCCAATACATCTACAAAGCTTTAGGAATCGAAAGCAACGAAGAAGATGAATTCAGAAAAGTGCCTTTAGTACTGTAAGAATTCCACAAAGATTCACAAAGATATACGCTGAGATACACAAAAATTATTTTATACGCCTTTTGAAAAATGTATTTGGAAAATGAAGTATCGCAAGACGAACTAAATACTATCTCATATAAAATTATAGGTTTAGCAATTGAAGTTCACAAACAACTAGGACCTGGTTTATTAGAATCTGCGTACCAAGAATGTTTATATTACGAAATTGTAAATGCTGGATTAGCTGTAGAAAGGCAAAAAATTTTGCCTATAATTTATAAGGATATTAAACTGGATCATGGTTATAGAATTGATCTGTTAATTGAAAACAAAATTGTAATTGAACTAAAAACTGTAGAAGCTTTTACAGATGTACATTTTGCACAGATATTAACTTATTTAAAACTTGGTGAATACCCTTTGGGTTTGCTTATTAATTTTCATTCAAAAATTTTAAAAAACAACATAAAAAGATTTATAAACACTTAGCGAAACTCTGTGCTCACTTTGTGCAACTCTGCGAAACAACCCCACATGAAAAAACTTTTTAAATTAGTTTTAAATACAATCCCAAGACCATTATTAATTCGTTTGAGTTATGTGGCTCGTCCTATTTTAGCATTCTCTTTAAGAGGAGATAAATTTACAGATCCTATTGATGGCAAAAGTTTTAAATCGTTTCTGCCTTACGGATACGGAAAACAGCGTAACAATGTGCTTTCGCCAAGTACACTCTCGTTAGAAAGACACCGTTTGCTTTGGCTGTATTTAAACGATCAGACTGATTTTTTTACAGCGCCTAAAAAAGTATTGCATTTTGCTCCGGAACAAGCTTTTTATAAAAGATTCCGCAAGCAGAAAAACCTTGACTACACTACAACCGATCTACTTTCGCCTTTGGCCGATGTAAAAGCAGACATCTGTAATTTACCTTTCAAAGACAACGAATACGATGTGATTTTATGTAATCACGTTTTAGAGCACATTCCAGATGACACAAAAGCGATGCAGGAATTGTATCGTGTTTTAAAACCAGGCGGAATGGCTGTTCTGCAAATACCGCAGGATTTGAACCGTGACGTGACTTTCGCAGACGATTCTATTACAGATCAAAAAGAACGCGCCAGAATATTTGGCCAGTACGATCACGTTCGTATTTACGGACGCGATTATTTCGATAAATTAAGAAGCATTGGTTTTATTGTTATCGAAGAAGATTATACAAACAAAATTGCACCCGAATTGGTAGAAAAATACTGTTTGGCAAAAGGCGAAATTATTCCGCTTTGCTTTAAACAGGAAAACTAATTTTTCACAGATAAGTGATATAAGTTCATTAAAAAGAGTTTTCAAATTATTGATATTTTGAAAACTCTTTCTTTTTTTGCCCAATTCCAAACTATAAGCCTAACCAAATCCCTAAATCTTGGAACCTACAAAACCATTTCAGTTCTGTTTTGACATCAGTTTTGAAAAAAATCTGAATGCCTATATCCCAACAGCGTATATTGTTGAAAATACCAGCGAAATCAAATATCTGGATAAAAAAGCAACAAAAGGCGTAGTGGAAAGTTTTGGTATCGATTATGAAACTTTAGATCCCAATTCAAAAAAGATTCTTACAATCTGCGAATCTTTAAAACCTGAATTTGTATTTAAAAAATTCAGCGCAAAAGTAAAATCAGCTAAAACAATTGCCGATTTACAGAAAGATTCCAAAATTGATTTTGCTATTCGCCAGCATTTAAAAATCAATTTAAGTCCGTTTTACGATCTGATTGTAAAAGAGCAATATCCTTTATCTATTGATTTAGGTCCAGAAAAGGATTTTTATCGTTCGAGAGTCAGCATCGATCCACTGGATTTTGAACCGCAAATTCAATTTGATAAACATTCAGAAGGCATCACCTATACCCTTTCATTAAAAGAAAATGAAAAGACATTTCTGCCAAAGGACAATAAAGTTGATATTCTTTCTGATGAGCCAGGCTGGCTGATTGTCAATAAAAAACTAGGGCAATTAAAAGAGTTAAACGGCAAAAAACTAACACCGTTTTTAAAGAAAAAATCAATCGAAATTCCTTCGAAATTGGTTGATGATTATTTTAAAAATTTCATTCCCGAAATTGCTAAAAAAATTGACATTGAAGCTAATGGTTTTGAAATCGAACTTCGTGATCAAATCCATTCCTGCACGATTCAGCCAATATTTGATTTCTTTAAAAACTGTTATTATCTCAATCTTTATTTTGATTATAATGGCTATGTTTTTGACGGAAGCAAAACAAAAAAAATACATTCTTTTGTCGATTTCAGCGTTGCCAATGAACCTCGAATTATTCAGTTTAAACGCAGTACCAATGAAAATTCATATATCGATAAATTGAACGAAATTGGTTTAATAAAGATCAAAAACGAATTATTCGGATTGAATTCTGATGTCGAAAATTCAGATCCTTATATCAATATTCAATTCATTATTGACCATAGAGAAAAACTGAAAGAGTTAGGTTTTACAATTGAAAATTTAAAACTGGAAAGCAAAGAAATCATTACTGGAAATCATACGATTTCTGCTTCTAAAGAAACAACTGGAGATTGGTTTGACATTAAAATCATCATTACTGTTGGAAATTATAAAATCAATTTCAGCGAAATTATTCCAAACATAAAAAGTAAAGAAAGACTTTTCCCTTTGCCTGATGGAAACTACTTTTTGATTCCGTTAGAATGGTTCAGCAAATATGGTTCATTAGCAAAACTGGCCAAAACAGAAAATGGGTTTTTGCTTTTGCGAAAAAGCAACTTTACTGCTTTAGGCGGAATTTCGGAAATTGACAATGATTTAGATCAAATTCATCAAGCTGAATTTACTGCTTCAGATTTGATAAAAGCAACTTTAAGACCTTATCAAATTGATGGTGTAAAATGGCTTTTAGGGCATTTTAATTCTAACATGGGCGCGTGTCTTGCCGACGATATGGGACTTGGAAAAACATTGCAGACTTTATCGGTTCTCGTTTCTGTTCAAGAACAGTTAGGCTTTACAACCAAAACAACCAATTTCGATTTGTTTTCGAACGAAACCACTATTGAAAGAGAACCGCTAAAAGCTTTGATCGTTTTGCCTTCTTCTCTGGTTTTTAACTGGTTTAATGAAGCTGGAAAGTTTACGCCACACTTTTCGAAAATGCAGTATGTTGGCAACGACAGAAAATCTTTAGCAAGCAGAATCAATTCAACCGATTTAATTTTTACAAGCTACAGCATCATTCACCGCGATATTTCTATTTTAGAAAAATACGATTTCCGTTATTTGATTTTGGACGAAAGTCAATACATCAAAAACAAAAATTCTAAGATTTTTAAAGCCATCAATAAAATTAGTACGGGACATAAAATTGCCTTGAGCGGAACGCCTATTGAAAATTCGCTTGACGATTTATGGTCACAAATGCAGTTTATTAATCCAGAGATTTTAGGAAGTTATGCTTTCTTTATGGAAAATTTCAAAAATCCGATTGAGAAAAAGCAGAACGAAGAAGTTTTAACTGAATTAAAAAACCTCATCCAGCCTTATATTTTACGACGAACCAAAGAACAGGTTCTAAAAGATTTGCCAGAACTGACAGAGCAGATTTATTACTGCGATATGGATCCTGAACAGGAAAAATTGTATGAGAAAGAAAAATCTAAAGCTCGTAATTTCTTGCTTAAAACCGATGGATCTCCAGATAAAATCAGCATTATCAACACTTTGATGAAGCTGCGCCAGTTGAGTAATCACCCAAAAATGGTGGATCAGGAATCTGAAATTGATTCTGGAAAATTTATTGCGGTAACGAATTATCTTGAAAATTTAGTTAAAGCAAAACAGAAAGTAATCATTTTCAGCTCGTTTGTGACCAATTTGAATTTCTACACCGATTGGTGTAAGGACAACAAAATAGCTTTTTGTGAAATCACCGGCGAAACGCCTTCAGACAAAAGAGAACAGCAGGTAAAAGTATTTCAAGAAAAAGAAAATCCACTGTTATTCTTTATTTCGTTAAAAGCCGGTGGAGTTGGTTTGAATATTACAAAAGCCTCTTACGTTTTATTCTTAGATCCTTGGTGGAATCCTTTTGCAGAAAAACAAGGAGTCGGGCGTGCGCATAGAATTGGGCAAATGAACAAAGTAAACGTAATCCGATTTATTTCTAAAAATACTGTTGAGGAAAAAATCATCAAACTGCAGGAAAACAAAAAATTATTATCTGACTCTCTTTTGGAAGAAAGTTATATTAATGATGAAATAGAAGGAAACCTCGAGTATATTTTGGGTTCTTAATTGTTAAACCCAATAGATTGGCATCTTTTTCGTTGTATAAAATTGTTATATTTACAAATCTTACAACGAAATACGATGCCAAAATTTTTATATACAAGCTTTATTTTCCTTTTTATTTTCACTTTAGCGAAAGCTCAAGAAAAAGAAATCGATCCTCCATATAATATTAAGACCGTATCTTTTATTCAGAATGGCAGCAATGTCACTCCAATTTTCGAATTGGGTTCTTCATTTACATTTCAATTTGATGATTTGTTTGGTAACGAAGCCAATTATTATTTCGAAATTGTTCATTGCGATTACAACTGGATTCCGACAGAGATTCCAAAAACAGATTATGTATTAGGTATGGACAATCAGAGAATTACTGATTTTTCTAATTCGTTTAATACCTTGCAAGTTTATACGCATTACCGACTTTCTTTTCCTAATCAGTTTACGCAGCAATTACGCCTTTCAGGAAATTACATGCTTAAAATTCTGAACGAAGACAGAGAAGTTGTTTTTTCGAGAAAATTTATTTTGTTTGAAAATCATTGTACCGTTGGAGCACAGGTAAAACGAAGCCGAAACCTTAGCAACATCGATTACAAACAGAATCTTGATTTTACAATTTTATCTAACGATATTGCTTTTCAAACTCCGTTACAGAATGTAAAAGTACTTTTGCTTCAAAATGGAAACTTTCATACCGAGATAAAAAACATTGTTCCTCAATATACAATCGGCAATCAGCTGATTTATAAATATGACAAAGAAACCCAATTTTGGGGTGGAAACGAGTTTTTGTATTTTGAAAACAAAGACATTCGGGCTGCGAGTAATAATGTTGCCAAAATAGGATCTAACAATGATATCTACAATGCGTTTTTATACACGAATGCCGCAAGAGGAAACCAGATTTATACGTTGTATGAAGATGTAAACGGAAACTTTGTTGTGAAGAATATTAACGGTTCTAATAATGATATCGAAGCTGATTATGCTTGGGTTTATTTTAGTCTTTCTGCTCCTGCTTTTAGAATCAATAAAGACATTTATATTACTGGAATGTTTAATAATTACAGTCTTTCGCCAGAATATAAAATGGACTATAACAATGACAAAGGCGTTTTTGAAAAAGCGATTATGATCAAGCAAGGTTTTACCAATTTCCAATACACGGTTGCAGACAAAAAAGGAGTTATTGATTTTGAAAATGCTATTGATGGAAACTTTTATCAAACTGAAAACGAGTACACCATCTTGGTTTATTATAAAGAAGCAACCGACCGTTATCAGCGTGTAATTGGAAAAGGAAATGCAAACTCTATCAATATAGTCAATTAAAACAATGTTAAGGTTTTAGTTTAAACGATTTTTTTTTGTAGCTTTGCCACTATAACACTCACATATATACGGCGTTAGTATGGTTTCTCAAATTACACGAGGCATAAAAATATCTGTTTTGACTAGTTTTGAAGGTACATACTTCAAAAACTACAAGATTCATTTTGCTTTTAGCTACGTAGTTACCATCGAAAATCACAGTAAAGATTCTGTTCAGTTGACTTCTCGCCACTGGGAAATTTTTGATTCTTTAAATGATTTAGAAGTTGTAGATGGTGAAGGCGTAATTGGTAAAAAACCAGTTTTAAAACCTGGCGAAAACCACACTTACAGTTCTGGCTGTTTATTATCATCTCCTTACGGAGCCATGAAAGGTCATTTTAATATGATCAATTTTACTACAACAAAAACATTCAAAGTTATTGTTCCTACTTTTAGAATGTGTGCTCCTTTTGCATTAAATTAAGATATAGTTTACATCTATAGCTTTTATCGTTATCTTAATCATAAATTTGTCAATTTATTAATTTATCCTTTGTACTTTTGTGCAACGTTAGATTATTCGTAACAAAACAAATCGTCTGACTTTAAATTGTCTAATTCACAAATTTTAAATAACATGCTTAAAGGATTTTTTCATGTACCAAAAGCGGTAAACGAGCCTGTAAAAAGCTACGCACCAAACTCACCAGAAAAAGCTGCTGTTCAGGCTGCTTATACCACAATGTGGAATTCTCAAATTGACGTTCCTTTACATATTGGAAGCGAAGAAATTAGAACTGGAAACACAAGAAACATTACAGCTCCTCATGATCACCAGCACGTAGTTGGAAAATATCATCTAGCTGAAAAACAACATATTGAAAAAGCAATTGCTAATGCACTTGAATCAAGAAAAGCATGGGCAAACATGGCATGGGAACAGCGTGCTGCTATTTTCTTAAAAGCTGCTGAACTTATCGCAGGACCATACAGAGCTCGTATTAACGCTGCTACAATGATTGGTCAGTCTAAAAATATCCACCAGGCAGAAATCGATGCTTCTTGTGAGCTAATCGACTTTTTACGTTACAATGTTGAGTTTATGACTCAAATCTACAACGATCAGCCAAAATCAGATTCTACAGTTTGGAACCGTGTTGAATACAGACCTTTAGAAGGTTTTGTTTACGCAATTACTCCATTTAACTTTACTGCTATCGCTGCAAATCTTCCTGCAAGTGCTGCTATGATGGGTAACGTTGTAATCTGGAAACCAAGTGATAGCCAAGTGTTTTCAACAAAAATTATTCTTGACGTTTTCAAAGAAGCTGGAGTTCCAGACGGAGTTATCAACGTAGTTTTCGGAGATGCTTTAATGATTACAGATACTGTTTTAGCTAGCCGTGATTTTGCTGGTGTTCACTTTACTGGATCAACTCATGTATTTAAAGATATTTGGGCTAAAATTGGAGCAAACATTCACAATTATAAAACATATCCAAGAATTGTTGGTGAAACTGGAGGTAAAGATTTTATCATTGCTCACCCAAGCGCAAACGTAAAACAAGTGGTTACAGGAATCACTCGTGGAGCATTTGAATTCCAAGGACAAAAATGTTCTGCAGCTTCTAGAGCTTATATTCCACAAAGTTTATGGCCAGCCGTAAAAGAGCAATTAATTGCTGATGTAAAATCTATGAAAATGGGTTCTCCAGAAGATTTTGGAAATTTCATTACAGCAGTTATTCACGAAGGTTCTTTTGACAAATTAGCTAGTTATATCGATCAGGCTAAAAAAGATGCTGATGCAGAAATCATCATTGGAGGAAATTACGATAAATCTGTAGGTTACTTTATTGAGCCAACCGTTATTGTAACTACAAATCCAAAATACACTACAATGGAAACTGAGTTGTTCGGACCAGTTATCACTATTTATGTTTATGAAGATGCAAAATGGGAAGAAACTCTTGAACTAGTTGATACTACTTCTGAGTATGCTTTAACAGGAGCTGTATTTAGCCAAGACCGTTATGCTATTGAAGTTGCTACAACTAAATTGCAAAACGCTGCAGGTAACTTCTATATTAACGACAAACCAACTGGAGCGGTTGTAGGAATGCAGCCATTTGGTGGAGCAAGAGCTTCTGGAACTAATGATAAAGCGGGTTCTGCATTGAACTTGTTACGTTGGGCTTCTCCAAGAACTATCAAAGAAACTTTTGTAACCCCAGAAGATTACAGATATCCTTTCTTAGGTTAATATTCTGATTTTAGATTTTAGAATTCAGATTTTAAATTATATAAAAAGCCGGAACTTCTATTGAAGATTTCGGCTTTTGCTTTTTCATTTTTTAAAATAATGGTAAGACCTTTTTATTGAATGAAAAATTAATAAGTAATAGAATAACATTTAAAAACCTAAAACACTATAAATAAGATTCTTAAATAAGAAAAATTTTTAATTGCATAAAAATATATAATCTTACAAGAATATTTCAAATATACTATTTGTAATACTTTTCTTATTCTTTTGAGAATCAATACTTTAAAAGCCGCAAATACCTTATTCTGATATTTTAAAAACTTCTTGTTGCTTTCAAAAAAAACTCATCCGTATAAATTTGTTTCAATATTAAACAACATTAAAAGATTTAATAAAAACTAACTACATACGTATGAGAAATTTAAATAATGTTCCTAAAATCATAATGGAATGCAAGAGTATCGGCCATGCTATTGATTATAAATGGACGAAAAAGAAAATCAATAACCTTTTGGATCCTATTGAAGGAAACGAAGATCTTGAATATACCTTAATGCAGATCAATCATAAAGGCTCAATTGGTTTGACTGCAGCCTTATTAGAATGGATTTACTGGCGTTTTACGGGTTACAGCCAAATCGTAAATGACACACAAAAACGCATTGAGGCTCTTTGGTGTTCTATAAATAATCGCGAACAGACTAATCCGCTATTATTTGATACCGATTTTGAAGTGCCTGCTGCTGGTTGCGTAAACGGCGCATTATGGATTGCACTAATGAACGTAAGAATGATAGATGTTAGATATCGAAAAGGTTCTTATTTTTTACAAAATGACCTTATCGGATTGGTATTGTTAGCGCGTCACATCACACCAAAAAAGAAAAAATTCGACAATTGGTTTGCGCAGACTGTTGTCAGTTTAACTCATTCTCACCCTAACCCATACAGAAATGACAACTTAGACGAAAGCGATGAGGCTGTTTACGATTCATCACACGAACCTTTAATTTGCAGAGAATTTTTCTTTGATGAGAATTTTGAATATTCTGTCGAAGCTGCAGAAGATGCAATTCATGGTTTCATTGACAATTTAAACCTTAAAGCGAATAGCTTTTTAGATTTCACAAAAAAGGCTTCCTAATTTAACGGTTGGTTTTTAGTTCAAAAAAATAACCCGATTAAAAATCTAATCGGGTTATTTGATTTAAGGCTTAAATTTTAAAGGAAGGTGAACCACTTTTTTTGTTTCAAAAAATTCATCCTCAAAAAAATCAGCTAGATCGTATAGTGTGGCATTAGGAAAATCTTTTAATTCTTCCGCCAAATCACCGCCTTTTAAATATAGAATTCCATTTTTAAGTTTATGCTTGTGCTGTTTCTTAATTTTATCTTTTATCCAAGAAACAAAATCTGGCATATTGGTTACTGCACGGCTTACAATAAAATCGAAATCGCCTTTTACCAGTTCGGCACGCTTTTGCTCTGCTTTTACGTTCTTTAATTCTAATGCATCAACAACACCTTGAACTACTTTTATTTTTTTGGCAATAACATCAATCAAATAAAAACGGGTTTCAGGAAAAAGAATCGCTAACGGAATTCCAGGAAAACCTCCGCCTGTTCCAACATCTAAAACTGTTGTTCCAGGTTCGAATTTCATAACCTTAGCAATTCCTAATGAATGCAAAATGTGTTTTGTATATAATGAATCGATGTCTTTACGCGAAATAACATTGATTTTTTCATTCCAATCGTGGTATAAAAAGTCTAATTTTTGAAATTGTTCTATTTGAAGATCGGTCAAATTTGGAAAATATTTCAATATCTCATCCATTGCTCTAATTTTTTAACAAAAGTACTACTTTACGATTGAAATATTTAACTCAATTTTGCAAATTGAAAATTTATAATAATTACCTTTGAAAACTATTTAAATTAATTATGAATAACACTGCTCCAACTTTTGCAAGGCAAGACAATTTAAAGTTTTTTAGAACGCTTAACTCTCGCGTTAACAATTACTTTAAAGAAAATAATATAAAGAAAACCGGAAATTGGCAGTTGCATTTAAAAGCTGTTATTCTTTTTGCTGTTTTTTTAACTCCATACTTTTTAATCCTTACGCTTGAGATGCCGTTTTGGGTAATGCTCCTTTTATCGATCGTAATCGGAATTGGAATGGCGGGTGTAGGAATGAATGTGATGCATGACGGAAATCACGGATCCTATTCAACTAAAAACTGGATCAATAAATTCATGGGCGGAACAATTTACGTTCTAGCAGGAAATGTTTACAACTGGCAAGTACAGCATAATGTTTTGCACCATACTTATACTAATATTCCTGGTCATGACGAAGATCTTGATGCAGGACGAATTATTCGTTTTACAGAACATGCTGAATGGCACCGTTTTCACCGTTTTCAACATTACTACTCTGTTTTCTTATACGGTTTATTAACTTTTAACTGGGCTATTACTACCGATTTTAAACAGATGCGTAATTACCTGAAAAGAAAATTATCTTACGGAGAACCAAAAAGCCCGAAAATTCTTTGGACAACTTTAGTAATTACAAAAATCATTTACCTTTCGATTTGGATTGTTTTACCAATGGCAATTGGAATTACATGGTGGAAAGTACTTTTAGGATTTTTTGTAATGCATTATACTGCAGGATTAATCTTAAGTGTAGTATTTCAATTAGCACACGTTGTAGATCATACTACAAATCCAACTCCAAATGAATTAGGAGAAATGGACAATACATGGGCTATTCACCAATTGTACACAACGACCAATTTTGCACCAAAAAATGCAATCGTAAACTGGTACACCGGCGGATTAAACCATCAGATCGAGCATCACATTTTCCCAAATATCAGTCACATTCATTATGGTAAAATTGCAAAAATCGTAAAAGAAACTGCAAAGGAATGCAATTTGCCTTACTACGAATACAAAACAATGCGAAGTGCTGTTATCGCTCACTTTAAGCATTTACGTGATTTGGGTATGAAACCAGAATTATCAGTCTAAAAACTAAAAGAAAATCTATTAATAATTAACCTTCCTTAAAACAACACAGCAATTTAAGGACATTCAAAAATTTTATAATGAATCATATTCTTTCGGACAGAATCAACAACTTAGCGACTTCGCAAACATTAGCAATGGCGGCTTTAGCACGCGAATTGAAAGCACAAGGAAAAGACATTATCAGCTTAAGTTTAGGTGAGCCAGATTTTAATACACCTGACTTTATTAAAGAAGCTGCAAAAAAAGCAATCGACGATAATTACAGTACATATTCTCCTGTTGACGGATACCAAGATTTAAAAGAGGCTATCTGCAGAAAATTCAAAAGAGACAATGATTTAGAGTACAAACCATCTCAAATCGTAGTTTCTACAGGAGCAAAACAATCTTTATACAACATTGCGCAAGTAATGTTAAACGATGGTGACGAGGTTATTTTACCAGCACCATACTGGGTTTCTTATTTCGAAATCGTAAAACTTTCAGGCGGAGTTCCTGTTGAAGTTCCGACTTCTGTTGAAACAGATTTTAAAATTACTCCAGAGCAATTAGAAGCTGCAATCACGCCAAAAACAAAAATGATGTGGTTCTCTTCTCCATGTAATCCATCTGGATCTGTTTACAGCAGAGAAGAATTAACAGCTTTAGCTAAAGTATTAGAAAAACACCCAAACATTTACGTAGTTGCAGACGAAATCTATGAGCACATTAATTTCTCTGGAACTTTCTGCAGTATTGGTTCTATCCCAGGAATGTTAGAAAAAACAATCACTGTAAACGGAGTGGCAAAAGCATTTGCTATGACAGGATACAGAATCGGTTATATCGGAGCTCCAGAATTTATCGCTAAAGCGTGTACAAAAATTCAAGGACAAGTAACATCTGGAGCAAACTCTGTAGCACAAAGAGCTACTATTACAGCTGTAGATGCAGATCCAAGCGTTTTGAACGAAATGGTTCAAGCTTTCCACGGTCGTAGAGATTTAGTAGTTGGGTTATTAAAAGAAATCCCTGGAGTAAAAATCAACGTTCCAGAAGGTGCATTCTACGTATTCCCAGACGTTTCTTCTTTCTTCGGAAAAACATTAAAAGGACACGAAATTAAAGATGCAAACGACGTTTCGATGTATCTTTTAGCAGAAGCAAACGTAGCAACTGTAACAGGAGACGCTTTTGGAAATCCAAACTGTATTCGTTTCTCTTACGCAACAAGCAACGATATTTTAAAAGAAGCATTACGCAGAATCAAAGAAGCTTTGACTGCATAACAATATTCTAAGTTTTACTAAACGGCTTAAGGTTCAAAAGTTTCATCACTTTTATACTTTAAGCTGTTTTTTTATGGGCGTGTCCCAAGGGCCGGGCTATCCGCTATATCTTTTATGGCGAACCCCGCCATAAAAGGATATCGCTCCTATCCCTCACGCAAAACGGTATATTAGAAGTGTCATTTTCAAAAAACTGTACGCATCTAAAATTGGTGCAATTTGCTATTTAAACTCTCAATCGAATAATTTGCATAATTCGTGAATTTACTTCGCCAGTTCGCTATCTCTCGAGTCGTGGCTAAAAAAATCATCTTTCAAAATTCCCATTCTACAATATTGTAAAATATCAAGTGTAATCCTGTAAAACAAAGCGTTTTATAATTGCAAACTTTGTAACATATTAATTTCAAAAAATTATATGTTATGATACATGCAGATGAAACCACAACAGAAACAATTAAAACACTAGAAGGATTAATTTCTATTCTTGAAGATGGAAAACTAGGATATACAAATGCGGCAGAACACGTAGAAAACGCTGCAATGAGAAGTGATTTTCTTGAATATGCCCGCGAAAGAGCCTTATTTATTGTAGAACTTCAAAATCAAATCAATAAACTAGGAAAATCGACAGACAACTCAGGTGGAGGACCGCTTGGCGCATTACACAGAACTTGGATTGATATCAAATCTGCTTTCACAGGAGGCGATACAGAAGCCATTATAAATGCCTGCGTTACTGGTGAAGAGGCCGCGATTGAAAAATACAAAATGGCACTCGAAGAAAACCATTTAGAACACGATCAGATTTACATCGTTTCAAAACAATTGAATAGTATTCAAAATACTTTATCACAAATTAAAATGAGAGCAAATTAATCGATCGATTCATGCTTTTTTTTTGAAAACCACTTTAACCTTCGGGTTGGGTGGTTTTTTTTAGCTATATTCCATAAACTAAAATTTAATAAATTTGGCTTGATTCAATCAAATATTAAATAAGTTAAAAAAGATGGACAAGCAAAAATTTCCAGTTGCCATTTATCAAAAGCCCAGTATAGCAGAAGCTTTCGTTGCTATTCTTTTAACTTTAATAATCTTCGTGCCTTTTATTTATGGAATAAACACTAAGCAACCTATTTATTGCCTTAGCATGATTGTTGGATTTATTGGATTTAGAATCTTTAATACTATCACAAAAAATAAATTTCTTCCTTCAGGAATTATACAAAAAGATATACTAATCAGTTTTTCTGAAAACGGTATTGAAATAAGCAAAAATCAGGAATCTACAATATATCGATGGAACAATCTGGAAGAAATTGAAATAAATATCTATGCTTACAACGGAAGATTATCTTCACGAAATAATAGATCTTCTTATAATGGGTTTGAAAACACAATCAATTTCATCGAAAACGGAGAAAAATTTAAATACCGATTTTATATTGAAAATGTAAATCAATTTAAATTAATAAAAGGACAGTTTCATAAAATAATCCTTCCATTATTAAATCAATATCAAAATTTAAAAGAAGAAAGTTATTGGGAAGCTCAACTTAATTTTGCAAGGAATTATAACAACTTAAATAACGACACAGATTATTTGTAAAAATACCTCATTGAATAATTAAGTTAACAATTTCAAAAAAATCGCCTCATCTCTAGCAAACTCAAATAATTTATTAGACCTTTGCACACTTTTTTCCGTGAATACCACAAAAGGCTAAAGTTTTAGAAATGAAGAAGAAAATTGAAATATTAGCTCCAGCTAGAGATTTAATTGGCGGAATGGCTGCCATAAACAGCGGTGCCGATGCTGTATATATTGGTGCACCACAATTTGGAGCACGATCTAATGCGAACAATTCTATTGAAGATGTTGCGGCATTGGTAAAATATGCACACTTATTTAACGCTCAAGTTTTTGTTGTAATGAATACCATTTTGTACGACAACGAATTAGATACGTGTCGTGCTATGATTTGGGAACTATACGGCATTGGTGTTGATGCCTTGATTATTCAGGACATGGCGATTATGGAAATGGACTTGCCTCCTATCGTTCTTCATGCCAGTACACAAGCTAACAATCGTGATGCTGATAAAATCAAATTCTTAAAAGATGCCGGAATCAAACGTGTGGTTTTAGCGCGTGAATTGAACTTGCATCAAATTAAAACAATCTACGACCATGCCGATGTAGAGCTAGAATTTTTCGTTACTGGAGCACTTTGTGTTTCTTTCAGCGGAAACTGTTATATGAGTGTGGCAAACGGAGAAAGAAGCGCCAACCGTGGTTCTTGTGCTCAAAACTGTCGTTTACCATACAACTTAATCGACGGAAACGGAGATACTTTAATCAAAAACAGTCACTTGCTTTCTATAAAAGATTTAGATGTTTCAGACCAGATTCCGAATTTGATTGAAGCTGGGATTGTTTCTTTCAAAATCGAAGGCCGTCTTAAAGATGTGGCTTACGTTAAAAATAACGTATCTTATCTTCGTCAGAAATTAGACCGTTATTTAGAAGGAAGCGATAAATACATTAAAGCTTCTTCTGGAAAATGCACCTACACTTTTGATTCTTCTTTAAGCAGAACTTTCAATCGCGGTTATACCGATTATTTCGTTAATGACAGAGATAAAAGCATTGGTTCTTGGGAAAGTCCAAAATCAAAAGGACAATATATTGGTAAATTAATCCGAACTATCGGAGACGCTTACGAAATTGAAAACGGCGAATTACTAAACAACGGCGACGGACTTTGTTTTATCAACGAAAACAATGAAGCCGACGGAATTTATGTAAACAAAGCCGAAAACGGAAAAGTATATCCAAACGTTTTAAAAGAAATCAAAGACGGAACTTTTATTTACCGTAATAATGATATTGCTTTCATCAAAATTGTTGAAAGAGAAGATAGTGCCATCCGTAAAATCGGAACTACTTTATTGTTTACTGAAAACGAAAAAGGTTTCGAATTAATCGCAACCGACGAAGACGGAAACATTAGCACAGTAACTTTAGAACACGCTAAAGAACAAACTAAAACTGGCGAATCTATCGCAGAAAACATCAAAACACAATTGGCAAAAACAGGTTTTACACCTTACAGCGCTGATGAAATTGATGTTGTATTTTCGCAAAACTGGTTCCTTCCTATTTCAAAAATCAACGAAATGAGAAGAAATGTTTTCGATCAGTTGTCTGAAATTCGTTTGGCAAATTACAAACGCGAAGAACATCAATTAGTAAAAACATCACATCCTTATCCAGAAACAAAATTGGATTTTATGTACAACGTTTCGAACAAAACTGCTCGTAAATTCTACGAACGCCACGGTGTTACCGAAATCGAAAAAGCATTCGAATTACAATGGGATCCAGGAAAATCTCGTGTAATGACGACAAAATATTGCATCAAATACGAATTAAAAAAATGCCCAATTCACCAAAAAGATATCGTGGGCGTTAAAGTAAAAGAACCATTAGTTTTAAAACAAGGCGAGTTAGAATACAAACTAAAATTCAACTGCAAACCCTGCGAAATGGAAATCTGGGAAAAAGATGCTGAATTTGAGATTGAAGAAGATCAATATCATTAATATACAAACCGATACTTTCAAAAGAAATATCGGTTTTTTATTTTGGGCGTGCCCCGCCAGAAAAAGGCGGGTCGGGCTATCCGTTACAAGTCCTCGCACTTCCTTCGTCAGGCTCCGGGCTTTCCACTTCTATCCCTCACGCAAACTGTAAAACGAGTAGAATTCATTTTCAAAAGTAAACTTCAATAATATCAATTGCCTCTAGCTTTAGCTGGAGGTTTTCAAAAGACATCTGTAATTCGGCTTTAGCCAAAAAATAAGTTTGGCTAAAGCCCTACATTCTACAATTTATTCCTCCAGCTAAAGCTGGAGGCAAATCAAATCAATCTTCAATTATTAAAAATTAAATCTGCTGAATCTGCAAAATCTGCGTGAGAATAATTCTCATTTTATTTATCTTTACTTTTTAAAATCAATTTCAATGGAATCCAAAAACAGCATTATAAAATACTCCATTATTACAGGATTTTTGGTGTGTTCTATTTTTCCATTATTAATCTTTTCAGAAAGCTATTTTGTTGATTTATGCGTCCAAATTTGTGATTTCGGTCTATTTTGGAATCCAATCTTTTGGGGAATATTATTTCCCTTATTTTTAGTTTTTCTTTTCTGGCGATCAGCAAAAAAGATCAGTACTTCATTAAATCAAATCTCTTATTTTAAAGCTTGCTCGCAATTCTCTTTTGCAGTAAGTTCAAAATTAATCATAGCTCTTTTTATAATTTATATCGTTGAAAAATTTATAAACGGAATATCAGTTGTATTGCGAATACAAATTTATGACATGATATTATTTTCGTTATTAATGATTCTTTTTCTATCATTTATATTAATGATTCTAACATTTTTAAGCAGCTTAATAATTGTAAAACTGAGTCAAAACTCCCAAACTTTAAATTCAATAAAATGAAAATACTACTCCTGGGTTCAGGCGAATTAGGCAAAGAATTCACTATCGCCGCACAACGAATCGGACAAACTATAATCGCAGTTGACAGTTACGAAAACGCACCCGCAATGCAAGTCGCACACGGATTTGAAGTAATCAATATGCTCGACGGTGAAGCGCTAGACAGAATCGTAGCCAAACATAATCCCGATTTTATTGTTCCAGAAATAGAAGCCATTCGTACCGAACGTTTTTATGATTACGAAAAACAAGGTATTACGGTTGTTCCTTCAGCGAAAGCAGCAAACTTTACTATGAATCGTAAAGCTATTCGTGATTTAGCAGCAAAAGAATTAGGCTTAAAAACTGCCAAATATCAATACGCAACATCGGCAGAAGAATTGCAAAAAGCCGTTCAGGAAGTTGGAATTCCGTGTGTGGTAAAACCTTTGATGTCTTCTTCTGGAAAAGGACAATCGACAATTAAAACCCAAGAAGATATTCTAAAAGCGTGGGAATATGCCGTTGCAGGTTCACGTGGTGATGTAATCGAGGTTATCGTAGAAGCATTTGTAAATTTCAATTCAGAAATCACGCTTTTAACTATTACTCAAAATAATAATCCGACACTTTTTTGTGCGCCAATTGGCCACAGACAAGAAAGAGGTGATTATCAGGAAAGCTGGCAACCGGCTTTGGTTTCAGATAAAGATTTATACGAGGCGCAGGATATGGCCGAAAAAATCACCGAGGCGCTTGGCGGTGCAGGGCTATTTGGTGTTGAATTTTTCTTAACGAATGAGGGAGTTTATTTCTCAGAACTTTCGCCGCGTCCGCATGATACGGGAATGGTAACTTTGGCGGGAACGCAGAATTTCAACGAATTCGAATTGCATTTAAGAGCCATTTTAAGTCTTCCAATTTTCGAAATTACTTTAGAAAAAGCCGGAGCTAGTGCTGTAATTTTAGCATCTGAAGATTCGACAAATCCAACTTTTACGGGAATCGAAAAAGTAGCAGCGTTGCCTAAAACCGATTTCAGGATTTTTGGAAAACCAACTTCTAGACCGTATCGCAGAATGGGCGTTGTTTTAAGTTCTGATTCTTTAGCAACTCCAATCGAAGAAGTAACAGAGCGTGCCAAAGCGACCGCGAAATTAATAACTGTAAATTCTTAACTATGAAAAATATACTTCTAGCCGCTTTTCTATTTATCGGAATTGCTGTAAACGCACAAGACAAAAAGAAATTTGACAAACCAACAATCGTAGAAGCTTCATGCGGAGAATGCCAATTTGGAATGAAAGGCAATAGCTGCGATTTAGCCGTTCGCATTGACGGAAAAAGCTATTTTGTTGACGGAACAACCATTCACGATCATGGTGATGCACATTCTGAAAAAGGATTTTGCAATGCCATCAGTAAAGCTTTAGTAACGGGAGAAATAAAAGGAAATCGTTTTAAAGCGACTTCATTCACTTTAATAGACGATAAAAAATAATGGCATTAATTCTTGAAAACATTGCCAAACACGTTTCGCTGACTCCAGAAGAACAGGCGCTTTTTTTATCTAAACTAGAAACGAACACTTACAAAGCCAAAACACTTTTACTTAATGCTGGCGAAGTTTGTAAACATTCGTATTTTGTGAATTCCGGAATTTTAAGAAGTTTCAACATCAACGATAATATCGTAGAACATGTTCTTTCTTTTGCGTGTGAAGGCTGGTGGATGAGTGATATGTACAGTTATTTTTCGCAAAAACCAGGACAGCTTTTTATCGAAGTTTTAGAAGAAGCCGAAGTAGTTTCTTTATCGAAAGAAAATCAGGAACAATTGTATTTGGAGATTCCAAAACTGGAACGTTTTTTCAGAATTTTGATTGAGAATTCTTTAGTTGCGAATCAGCAAAGATTAATGGACAATTTAAGTTTGCCTGCAGAAGAACGCTTTGAGAAATTCACTAAAAAATACGGAACGCTGGTTCATAAAGTACCTCAAAAACAAATCGCTTCTTTTATTGGCGTAACACCAGAATTTTTCAGTAAAATGAAAGCGCGCCTTTTGAAAAAATAAAGTTTTCCGCCACGACCCGAGCGATAGCGAATCGACGAAGTAATTCACGAATTATTTTTTGACAATCATTGAGAATAAAAATTCGTGAATTCGTGGCGGAAAAAAAATTAAAATTGCTCCACCTCTGTAGAATGTTCCATTGCAGTTATAGTTGATTTTCCAAGCATAACCGTATTTTGAACGGCATCAAAATAAGAAGTTCCCACAAAAGCCTGATGTTTTACAGCTCTGAATCCGTTTTTTTGAAAAGCGAATTCTCTTTCCTGCAATTCAGAATAACCCGCCATTCCACGTTCTTTGTAGGCTCTTGACAATTCGAACATACTGGTATTCAAAGCATGGAATCCCGCCAACGTAATGAATTGGAATGCATAACCCATTGCAGCCAAATCTTCTCTAAACGTTTCCATTTCAGCAACAGATAATTTCGCTGCCCAATTGAAAGATGGCGAACAATTGTATGCCAACATTTTATCTGGGAATTCTTTTTTCATTGCCTTTGCAAACTTTCTCGCGTAATCTAAATCCGGATTACTGGTTTCCATCCAAATCAAATCAGCATACGGTGCGTAACTTAATCCGCGGGCAATTCCCTGCTCGATTCCGTTGTTTACATAGAAGAAACCTTCGCTGGTTTTTTCGCCCGTTATAAATTTTCGGTCTCTTGGATCTGCGTCGCTGGTTAATAAATTGGCTGCATCGGCATCTGTTCTGGCAACAATTAAAGTCGGAACGCCCATAACGTCAGAAGCCAGTCGAGCAGCAATCAGTTTATTAATTGCTTCTTGTGTCGGCACCAAAACTTTCCCGCCTAAGTGTCCGCATTTTTTAGCTGAACTTAATTGATCCTCAAAATGAACTCCAGAAGCTCCAGCTTCAATCATCGATTTCATTAATTCGAAAGCATTTAAATTTCCTCCAAAACCAGCTTCGGCATCGGCTACAATCGGAACTAAATAATCTTTTTTATCTTCAATATTATTCACGGTCTGAATCTGATCAGCGCGCAATAAGGCATTATTAATTTTTTTAACTACCATCGGAACGCTGTTTACAGGGTAAAGCGACTGATCCGGATACATTTCGCCCGCCAAGTTCGCATCAGCAGCAACCTGCCATCCACTTAAATAAATCGCTTCTAAACCAGCATCGACTTCCTGAATCGCCTGATTTCCAGTTAAAGCGCCCAACCCGGCAACATAATCCTGACTTTTTAACTTTTTCCATAATTTCTGCGCTCCTATTTTGGCAATAGAATGCTCTATTTGATACGAACCCTGAAGCGTAACTACTTCTGCAGCAGTATAAGGACGTTCAACGCCTTTCCATCTTGGGTTCGTAATCCAATCGTTAATCAATTCCTGAATTCTGTCTTCTGTTGTTTTCATAAATGTTATAGTTAAGAGTGGTTAGTAATAGTGGTCAGTTTTAAACTGAGAGAAAATCTGCGAAAATCTATTCATTCACATTCTAATCTGCTTGATCTGCTAAATCTGCGTGAAAAAAAATTATACGCCCGCAGATTTTGCAGATTTTTTTTAGACTTTCCTGCAAGGTTTCCAAAACCTTGTAGGTATCACCATATTTATTAAGAATTACACCTACAAGGTTTCGCAAACCTTGCAGGAGTATTCGATGAAACATTTCTACAAATATTTGTAGCAAGGAATCGTCAAAAAGTCAACGAAATCAGGATTTACAACCAATCGTTCCAAAACTTTTTCAGCTAATGGAAATTGCTGTTCTTCGTGTTTTTCTTCGCCCAATTCGGTTTTGATTTTTTGGAATTCATCTAAAGCCAATTCGTGATAATAAGCTAGATCTAATTTTCGGCCGTTATCCAAAACCACTTTATTCTGAAGCCATTGCCACAACTGTGATCTCGAAATTTCGGCTGTGGCAGCATCTTCCATCAAATTATGCAACGCCGCTGCTCCTTGTCCGTTTAGCCATGAGGCCAGATATAAAACTCCTACATTGATATTTTTTCGAACACCGTTTTCGGTAATCAAACCAATTGGTGGTTCAATCAAATCTTCTTCTGTAATTTTTCTGTTTTCTCTTTTTACATGAATCTGATTTGGCGTCGGCATTCCTTTATCAAAAATTTCTTTGGCAATCGAAACCAAATCCGGATGCGCTACCCAAGTTCCGTCATGTCCGTTTCGAACTTCACGCTCTTTATCGGCTCTCACTTTCGCGAAAGCGATGGCATTAGCTTCTTCATTATTTCTAATCGGAATCTGCGCTGCCATTCCGCCAATCGCATGAATGCCGCGTTTATGACATCTTTGAATAACCAAATTAGAATACGCATTCATAAAAGGCGAAGTCATAGTCACCTGATCACGATCTGGAACAATAAATTTTGGATTTTTTCTGAACTTTTTAATGTACGAGAAAATATAATCCCAACGTCCGCAGTTTAAGCCAACGATATGTTCTTTCAATTCATAAATAATTTCGTCGAGCTGAAAACTTGCCGTAATAGTTTCAATTAAAACCGTCACTTTTATCGTTCCTCTTTTTAGTTTCAAATAATCTTCAGTAAAATCAATTACCGAATTCCACCAGCGCGCTTCTAAGTAATGTTCTAATTTCGGAATGTAAAAATACGGTCCGGAATTATTTTCGATTAATCTTTTATGATTGTGAAAAACGTATAAACCAAAATCGATCAAAGATCCCGAAGCTTCATTTCCTTCAATCAAAATGTGTTTTTCTGGAAGATGCAGACCTCTAGGACGAACAATCAAAACAGCTGTTTTCTCTTTTAAATGATACGATTTCTGTTTCACCAAATCGGTATAGGTAATGGTTTTGTTTACCGCATCGATTAAATTTATTTGACCGTCCATCAAATTTTGCCAAGTCGGTGAAGTGCTGTCTTCAAAATCGGCCATAAAAGTTTTCGCTCCTGAATTCAACGCATTGATAATCATTTTGCGGTCAACCGGTCCAGTAATTTCAACTCGGCGATCCAATAAATCTTTCGGAGTTTCTCCAGCTGTCCAATTGCCTTCTCTGACGCTTTTTGTTTCTGGAATAAAAGTCGGCATGACTCCATTATCAAAAGCAGTTTGTTTTTGCTCACGCTGTAACAATAACAATTTTCGCTGCGAATCGAATCTTTTGTGTAATTCGATAATAAAAGCAGTTGCTTCTTCTGTCCAGATTTTTGGATAAGCAAGCTTTTTGTCGGCCAGAATTTCTAAAGCCATTTCAGTAATCTCTAATTGGTTTTTCATAGCTGCAGATTTTAATTTTTAAGTCATTAAAGAGATTGTCTCTTCAATATTTTGGTTTTGCCGAAAATCACTAAATCATAACTAATTCATAATTAACAAGTTTCAACGATACAATGTTATAAAAAAGTTTTTTACAAAACAAGCGAACGTTCGCTAAATTTAAAAAATATTTTTTTGGCGATTATTTTTAGATTGTTTACATTTGATTTATGGATATCGAAAAAGACTATATAAAGCTGATTTTTGGGCTAAAAATGAAGCAGGTTCGCTCACAAAAGAATCTCTCCCTTTTTGGTTTGGCCAAACTGACCAATCTTTCAAAATCGTATTTAAACGAGATTGAAAAGGGAAAAAAATATCCCAAAACAGATAAAATTTTGCTTTTATGCGAACATTTGGACGTGCCTTATGACCAAATGGTGTCTTTAAAACTCGATAATAACCTCGCTCCGATTGGCGAAATCCTTAAATCTGGAATTTTAAAAGAGATTCCACTGGAACTTTTTGGAATTCAAGAAGCGGATTTAATTGATATTATTGCAAATGCTCCAGCAAAAGTCAATGCGTTTATTAGTACGATTATCGAAATTGCACAGCATTATAATCTGAGTCGTGAAAGTTTCTTTTTGGCTGCATTGCGTTCGTATCAGGAAGCGCACAGCAATTATTTTGAAGATCTGGAAGAAAAAGTAATTGCTTTTTCGAAGTCTTTTCAGATTAATTTAGATTCTAAAATTAGTGTTGAAGAATTGGAAGCGATTCTCAAAGAAGAATACGAGTATAAAATTGAAGAAATTGCTTTTACCGATCAGGAAGCTTTGGGCGATTTGCGTTCGATTTATGTTCCGAAGAGCAGAACATTATTGCTTTCAACCGAATTGGATGATCCACAAAAAGCTTTTATTTTAGCCAAAGAAATTGCTTATAATTATCTCAAAATATCTGATCGTTTATTGACGTTTAGCTGGATTAAGTTTGAAAATTTTGATCAGGTTCTGAATAATTTCTATGCTTCTTATTTTGCCGGTGCTTTGCTTTTGCCGAGAAAATTGGTTGTAGATAAAATCAATCTTTTTCTAGAAAATGAAAATCCAAAACCAGAAGAATTTGTTTCGCTAATTGAAAGTTTTCAGGTTTCACCCGAATCATTTTATCAGCGATTGACAAATTTGTTGCCAAAAGATTTTCAACTGAAGAACCTTTTCTTTCTGAGATTATCACATAGGATAGATTCTGATTTTTATCAGATCAACAAAGAATTACACATTACGCACCAGCAGGAACCGCACGCCAACGAAACCAACGAGCATTATTGCAGAAGATGGGTTTCGGTTAAAACTATTGATGAAGCAATTCGTCAAAATAAACCTCATTTTTTTGATGCACAGATTTCGAGTTATGCCAATAGCGGAAATGAATATTTGGTTTTCTCTTCGGCTACAAAAGATCCTTTTGCTGAAAATTATATTAGAAGTATATCAGTTGGGATTTTAATTAATCCGACCATGAAAAAGAAATTCAAATTTATTGATGGAAAGCCTTTGGTAAAACGAATTGTGGGCGTTACCTGCGAAACTTGTGCTGTTGAAAACTGCCTAGAAAGAGCCGCACCACCAATTGTTTTGGAAAAGAAAAAACGTCATGAGAATACCGATGCTGTTGTGCAGCAGTTTATTAATCAATACAGCTAGAATCTTATGAAATATTTATCTTTAATTATAATTCTGCTTTCTTTTAATTTCAATCAGAAAACAGATAAGCTTAATGGCCGTTATAATTATTTAATAGAAGACGATAATTCTTATATCCAAAAAGATAAAATTACTTTTAAGGATAGTGTGTTCGTTTTTGATAATAAATACATGCCAAAAGGAAAGGTTTCTTATGGCAAAGCAGTATTGTTGGAAAACTTCATAAATACTAGCTTAGTTATAACTATTCCAAAAGATCAGATTCAAAAAGATACTATTGAATTTTATATGCATGATAAGAATAGTTCTGCTGCGAATTATCTTGATGAAGTGACTGGAAAAGGGAGATTGATTAGGATAAAATAGTTGATTTTCTTTCTTTCCACGTGATTTTTGTCATTCCGAGGAACGAGGAATCTCCGTTAGAAACTCGACAAAGATTAGCAATTCACTTTGCGGAGCTACTTGCGAAGATTCCTCGTTCCTCGGAATGACAAACTAAACGGTTAATCTTGTCTATAATACCCCTGAAAACAAAAACTTCTAAATTAGCCCCGATAGAGGTGGAAATCCTTTTGTGACGGGGTTCGGCACAAAAGATTGAAACGGATAGCGGGACTAGACTTCTTTTGAAAAATAAAATTTCTGCTTCCAAAAAAACTTAGCCCCTTAGTAGCTTAAAATCTTAGCTGCTTAAGAACTTAACCTAGATTAAGTGCTTTTCCTTTACCATGGTGGTATCTTTGTACTATAAAAATAACAAAACGACAAAGTCATGGAAAATATAGTAGTACATAAAGCAGAATCAAGAGGAAATGCAAATCACGGTTGGTTAAATGCTTATCACAGTTTTAGTTTTGCGAGCTGGTACAATCCAGATAGAATTCAGTTTGGAGCTTTGAGAGTTTTAAACGATGATACGATTGCTGCCGGAATGGGTTTTGGAACGCATCCACACGATAATATGGAAATCATTACGATTCCGCTTGAAGGAGATTTGGCTCACAAAGACAGTATGGGAAATACTGAGGTGATCAAAAACGGAGACATTCAGGTGATGAGCGCTGGAACTGGAATTCAGCATAGCGAATTTAATCCAAATGCAGATCAGCAGACTAAATTATTGCAGATTTGGCTGTTTCCAAACAAAAGAAACGTTACGCCACGTTACCAGCAGATTACTTTGGATGTTGCCGACAGACATAATAAATTGTCTCAGGTTTTATCTCCAAATGCAGACGATGAAGGGGTTTGGATTCACCAAGACGCTTGGTTCAATATGGGGAATTTCGATTCTGGAGTTTCTGCGGAATATAAAATCAAAAAAGAAGGAAACGGAGTTTACGCTTTCGTTTTGAAAGGAAATGTAACCATCAACGGTCAGGAATTGAACAGCCGTGATGCCGTTGGAATTTCAGGAACTAACACTCTTAAGATTCAAGCCAACACAGATGCTGAATTTTTATTAATGGATGTTCCGATGAATTATTAATTCAAACAAAAACAATTAAATACCTGTACTTGGAAACGGCAATAAATCTATAAATCAGATTGTTGCCGTTTCTTTTTTTTGTAATTTACTAAAGTTTAAGCCACGAATTTCACTAATTACACAAATTAAAAACAAATAAAATTCGTGAGGATTCGTGTAATTCGTGGCAAACAAAAAATCTGTGGCTTATAAATAAATCTCAATTTTCATTTCTTAATCTAGGTTAAGTGCTTCAGGACAACTGTCACCGTAACTTTGTCCTATCAAAATGAAACAAATTAATTATTTAAAAAATAAAATTATGGCAACTACAAAATGGTCAATTGACCCAACTCACTCAGAAATTGGTTTTAAAGTTAAACACATGATGTTTACTAATGTTTCAGGAAAATTTGGAACTTATGAAGCTTCTGCAATTACAGAGGGCGAAAGTTTTGACAATGCAGATTTCAGTTTTTCTGCTGATATCGCTTCTGTTGACACTGCAAATGCTGACCGTGACGGACATTTAAGAAGCGGTGATTTCTTTGACGCTGAGAATCATCCAAAATTAACTTTCAAATCTTCTGCTTTCAAAAAAATCAACGATGGTGAATTTGAATTAACTGGAGATTTAAACATTAAAGGTGTTTCTAAAACAGTAAAATTCCCAGTTGAATTCAGCGGAATCATGACTGATCCTTGGGGAAATACTAAAGTTGGTTTAAGCATAGAGGGAAAAATCAATCGTAAAGATTGGGGCTTAAACTGGAACTCTGCTCTTGAAACTGGAGGAGTTTTAGTTGGTGAAGAAGTAAAATTAAATATCGAATTACAATTCGTAAAACAAGCTTAATCTTTTGGTTTTAGATTAAAATTGGTTGGTTAAAAGCTCTGTGCTATGAAGTGCAGGGCTTTTTTTATAGCCACGAATTCACGAATTATTTTTATCATCTTTGCGCATAAAAAAATTCGTGAATTCGTGGCGGAAAAAACTATCGCACTGTATTTCTAAATTCTGTGGGAGACATTCCAGTTTGTTTTTTGAAGAAGCGGGAGAAATAGGAATAATCTTCGTAACCGACTTTGAATGCGACTTCGTTTACGGCTAATTGTTTATCAATCAGCATTCTTTTGATTTCTAAGATTACGCGGTCTGTTATGACTTCTGTTGCTGTTTTTTGAAGAATTTCGTTACAGATTCTATTTAGGTGTTTTAATGTAATATTGAGTTTTTCTGCATAAAAAGAAGGCAACTTTTCGGTTCTGAAATATTCTTCTAAAAGTGATTCGAAAGTATTGATTTTGATATTGTACGAATGTGTTTGATGCGAATAGGTTTCGCTATATTTTCTAGACACTTCGATATGAATGCAATCTAATAAATTCAGTAATTTATCTAATTGATATTTGTTGTTTTGAGTGTTTTCCTGAATCAATAAATTGAAAAAAGGCAGGATTTTAGGAATCTCATTTTCTTCAAAAACCATTTCTGGTCGGTTATGAATGGAATGATAAAAATTATAATCGTTGATTTTTTTTTGTCCAAAATACAAATTGTACAATTCCTGCGAAAAGATGATTACGAAACCTTCTATGTCTTCAGATAAGTTCCAATGATGCATCTGTCCAGGCTGTAAAACAAAAAGACTCCCTCTTTTTATTTCAAACTGATCAAAATCGACTTCATGCAATCCTGAACCTTTGGTAAAAAAAACCATTAAATACGAATCATGACGATGCGGTTCTTCGACAAAACTGTGGCTTTTTAAATGTTCTTTAAAAGTATTGACATAAAAATCACGGTGAATGTCGTTACAGCTGAAATTTTGAACGCTATAAACGGGATATCTTTTCATACACAAAAAATTTTTATTGATTTCTGATTACAGAATGCTATTGATCGATTTGGAATTTGGAATTTAGATTTTGAAAATTTAGTCAAAAATGTCTTTTTTGTGCTATAATAAGCGAAGATATAAAAAAGACTTTTAAGTCATTACAAATTACCTTTGTACAAACAAAAATTAACAAAATCATGTCAAGCGCATTAACTCATATTTTAAAAAACGAATGTCCTGTTTGTCACAAAGGAAAAGTTTTTACAGACAAGAATATTTTTCTGAATTTCAGTTTTCCGAAAATGAACGAATATTGTAGTCATTGCCATTATAAATTCCAAAAAGAGCCTGGTTATTTCTTTGGCGCCATGTACGTAAACTATGGCTTAACGGTAGCTCAGGGTATTGCAACGTATTGTATTGCGCAATATTTCTTCGAAACTAACTTCGATTTAAGAATCCTTCCGATCATTGCAGTCGTGATTACTTTACTTACTCCTTTTAATCTCCGATTTTCAAGATTAGCATGGATTTACATGTTTAAGGGTTATACAAGTTAAAAAAATAGTACTTTTGCCTTCCAATTGAAACTAATTTTCAATTTTAAAAAAAAATAAAAAATTAAATTAGACAAATGAAAGCATACGTATTTCCGGGTCAAGGTGCACAGTTCACAGGAATGGGTAAAGACCTTTATGAAAATTCGGCTTTAGCCAAAGAATTATTCGAAAAAGCAAATGAAATTCTAGGTTTCAGAATTACAGATATTATGTTCGAAGGTACTGCCGAAGAACTAAAAGAAACGAAAGTGACTCAACCAGCTGTATTTTTACACTCTGTTATTTTAGCTAAAACTTTGGAAGATTTTAAACCGGAAATGGTTGCGGGTCACTCATTGGGAGAATTTTCAGCTTTAGTTGCGAACGGAACTTTATCTTTTGAAGACGGATTAAAATTAGTTTCTCAGCGTGCTCAAGCAATGCAGAAAGCTTGCGAAATCACTCCGTCTACAATGGCCGCGGTTTTAGGTTTAGCTGATAATGTTGTTGAAGAAGTTTGCGCTTCTATCGATGGTGTCGTAGTGGCTGCAAACTATAACTGCCCTGGTCAATTGGTAATTTCTGGAGAAACTACTGCTGTTGAAAAAGCTTGTGAAGCTATGAAAGCTGCCGGAGCAAAACGTGCTTTGATTCTGCCTGTTGGAGGTGCTTTCCACTCACCAATGATGGAACCTGCAAGAGAAGAATTGGCTGCTGCAATTGAAGCAACTACTTTCTCAACTCCAATTTGTCCAGTGTATCAAAACGTTACTGCAAACGCAGTTTCTGATGCTAACGAAATTAAAAAGAACTTAATCATTCAATTAACAGCTCCTGTAAAATGGACACAATCTGTACAACAAATGATCGCTGACGGCGCAACTTTATTTACTGAAGTTGGTCCTGGAAAAGTTTTAGCTGGATTAATTAACAAAATTGATAAAGAAGCTGCTACTGCTAATGCTTAATTTTTAAAGTGATCAGTGGTCAGTTTTTTTTTTAGTGATCAGTTAAAATATAAATTTAAAATCCCGAATTCATTTATTTATGAGTTCGGGATTTTTATTTTTAAAGGTCTTTAGCTTCAATAGAATTATTATTTATGATTCCTGTTATCAAATAATTTTGTCCTCTTTTTTCAAAAAATATATACCAAGTCGTTCTAGAATTTGTTTTGTAGAAAATGTAGTTTACTCCTAAATGTTTAATTGAATTGGGAGTTTTTTTATGAGGAAAATTTGAAATACTCGATAAAACAAAATCTACAATTTTATGAACATAATTTTCCGCAGATTCAAAAAAACCAAAATATTCTTCTTCAAAAAGATTAAAAACTAAAATGTCGAAATACTTTAGAACAGCATCTGTTAAAATTATTTTTTCCAAGGATAAGCTTTTATTCTTTTGGACATTTCAGTTTTAAATTCCTCTGGTGTTAATCCCTTAGCAAACTCAGCATCAAAATCAAAAGTCTCATGATCTATGCCTTTAAATTTTGGTCTTATCGGCTTATAATCAACTGCAGGTTCTTCGAACTTGTTGTTTTTCTCGTTTTCTTTTTTTGCATCCATAATCACTTTCTTAATTCTTCAAATTTACAACAAAAAGATCGAACATGAATTTATTTGAAAGTTTTTTCTTTCTTTTTATAATTAATAATAAAAACTCCTAAAATAATTAGAATTGTTGCAATTATAAACTCAACTGTTATTCTCTCATTCAAAAGAAGCCAGCCTAAGAATACCGCAATAATCGTATTGATATATGCCAGAATAGAAACCTGTACCGGCGTAACGTGTTTCAAGGCATAATTATAACTAAAAAAAGCAATTACTGATCCGAAAATTGACAAGTACAAAGCTGCACCTATACTGGTCAAACTCCATGAACTTACATCTGGATTTGGAGAAAAAATAGAAGCCAAAACCAATTGAATGCAAGAAGCCATTGAAAATTGGTAAAATAAATTCAAGATAATATTCTTGGATTTACTTCCGTGAATTTTGGTATAAATGGTTCCTGCTGCCCACGCTGTGATTGCAAATCCCATGAATATCATTCCGGTTCTGTAATCTTCGTCCAAAAAAGAGGCGAGTCCGTCTTTAAATATTAAAACAACTCCCGAGAAACCGATAACCACCCCCATAAATCCTTTGAAACTCATTTTTTGCAATCCGAACAAAATACTGCCCAGAAAAATAAGTATCGGTGCTAAAGCGCTAATAACAGAAGCTAATCCGCTTGGCAAAGTTTGTTCTGCAATTGTCGTAAAACCATTTGCAATGACAAGCATCGAAACCGATGCAACCAGCTGATGCTTTAAATTTTCCCAGCCAATCCATTTTAATTCTTTTTTGAACAGCAAAATAACCATCATAATTATTCCTGCCAATCCTTGACGAATTGATGTTACAAACCAAGGCGGAATAGTTTCGACCGCAACTCTGATTCCTAAAAAGGTGGTTCCCCAAATAATGCCAACCGCCATTAAGGCAAATATTAATTTATAATCTATAGTTTGTTTCATGACACTCAATACGCTAAAAAAAATCCCAAACTATACTGCTATAATTTGGGATCTTAAAATTTTATAATTTTAATTGATAAGAAATTTATTTATTCCTCACTTTTTGTTCCCATTTCCAGGCGCTCGCCATAGCTTCGTCTAAACTTAGTTCAGCCTTCCATCCTAGCACATTATTTGCCTTATCTGTATTTGCATACGCTTCGGTAATATCTCCTTCACGGCGTGGCATCATTTTGTATGGCAATTTTTTATCGCTGACCTTTTCAAAACTGTGAATGACCTCCAAAACAGAACTTCCTTTTCCAGTTCCTAAATTAAAAGTTTCCACTTTTGCTAAATTCTTTTTATTCAACAAACGCTGTAACGCAATTACGTGCGCTTTTGCTAAATCAACAACATGAATATAATCGCGAACTGCAGTTCCGTCTGGCGTTGGATAATCGTTTCCGAAAACCGATAATTCCTGACGTAAGCCTACTCCTGTCTGCGTAATAAATGGAACCAAATTCTGAGGAACTCCTAATGGCAATTCTCCAATTTCTACTGATTCATGCGCCCCAACTGGGTTAAAATAACGCAATAAAATAGCGCTGATATTGGTAACCTTTGCAGTATCAGTAATAATTTCTTCTCCAATTTGTTTGGTATTTCCGTAAGGAGACATTGCTGTTTGGACTGGAGCATCTTCTGTAATTGGCATTTTTTCGGCTTGACCGTAAACCGTACAAGAAGAGCTGAAAATAAAACTTGCCTCTGGTTTTTGCTGTAATTCCTGTAAAAGGTAAATTAAACTGCTAATGTTGTTTTCATAATACAACAATGGTTGCTCAACACTTTCTCCAACTGCTTTTGAAGCTGCAAAATGAATGACTCCAGTAACATCATCGTGTTTTTTAAAGAAATCCCGAACAGCACTTTTTTCTCTTAAATCTAATTTTTCGAATAAAGGCGTTTTACCTGTAATCGCTGTAATTCCTTTTAAAACATCTTCTGAAGAATTGGAAAGATTATCAATAATCACGACTTCAAAGCCTTCATTTTGCAATTCGACTACAGTGTGCGATCCGATAAATCCTAATCCTCCTGTTACTAATACTTTCATTTTGTGGTTGTTTGTGGTTATATTTTCGGCTAATAATAGTTTCTTATTTTAAAAATTCTATTACACTGTCTGTAATAAATTTAATCTGCTCGTCATCCAATTCTGTGTGCATTGGAAGCGCAATTACTTCCTGAACTAACTGATTTGTTACAGGAAATTGTTCTTCTTTATAACGAGGATCTAAATACGCTTTTTGAGAGTGAAGCGGAATTGGATAGTAAATTGCACATGGAATTCCTTTATCTAATAAATGTTGCATTAAAGCATTACGATCTGCATCGATAATTCTTAAAACATACTGATGAAAAACGTGATCATTTTCGTTTGCATCAAATTCTGGCGTAATGATTTTTGCATTTCCAGCAAAAGCCGCATTGTATTTAGTCGCTGCTAAACGGCGCGCTTTATTATATTCATCCAATAAAGGCAATTTTGCATTTAAAACTCCTGCCTGAATACTGTCCAAACGTGAATTTACCCCCACAACATCATGGTGGTAACGCTCGTACATTCCATGATTTACAATTCCGCGGATGATGTGCGCTAGTTTATCATCATTTGTAAAAATTGCTCCTCCATCTCCGTAACATCCTAAGTTTTTAGATGGAAAGAAAGAAGTCGCTGCAACGTGACCGATTGTTCCAACCTTAGCTTTAGAACCCGATTTAGAAACATAATCTGCTCCAATTGCTTGAGCATTGTCTTCGATTACATATAAATTGTATTGAGATGCAATTTCCATAATCGCATCCATATTGGCAGCGCGTCCAAATAAATGAACAGGAACAATTGCTTTTGTTTTTGGCGTAATTGCTTTTTTAAGCGCATCGATATCAATATTCATATTTACCATATCAACATCTACCAAAACTGGAGTTAATTGCAACAAAGCGATAACCTCAACAGTTGCTGCAAAAGTAAAATCGGCAGTAATTACTTCGTCTCCTGGCTGAAGACCTAATCCCATCATGGCAATCTGCAAAGCATCTGTTCCGTTTGCGCATGGAATAACGTGTTTTGCTCCTAAATAATCTTCAAGATTCTTTTGAAACTGATGAACTAAAGGACCGTTAATATAAGTATTTGTATCTAAAACTTCCTGAATTGAAGCATCGACAGTAGATTTTATTTTTTCGTATTGACTCTTCAAGTCAACCATTTGTATTTTTTTCATTTTAAATGTATTTAAAAATTAAAGACGCTGTTTTTAGACAGAAATCTCTAAAAGGAGGAACAAAAATAGTTATTAATAGCTTCAAACCAATGAAAATAGTCGAAAGAAATGTAATTTAGCTGCAAAAAAAATTACATGCTTTTTTTATACAATTTAGCCATCCACATCGCAGGATTTTTCTTAAGAATCATAGCCTTGTTTAGTCCGAAAATTAAGCTTTTTGTAGAGGGCCGAAAAAATGTTTTTGATACGCTACAAGAAAAAATACAACCTGAAGACAAGACCATTTGGTTTCATTCTGCATCGTTGGGCGAATACGAGCAAGGACTTCCTGTTATAGAAAAAATCAAAGAAAAATATCCAGCTCACAAAATTGTTGTTACCTTTTTTTCACCTTCTGGATACGAAGTGCGTAAAAATAACACAGTCGCAGATGCCACTGTTTACCTTCCTTTGGACAGTAAAAGCAATGCGGAAAAATTCATTAAAATAGTTCATCCTGAAAAAGCTTTTTTCATTAAATATGAATTTTGGCTGAATTATTTAAAAGAACTTGAAAACCATAAGACTCCAACTTATTTAATTTCTGGAATTTTTAGAGACAACCAAATGTTCTTTAAATGGTACGGCGGATTTTATAGAAAAGCCTTAAACGCTTTTACTTATTTCTTTGTTCAGAATGAAAAATCGAAGCAAAAAATAGAAAGCCTTGGCTTTAAAAATGTAATTGTTTCTGGCGATACCCGTTTTGATCGTGTAAACGCCATTTTAGAAAGAGACAACCGTCTGGATTATATTGAAAATTTCAAAAATAATCAGCCTACGATTGTTATAGGAAGCTCATGGCCAAAAGACGAAGTTTTAATCGCAGAATATATCAATCAAGCGCCTGAAAATGTAAAGTTCATTATTGCTCCGCACAACATTAAACCAGATCAGATTTCAGATCTCCAATCAAAAATTACAAAACCGACTATTTTATTTTCAGAGAAAGAAAACAAAGATTTATCTGTTTATAATATCTTTATAATTGATATTGTCGGAATCTTGACTAAGATTTATAGTTATGGAACGATCGCTTATGTAGGAGGCGGATTTGGAAATCCTGGAATACACAATATTCTGGAACCGGCCACATTTGGAATTCCGATTGTAATTGGACCTAATTATTCCAATTTTGCAGAAGCAATTGCTTTAGTTGAAATTGGTGGCTGCACACCAATAACAACAAGCAAAGAATTAAAAGAAATTTTTGACCGATTATTAAACGACCCAAGCTTTCTAAAAGAAAAAAGTGAAATCTGCAGATCATTTATTCAAGATAATAAAGGAGCAACTGATACGATTATAAAACTCATTTCGTAGCTCTGAGTGCTCACAGCAGACATTTATTTCAGAAAAAGAGTAAAATCAAAGGTATTTTTCTTGAAAAGCACTTGAATAAATACTCTTAAAAAACAAAACAAACCGTAAGCCAGAGAAATAAAACGACCTGTTTTTATAAAGAATATTTAATAAAAAATTATTTACGCGATAAATTAAATAATTTAAGAAATTTTTATAATTTTGGCATATTATTTGATAAATAAGATAATCGTGAGTAAGGAAAATATTTTAAAAAAAAAGTGAAAAAATATTTTACATATTAAAAAATTTATATCTTTGCCACGAATTAATAATTAACCTTTTATAATAAAGTAAGATGAAAAAAGTATTTTTAAGTTTAGCTGTTGTTGCTGTATTAACTGTTGTATCTTGTAAAAAAGCTGACGCTGCTGCTGAAGCTCCTGCTGTAGATTCTACTGCTGTTGCTGTTGATTCAGCTGCTGCTGTAGTTGATTCTGCTGCTGCAACTGTTGATTCTGCTGCTGCTAAAGTTGATTCTGCTGCTGCTAAAGTAGAAGAAGTAAAAAAATAATTAGAACCTAAGTTCTAACGATTTTAAAACCATCTTTTAGATGGTTTTTTTTTGTGATTAATTTTTCGATAATCACTATTAAACACAAAAAAAAAAAAGCGTCCGCAATTGCAGACGCTTTTTTTATTATTATTCAGCAGCCTCTTCCTCTTCTTCTTCAGACTCTTCATCTCCAAAAATTGATTCACTTGAAGAGAAATCTAAAATTTCCGATCTAGAAGAATAGGTTACAATTTCTTTTATTCCTTTCTGCAAAAGCAATTCCGTACTATATTTACGGCTCGTAGCAAAGTGTACCTCTCCCAACATCAATTTGAAAAAATACTTTCCTCCAGAACCTTTAAATTTTAAAAACTTAGCCTGATCGACATTCGCCTTAAACTTTTCAATATCCTCCTCACATTCAAATCTCAACTCATAACTCAGGCTCGTAAAAATCACTTTCCCTCTTCTCGAAGTAAACGTAAATTTATATTCATCATTAAATCGCTTGCTAATTACAAAAGCACCCATTTAGAAATTTTAGATTGTTGATTTTTTTTTAAGATACTGAGCTACTAAGCCCCTAAGTTCCTAAGCTTACCTAGTACCAAAAATTCTCAAATCCTAAAAACCTTAGAACCTCAGAATCTTAGCACCTCAGAACCTCCAGCGTAGCCTAGAAACAAAAAAGCCTCTTCAAAAGAAGAGGCTTTAGTACTCAGAGCGGGACTTGAACCCGCACGAACATTGCTGTTCACTGGATTTTAAGTCCAGCGTGTCTACCAATTTCACCATCCGAGCATTGTATGGTTTTTGAGCGAAAAACGGGGCTCGAACCCGCGACCTCGACCTTGGCAAGGTCGCGCTCTACCAACTGAGCTATTTTCGCATTTTTCAAATTTTACTAAGAACTGCAACACTTGATTTGTTTCGTATTGCGAGTGCAAATTTAGGACATTTATTCAATTACACAAGCGTTTTTTCAAAAAAAAATCGACTTATTTTATAACTTTCTGATAACCTAAACTTTAAATTTGAAAATTATTTAAAATTATTTTTTAACCAACATTCTTTTAATCTCATTTAGTTTCATTAACGCTTCTACAGGTGTAATTGCATTAATATCGAGATTCAGAATTTCTTCTTTTATCTCTTCCAACAAAGGATCATCCAAATTAAAGAAACTCATCTGCATTTCTTCATTTGCCGATTTTATTCCGTTTAGAGCATCGCTCGAATGATTCTTTTCTAATTTCTTTAAAAGTTTTTGTGCTTTCGAAATAACCAATTGAGGCATTCCGGCCATTTTAGCCACATGAATTCCGAAACTGTGCGCACTTCCCCCTTTTACCAGTTTTCTAACAAACAGAACGGTATCTTTTAGCTCTTTTACCGCCACATTGAAATTCTGAATTCTCGGCATCGATTCTGTCATTTCATTCAGCTCATGATAATGCGTTGCAAAAAGCGTTTTTGCTCTTCCCGGATGTTCGTGCAAGAATTCAGCAATCGCCCAAGCAATCGAGATTCCGTCGTAGGTACTTGTTCCTCTTCCGATCTCATCAAGCAATACCAAACTCCTATCTGAAATATTATTCAAAATAGAAGCTGTTTCGTTCATTTCGACCATAAATGTAGATTCGCCCATCGAGATGTTGTCTGAAGCTCCAACTCTGGTAAATATCTTATCTACAATTCCCATTCTAACACTATCAGCAGGGACAAAACTTCCCATTTGAGCCAAAAGCACAATTAAAGCGGTTTGCCTTAAAATTGCAGACTTACCCGACATGTTAGGACCGGTAATCATAATAATCTGCTGTGTTTCTCTATCTAAAAAGACATCGTTGGCAATATAAGGCGTTCCAACTGGCAATTGTTTTTCGATTACAGGGTGTCTTCCGTTTTTGATATCCAATTCGAAAGTATCATCGATTTCTGGACATACATATTGGTTTTCAACAGCCATTTGAGTAAACGAACATAAACAATCTAATTGCGCAATTAAATACGCATTCATTTGAACTGGTTTAATATAAGTTCCAATCCACGCTACTAATTGTTCAAAAAGTTCGCTTTCTATTTTATAGATTTTTTCTTCAGCTCCTAAAATTTTAGTTTCGTATTCTTTTAATTCTTCAGTAATGTAGCGTTCTGCATTTACCAAAGTCTGTTTACGAATCCATTCTTCCGGAACTTTATCTTTATGTGTATTTCGAACTTCGATGTAATATCCGAAAACATTATTGAATGAAATTTTCAATGAAGAAATTCCTGTGCGTTCTGATTCTCTTTTTTCAATTGCTTCTAAAAATTCTTTTCCAGAAGTCGAAATCGCACGCAATTCATCCAACTCTTCATTAATCCCTTTTGCAATCGCATTTCCTTTTGAAATAGCAACAGGAGCATCTTGATTTAAAGTCGTTTTGATTTTTTCGCGAAGCAAATCACAAGCATGCAAACTATCTCCGATTACTTTTACCGCTTCTTGTGGACTTTCAAGCGCCAATGTTTTAATTGGAATAATAGCATCTAAAGATTCCTTTAAATAAACAATTTCTCTTGGCGAAACTTTTCCTGCAGCAATTTTAGAAATCAAACGCTCTAGATCTGAAATCTGCTTAATCTGATATTGAATGTTATGCAGAATTTCAGGATTCGATTTTAAATACGCCACAACTTCGTGTCGGCTTTTTACTTTGTTTGCATCCTTTAAAGGCAATGCCAGCCAGCGTTTCAATAAACGCCCTCCCATTGGCGAAAGCGTTTTATCGATCACATCCAAAAGTGTAACCGCATTTGGATTATAGCTATGGTATAATTCTAAGTTTCGAATGGTAAAACGATCCATCCAAACGTATGCGTCTTCCGCAATACGCTGAATCGCCGTAATATGCTGTACGCGGTTATGTTGCGTTTCTGACAAATAATATAAAATTGCTCCAGAAGCAATTATTCCTTCTTTCAATTCTTCAACACCAAATCCTTTTAAGGAATTAGTCTGAAAATGTTTGGTCAGCGTTTCAAGAGCATAATCTTCTTTATAAATCCAATCTTCTAAATAGAAACTATGAAAATCTTCTCCAAAAGCAGTTTTAAAATCATTCTTATTATTCTTAGGAACTAAAACCTCACTCGGATTGAAGTTCTGTAATAATTTATCGATGTATTCTGCATTTCCTTGAGCCGTTAAAAACTCACCTGTAGAAACATCTAAAAATGAAATTCCGATATTTTTATTAGCAAAATAAACCGATGCTAAGAAGTTGTTTGATTTTGACTGTAAAACCTCATCGTTCAAAGAAACCCCTGGAGTCACAAGTTCAGTTACTCCTCTTTTTACAATAGTTTTTGTCATTTTCGGATCTTCCAGCTGATCACAGATCGCTACACGAAGTCCCGCCTTTACCAACTTTGGCAAATAAGTGTTTACAGAATGATGCGGAAACCCAGCTAGCGCCGTTTCAGTATCAGATCCTGCTCCTCTTTTAGTTAATGTAATTCCTAAAATCTTTGAAGCTCTAATGGCATCTTCTCCAAATGTTTCATAAAAATCTCCTACTCTGAAAAGCAGACAGGCATCAGGATATTTAGCCTTGATCTCGTTGTACTGTTTCATTAAAGGTGTTTCCTTCACCACTTTTTCTTTAGCTGCCAAATTGTAATGTTTTAAAATGAAAAAATTAAGACAGCGAATTTATGATTTTTTAACGGCATATCGAAAGCTTCAAAAATTAAAATATTTTAAGATTTTTTTAGTTTACGGTTGGAGAATTTTACATAGCTTTGTTTATCATTTAAAAAAAGACCCTTAAAGATGAAAAAAATAATTTTATTCGCTATGTTGGCTGTAGCTGGTATCACAGCAACAAATGCACAAACAACTAAAAAAGCTAAAGCTACTAAAGTTGCAAAAGTTGAAGGAGCAGGTATGCTTTTCGAAACAGAAACTATTGATTACGGAACTATCGCTCACAATGCTGATGGTAAACGTGAGTTTGTTTTTGTTAACAACGGAACAAAACCATTAATCATTACTAACACTCAAGGATCTTGTGGATGTACTGTTCCAACAACTCCAAAAGAACCAATTGCCCCAGGAGCTAAAGGTGTTATTGGTGTAAAATATGCTACTGACAGAGTTGGTGCTTTCACAAAAACGGTAACAGTAACTTCTAACGCAGAAGGACAGCCAACAAAAATCCTTACTATTAAAGGTACAGTTTTACCAGATCCAGTAAAAAGCTAATCTGAGAAACATTTAAAATAATCAAAAAGCTTCCTTATCTTTGGAAGCTTTTTTTATGACTTGAATTAAACACAATGAGAAAACTCGAAAACAGCGAACTAGACCGCAAATCAATTGAAGATTTCAAAAAATCAGAGAAAACCCCTTTAATATTAGTTTTAGACGATATTAGAAGTCTGCATAATATTGGTTCTGTATTTAGAACTGCTGATGCGTTTTTGATTGAAAAAATAATTTTATGCGGTATTACTGCAACTCCTCCAAACAAAGAAATTCATAAAACCGCTCTTGGCGCTACCGAAACTGTTGCTTGGGAACATCATGAAAATGTTTTGGAAGTCATAGAAAACTTAAAGAAAGAAAACGTACTTACAATGGCGATTGAGCAAGTGGAAAGTTCTATTTTTCTTCAAGATTTTAAAATCGAAAAAGACCAGAAATATGCTTTAGTTTTCGGAAATGAAGTTTACGGCGTATCGCAAGAGGCTGTTGCTATCTGTGATGGATGTATTGAAATTCCGCAGCTTGGAACCAAACACTCTCTTAACATTTCTGTAAGCGCTGGAATTGTGGTTTGGGATTTGTTTCAAAAAATGAATTGGCCAAATAAAAACTAATGCGCATTTTTATTAAAAAAATGTGATTTTAAAATATTTTTTAGACTTAAAATGTTAGAAATGTAAAAATATTTTTTTGTTATTATAAAAGTGATACTTTTATAAAATGAAAAAACATTACTTTTTAAAAGCGTCTTTTTTATTCCCTTTACTGCTGTCCAGTTTTATTGGATTTGCACAACAATATACTCAAATTCCTGATCCTAATTTTGAACAAGCTTTAATCGATTTGAATATTGATAATGGTATTATTGACAATCAAGTTCTTACCGCCAATGTTGTCAATGTAAAAATGCTAGTAATTCCCGGCAGAAGCATTTCTAATTTATCTGGAATTGAAGCTTTTACAAATTTAGAACAATTAGACTTGGGATTATCAGACAATAATAATCCCTACACCAATAACAGAATTACTTCTTTAGATCTTTCAAAAAATTTACTGCTTAGACATTTAGATTGCGGTTACAATGAGCTAACCACTCTTGATATTGCAAAAAATACGGCTTTAGAAACTTTATTTGTAGATCACAATAAAATAAGCAGTTTAGACGTATCTCAAAACTTGCTTTTACAAACGCTTTTTTGCCCTAATAATCTTCTAACTACTTTAGACGTTGGCAAAAATCTAGCCTTAATAGGTTTAAATTGTACTGCAAATCAAATAAGCTCTTTAGATTTGTCTAAAAATATTTTATTACGAGATTTAAGCTGTGCTTCTAACAACCTTTCAAGCATTGATGTTTCTTCTAATGTTGACCTTAGTTATTTCAATATCCTTTCCAATCGTTTGACCTCGCTAAATGTTACACAAAACACAAAATTGTTCGTTCTAAATTGTCGTTTCAATCAATTAACCAGTCTGGACATTTCTACCAATCGTAGTCTAATAAATTTTTGGTGTGATAATAACCAATTGACTTATCTGAATGTAAAAAATGGGCAAAACTCAAACCTTACTGCTGTTGATTTTAAAAACAATCCAGCTCTGACGTGCATTCTCGTAGATAACGAAAATTATTCTAATGCCAACTGGTCTTCTTACAGAGACAATACAGCTAGATATTCTACTGATTGCAGTAGGGTCGTAGCTACTGCGCCTCCTTCTATCAAAGCTATAGGAGACCAATTATACTGTCCTCAAGGCACTATTAAAATTGTAGAAGATGTTACAATAGACAATGATCCATCAGACACAGGAACTGAAGCCGTTTACATTCAAATTTCTTCTGGATATTCGAGTGGTTTTGACAAACTGGAACTTTCAAATCCTGCTTCACACCCAACTATTAGCACAAGCTGGGATGCAACAGCTGGAAAACTAACCTTATCAAGTCCTACAGGAGCAGATGTTTTATATTCAGATTTTGTTGCAGCCATTAAAGATGTTGTTTTTACAAATTCTTCTGCAACGGCTTCTGGAATTAGAACATTTTCTATTACAATGGGTAAAGCAAATTATTTGCCCTCTACACAGCATTATTACGAATATGTTTCAAGTATTGGCATCACATGGACGGCGGCGCGAGATGCAGCAGCGGCACGCACTTATTATGGGCTTCAAGGATATTTAGCCACAATTTTATCTGCTGATGAAGCCAAATTAATTGGCGAACAAGCCTCTGGAACGGGATGGATTGGCGGAAGTGATGCCGAAACAGAAGGTGTTTGGAAATGGGTTACTGGACCAGAAAATGGAACTGTTTTTTGGAATGGAAACGCCAATGGCTCAACACCAAATTTTGCTTTTTGGAACAATGGCGAACCCAACCAGCAAGGCGAGGAAGATTATGCGCACATCACACAACCAGGCGTTGGAATAAGAGGTTCTTGGAATGATTTATCTAATACCGGTTCTTTAACTCCGGGTGATAACTATCAGCCAAAAGGATATATTGTAGAATATGGCGGAATGCCGGGTGAAGCTCCGTTAGAAATTGCTGCGAGTACTAAAATTACTATTCCTGTAGCAACACAACCTCTAATTCCTAGTGCAGTTTGCGATTCTGGAAGTTTTACTTTGAATTCGACAACAACTGCTGGAGCAACGATAAGATGGTTTGATGCAGCTGTTGGCGGAAATTTATTGGCGACTGGCCCAAGCTACACTACTCCAACAATAACTGCAACTACAACTTATTATGTTGATGCTGGCTGTGAATCGAATCGTAAATCAGTAACGGCAACTATAAATATAACTCCATCAGATCCGATTGCAGAAAAAGACACCTATACTAATTGCGGCCCTGGAAGCTTAACCATTAAAGCAACTTCAAATGTTGGTTCTATTAAATGGTATGATTCGGCAACTGCAACAACAAGTCTTTTTACTGGACCAGCTTTTACAACTCCAACAATTTCATCAAATACAACTTATTACGCTGAGGCTTCAAATAGCGGATGTATAAATACGAATAGAATTCCAATAAACATTGTCATTTATACACCTCCAGCTGTTACAAATGAAACTTTGCCATTATGCCAGTTTCAAAGCAGAACATTAGACGCAGGAATTGCTGGCATGAGTTATTTATGGTCTAATGGCAAAACTACTCAAACTATAGATGTTACTGAAGGCGGAACATATACTGTAGATGTTACAAGTCCTGAAAATTGTACGAGTACAAAAACGATTATTGTCGAAGAGCGCAAAGTTCCGCAGATTGCCCGTATAGACGTTGAAGGTACTAGAGCAATCATTTATCTTGTAAAAGCAGAAGATTATTTTGAATATTCTGTAGACGGTGTCAATTATCAAGATTCTAATGTATTTTATGATGTTCCTGGAGGACTTCAGACCGCTTATGCGCGAGAAAAAAGCAGATGCGGAGAAGCTGAAAAACAATTTGTAGTACTAGTTTTCCCTCCATTTTTCACACCAAATAATGACACTTACAACGACATCTGGGAAGTAACCGGAATGGAAAATTACCCTCAGGCAGTTGTTACCATTTTTGATCGCTACGGAAAACTAGTAGCGCAATTAAGCCGTTTCAAAATGAGTTGGGATGGCACTTTAAATCAAATTCCGCTTCCTGCTTCCGATTATTGGTATGCATTAAAAGTCGATGATTCGATGCCGGTTTTAAGAGGACATTTTACTTTAAAAAGATAGTTTATCAATTATATAATGTGTCAATTAGAAAATTAGATAATACTTTGGATTTTCTGCTTAAATTATCTAATTGACACATTGCCGAATCATCTAATTCTAAAAATTACTAAAAGCATAAAATGAATATAGAAACCATTCGAGAAATCTGCCAAAAATTGACTGGCACAACCGAAGATATTAAATGGGAACACGATCTTGTGTTTTCAGTTGGCACTAAAATGTATTGCGTGGTAGGATTGGATCAAAATCCTACATCGGCTTCGTTTAAAGTTTTGGACGAAGAATTTGAAGAAATGAGCAATAAACCTGGATTTAAACCAGCGCCTTATGTTGCAAAATACAAATGGGTTTTAATTGATGATATTACACGAATGAAAAAGTCTGAATGGGAAAAATACATTCAGCAGTCTTATAATCTTGTTCAGGAAAAATTATCTGTAAAACTGAGAAAACAGCTTGGGATAATTAGCTAATTTGTCAATTAGAAAATGAGATAATTTGACAAATTTGATAATGGAAAAAAATGTATCGATTATATTATGAGGCAAAATATAAGTTAGTTAATTTGCGACAAACTAAGAAAATTATCTAATTTACTAATTATCAAATTGACACATTAACTAATTAACTTCTTCTGAATTTCATCCAAAATATAAAGATAATCTTCGTGTTTTTTTACAAAATCGCGATCCGAAACATCAATGATTAAAACATTCAAATCGGTTTGAGATTTTATGTATTCCAGATAACCTGTATTGATTTTTTCTAAATACGTAGCCTCAATATTCTGTTCATAAACACGTCCGCGTTTTTTGATGTTTTGAAGAAGCCGATCTGTATTCTGATACAAATAAATATACAAATCTGGTTTTGGCATTTCTTTGTAAATGATATCGAATAGATTTCTGTACAAACGATATTCATCTTCCGCAAGGGTTATTTTTGCAAAAATCAGCGATTTAAAAATATGATAATCGGCAACTATAAAATCTTTAAACAAATCAAATTGTGCCAAATCATCAGATAATTGTTGGTAACGGTCGGCTAAAAAGGACATTTCTAAAGGAAACGCATATCGATTCTGATCTTTGTAAAACTTTGGCAAAAACGGATTATCTGCAAATCTTTCTAAAACAGTTTTTCCATTAAAATCTTCCGCAATTTTATGTACTAAAGTAGTTTTTCCTGCGCCAATATTCCCTTCAAAAGAAACATAATTAAATCGGTTGAGCGGAATTTTATCAATCGGACTTTCTAAGCTTTGAACAACCGTACAAATACTTTCATCGGGAGTAACTGCAATCAATTCGGGAATTGTTTTCTGCAAAATTGGATGTTTCCAATGTAACTTTAAATCCTGCATCGGAAGGAGCACAAAATTTCTGTTTTGCATTAGCGGATGCGGAACCTGAAGCTTATCGGTCTCAATTATTTCATCATCAAAAGCAATCAAATCAACATCAATAATTCTAGACTGGTATCCTTCTTGATTTAAGCGGATTCTCCCTAATTCTTTTTCGACCTTTAAAATTTGATTGAGTATTTTATGAGCAGATAAATTGGTATGCAGAAGCAATGCACAATTATAAAAAGCATCACTTTCAAAACCCCAAGCAGGAGTTTCATAAAGTTTGGAAACTTGGATAACAGTACCAACATTTTGATGTAGTAAATCAATACAATTTTGAATGTTTTCTAGTCTGCTGCCTTGGTTGCTGCCTATCGATAAAACGACTTGATGCTGTAATTTCATAATTAATGCAAATTAACTAAAACTATTTTAGAATTAACCAATATATTTGTGAAACGACGTCTCAAATCCAATCAATAATTTAGATGTCTCGTTTGTAACAATTTGCTCTTTTTTGCTACTTATAAAAAAAATATACATATGAAGTTTTTAGGAAATGTAATTGCCACAGTTATTGGTATTTTTGTTTTTATCATGCTCTTCTTCTTTGGAGTAATCTTTCTTGGAGTTATTTTTGGAGGAGACGACACCGTTTCTCTTAAATCGGATTCGGTTATTGAATTGAATTTAAAAGAAATCAAAAACGACTACGCCGGAAAATATAAAGATCCTTGGGTAACTCGTTTTTCTGAGCAAAAAGGCATTGGTTTGACGGATGTCATTAACGCGATTGAAGCTGCTAAAACCGATGACAACATCAAAGGAATTTCGATCTTAAATGATGAATCTTCTCTTGGTCTTGCTCAATATAAAGATTTAAGAAATGCTTTGGAAAGCTTTAAAAAATCAGGAAAATTTGTTTGGGCTTACGCCAATACGTATTCTCAAAAAGAATATTATCTAAATTCTGTTGCCAATACTATTTATATAAATCCTGCGGGAGATTTAGACTTTAAAGGCCTTTCTTCTGAAGTAATGTTTTTCAAAGATTTCCAAGACAAATCGGGAATCCGTATGGAAGTTATCCGTCACGGAAAATACAAAAGTGCCGTTGAGCCTTTCTTAGAAAATAAAATGAGCGATGCCAATAGAGAACAGATAACAGCGCTTTTAAACTCTATTTGGGCTACGGTTTCTAGCGATATTGCAAAAAGCAGAAATATTCCGCTTCCTAAATTAAACGAAATTGCCAATGGTCTTTTGGCACGAACTCCAGAAATGGCAAAAGAGCAACATTTAGTAGATATTGTCGCTTATGAAGATGTTTACCACGACGCTATCAGAAAAGCGCTAAAAGTGGACAAAGACGAAGATTACAATAAAATTTCGATTGCAGATTATACTCAAAATTATGTAACGACTGCTTTGGCTAATACCGCAACAGATCAGATTGCTATTATTTACGCGCAAGGCGAAATTGGTAGTGGCGAAGGAGATGTCAACACTATTGGCGAAGGTTCGATGCGACGCTCTCTGCAAGAAGCCAGAAAAAATGATGACGTAAAAGCTATCGTTTTGAGAATTGACAGTCCAGGCGGTAGCGCGCTAACTTCTGATTTAATTTGGAGAGAAATTGAAATTACCAAAAAAGTAAAACCAGTTGTAGTTTCTATGGGTAATTACGCTGCATCTGGCGGTTATTATATTGCTTGCAACGCCAATAAAATTTTTGCTGAAAACAATACCATTACAGGATCAATTGGTGTTTTCGGAATGTTGCCCAACTTTAGCCCATTAGCCAATAAATTAGGAATCAATTCTGAGCAAGTAAAAACGCATGAGAATTCGGCAAACTACAGTCCGTTTGTACCAGTTGACGAAAAATTCAAAGCGTTCACTTTAGAAGGAGTCGAAAAAATCTATAACACTTTTGTAACTCATGTGGCTGAAGGCCGTAAAATGACTTTTGCACAAGTTGATTCTATTGCGCAAGGAAGAGTTTGGTCTGGATCGGAAGCGTTGAAAATTGGTTTAGTTGACAAAATCGGCGGATTGAATGATGCAATTGCTGAAGCTGCGAAAATAGCTAAAATAAAAAAGTACAGCACTCAGAATTATCCTGAATACGAAAAAACGCTAAACGATCTTATTTCGGGACTTCCTTTTGCAAAATCTAAAGAAGCTTTCATCAAAGAAGAAATCGGCGAAGAAAACTACCTTCTTATCGAGCAGGTTAAGAAATTCCAAAAACAAAAAGGAGTTCAAGCGATATTGCCTTACGGAATCAATATTTATTAATTGAATTGAAAAATGAATAAAGTAATTCTTTTTTTAACGGTTTTGTTTTGGAGTTTTATAAATGCTCAAGACAAAAAAGAAATCACTTTTAAGGAAACGCCAGCTGTATTAAAAATAAATACCGATCAGATTTTCGGCACGCTGACAACTCCAGATTTGACCAAAAAATATCCAGTTGCTTTAATCATTGCTGGTTCTGGCCCAACGGACCGAAACGGAAATAATCCGATGATGAAAAACAATTCGTTAAAAATGCTGGCTGAAGCGCTAGCAAAAAACGGAATTGCATCATTACGCTACGATAAAAGAGCTATTGGAGAAAGCAAAGCGGCAGGCGGATCTGAAAGCAGTCTTGTTTTTGAAAACTATATTCAAGACGCAAAAAGCTGGATTAATTACCTAAAACTAGACAAACGTTTTTCTAAAATAATCATAATTGGACATAGCGAAGGTTCTCTGATTGGAATGGTTGCGAGTGCAAAAGCCGATAAATTTGTTTCGATTGCAGGCGCAGGCGAGCCAGCTGATAAAATCTTGAAAACGCAGATTGGAGCAAAATCCATGAAACAGCTTAACGACTTGACTTTTCCTATTATCGATAGTTTAAAAAATGGATTTGAAGTAAAAAAAGTAGATCCAATGCTGAATTCTCTTTTCAGACCAAGTATTCAGCCCTATTTGATTTCTTGGTTCAAATACAATCCGCAAACCGAAATACAAAAACTCACTATTCCGGTTTTAATCGCACAAGGAAACAATGATCTACAGATTGCAGTTAAAGATGCCGAAAATTTAAAACAGGCCAATAAAAATGCTGAATTGCAGATTATTGATAAGATGAATCATATTATGAAAATTATTGATGGCAATCTGGAAGACAATATAGCGAGCTACAATAACGAAACTCTTCCTATTTCTGAAGCATTAGTCGAGAAAATAGTTTCATTTATTCAGAAATAATAAAATAACACCTTAAAAAATCCGTTTTGATCTAATATCAGAGCGGATTTTTTTAATTCTTTAAAATAAAGTTAATTCTTACATTTTTAAGAAAACTTTATTTTGGACTCTTGCAAAAAAAACTATTTTTGTGGAGTCGATTTATGTAAACCCTCAAATCTATTAATATGCTAAAAAAAGTTTTAAAAATAAGTGCCATAGTACTTGTGGTATTTGTTGCGGCATTATTTGCCATTCCGTTTTTGTTTAAAGACCAAATCAAATCTAAAATTGTCGAGGCCATTAACGAAAGCGTTGATGCCAAAGTAAGTTTTACAGATGCCGATTTAAGTTTATTCAAGAATTTTCCAAATGCTACTGTTGGAATCGAGAAATTAGTTATCATAAACAAAGCTCCTTTTGAAGGCGATACATTAGTATCTCTGGGAGAGCTGAACTTAAAAATGAGCATTAAAGAACTTTTCAAAGGAAAAGAAGAACCTTTAAACATTCAGGGAATTAGCTCTACAAACGGATTAGTGAATATCATTTTTAATAAAGATGGTGTCGGAAACTTTGATATCGCATTAAAAGATAAAAAAGAAGAAACAAAAAGCGAGGAAAGTAAACCGCTTGCTTTAAAAATTCAGAACTATAAAATTGAGAATTTTACTTTTAGATACATCGATCAAGGTTCTAAAATTAAAATGGTAATTGACAGTTTAAACCACGAAGGAACTGGAGATTTTACCAATTCTAAATTAGATTTAACTACAAAATCTACTGCGAAAGTTTCATTGGACATGGATAAGATGAATTACATGAAAAATGTGAAACTAACGCTAGACGCTGTTCTTGGTATTGATTTAGAAAAGAGCAAATATACTTTCAAAGAAAACAAAGCTTTAATCAACCAATTGCCTTTAGAGTTTGACGGATTCATCCAGATGGCCGAAAAAGCTCAGATTTACGATTTAAAGTTTAAAACGCCTACTTCATCGTTTACCAATTTCTTAGGTTTAATTCCTTCTGCCTATTCTTCTAGCTTAGAAGGCGTAAAAACAACTGGAGATTTTACTGTAAATGGTTTTGCAAAAGGAGAACTTACAGATACCACTGTTCCTAAATTCAATATCGAAATTGCATCCAACAATGCTTCTTTTCAATATCCAAACCTTCCAAAATCGGTTCAGAATATTGTAATTGATACCAAAATAATCAACGAAACTGGAATTTTAAATGATACTTATGTAAATCTAGATAAGTTATCTTTTAGAATTGATCAAGATGTTTTTAACGCTAAAGCGAATATCAAAAACATCACTGTAAATCCAATTATTGATGCGGCTTTAAAAGGAACAATCAATTTGGCGAATCTTTCAAAAGCGTATCCTATCAAGATGGATAAACCTTTGGCGGGTATTTTAAAAGCTGATGTTACCACTAATTTTGATATGGCTTCTGTAGAAAAAAGCCAATACCAAAACATCAAAAATGCTGGTACAATGAGTTTGTCAGGATTTAAATATACTGACGAAAACAACAAATCGATGAACATTAGTACTGCATTAGTTCAATTTAATACAAGTACAATCAACTTAAAACAATTTGATGCTACAACTGGAAAAAGTGATATCAGCATTAACGGAGTTCTAGAGAATTTCTATGGTTTTATGTTTAAAAAACAAGAGCTTAAAGGAAACTTTAATATGAGTTCAAACCAATTAGCTGTTGATGATTTCATGACTTCTGGCGAACCTGCGAAAACAGAAACAAAAACTCCAGCAAAACCTGCTGAAGCAATGAAGATTCCTGCGTTCTTAAACTGTACTTTAAATGCAAAAGCAACAACAGTTTTATATGATAATTTAAAACTAAAAGACGTTTCTGGAAGATTGCTTATTAAAGATGAAAAAGCGACTCTTGAAAACTTTAAAACCAATATTTTCGGAGGATCTATCGGTCTAAACGGAGCTGTTTCTACAAAAGAAAAAGTGCCGACTTTTGATATGAATTTAGGGTTCAATCAAGTTGATATCGCACAAACTTTTACGCAATTGGACATGATGAAAAAAATCGCTCCAATCGCGGGAATCATTAACGGAAAATTGAATTCGACCATCAAATTAAATGGTAATTTGGATGCAAAAGAACTGACTCCAGATTTAAAATCTATTTCAGGAGATTTGTTAGGTCAATTGTTGTCGACTACTGTAAATGCAAAAAACTCAACTGTTTTAAATTCGTTGACTTCAAATGTTAAGTTTCTTGATTTAAATAAATTGAATCTAAACGATTTGAAAATGGCATTGACTTTCGATAACGGAAAAGTAAATGTAAAACCATTTGACATTAAATATCAAGATATTAAAGCTACCATTGGCGGAACGCACGGTTTTGACCAAACTATGAATTACACGCTTAAATTTGATGTTCCTGCTAAATATTTAGGTACTGAAGCTAATAATTTAATTGCAAAACTATCTCCTGCCGATGCTGCAAAACTGGACAATATTCCAATTAATGCTTCTTTAACAGGTAACTTTTCAAATCCTAAAATCAGTACAGACATGAAAGCGGCGGTGAGCAATTTGACTACACAATTGGTGAACCAGCAAAAAGAAAAACTGACTCAAAAAGGAACTTCTGCGCTTACAGATTTGATCAATAAAAACACAAAAGCAAAAGATACGACCCAAGCAGCTAAAACTGAAAAAGAGCAAAAAACTCAAGAAGTAACTAAAAAAGCAAGTGATTTATTGAATGGATTGTTTAAGAAGAAGAATCCGTGATAAAAAAAGGTGCTAAGGCTCTGAGCTACTAAGGTGCTAAGCTAAAAACTTAGAAGCTCAGCACCTTAGAAGCTTAGTCCCTTAAAAAGAAAAACCTGTTTTAAAAAACAGGTTTTTCTTTTTTTTATTTATCTAATATTTTGTGCATTGCTTTTATAAAATCTGGAACGGCTAAAGAATTGGTATCCAAACCTACACTTCCGTTTCCGTAGGGTTCGTATTTCTTCAAATTAGAAACCGAAAAAAAACCTACTGTTGGAGCTTTTGAGGCACTTGACAAATGCATAATTCCGCTGTCTGCACCAACAAAAACATCTACATTGGCCAATACAGAACCTATTTCTCTAACATCTTTACTATAAAAAGTTGGAGCTTCGAAGTTTATTTGAGAGACATTTTCTACTGGTAGAACTTCAAAAATATTATCGTTTGGAAATTCTTTTTTCAAAGCTGTATAAAATTCTTCCCACCAAGAAACGCAGTAGCATTTTTCTCCAGTTGCATAAGTAAAAATAGCAATGGTTCTTTTGGCTGGATCAATAATTTTATCTAAAATCTGTTTTCCGTTTGCAATTTCAGCTTCTGATAATTTTAAATCCAAAAGTGCAATGGGCTCATTTTTATCTTCAATTCCTACTTGACTTAAAAAATATCTAAAATTGTAAACTGGGTATTTTGCAATATGGTCGTAATCTGGATATTCTAAGGTAACGCCTTCTGGAAGATTTCCGAAAAACTTATATTTTGCTGTAGAAAACTTTACTCCGAGCCTTCCCGAAGAAGAATTCTGATCGACATTTATAGCAATATCATAATTTTGATTTCTAATGAGCGTCCAAACCTTAAAGTATTTTACCAATTCTTTAAAAGGTTTTTTAGGCAGATGGATAATCTTATCGATGTTTTCGTATTCTTCAAAAACAATTGGCGCCAGCATTCCTTTTACGAACACATCGATTTTACAATCTGGAAAAATTTTACTCACTTCCTGAACTAGAGGCGTAATTAAAAGCATATTCCCTAATCGTCCATTAGGTCTGCAGATCAAGACTTTTTTAATTTTGCTCTTATCTATAGGCCCTGCATTACTAACTCCAGAATTTCCTATATTCTTAGTTAGATTTCGCATTAATGAACGCCTAAAAACATTAACTTTCTTTAAGTTACTCATTTAATAATTTGTTTTTTTTGAATTAAAAAACTTTAACCATATTCGGTTTGTGAATGTGTACACCAAACCAAATATAAGTTAAATTTTTCTTAAAAATAAATTATTTGAATAAAGTAAATATTATAGAATTGTAAATTATAATATCAAAATTCACATCATTTATTCTAGAAAGTTGCCAAAGTATAACCTTTATTTTAAATTTAAGATTATAATTATACCATTATAGGCCAAAAATAGACGAATGGGCTATAACTCTAGACGTCTATTGTAACCACGTAACCTTCTGAACCTCGAATATTGAAAACTGTTCCGTTTTCAAATAATAAATACTGCCCTTTTATTCCAGTCAATTTTCCTGTAAAAGAAGGCGTTTTATCTAGATTTAAACTATTCACTTTTGCCGGATAATTTAAAACTGGATATTGGAGTTCGTAAAGATCATTCTTTTGTGCATAAAAGTAATCTCTAACTTCTGCTGGAATCAAACTTTCTATTTTTGCTTTTTCTGCGATTAAATCAAAAGTTTCAACCGAATTCTGGAGCATTTTTCTCCAGTTAGTTTTGTCTGTATAATGATCTTTTAAGGCCACCTCTGTTATTCCTGCCAAATATCTATTCGGAACCTCAACTATTGCAATTGCCTGAGAAGCACCTTGATCGATCCAACGAGTTGGGACTTGCGTTTTGCGGGTTACTCCAACTTTTATTTCGCATGCCGAAGCCAAATATACAATGTGTGGCTGTAACTGTGCTTTCGATTCATATTCTAAATCTCGATCTGCAATTCCTAAATGCGCTGTACTCAATTCTGGTCTCATAATCCAATCTCCAACTGCCGGACTTGAATAAAAACATTCGTAACAAAAACCTTGTCGGTATATTTTTTTCTTTTTACCGCAATTCAAGCATTGACAGCCCACAAAATTGATTTCAATTTCTTTGTCTAATAACTGATTAACATTTAAGAAACTATCCTCGAAAACTAAATAGTATTGAATTGGGCTTCCAAGTTCAGTTTGCATTTTTGTCAGTACACCTTGATATTGCATTCGTTTTTTTATTTATAATTGCTGATTTAGACTTATCAAAAGATTTAAAGTTTTTTGTGTTAAAATTCGACTTATTAGGTAGAATCTTTACTTCAAATCGAATTGTTTTTTACAAAAAAACATTATTTTTGATATGAAGACAAAGTTACTATTTGTCTCTCGATATTCAAATTTTAAGTTTTTTTGTTTTACACAGATTGTAAGATTAAAAACCTAAAATCAGTTAACTAAAAACCAGATTCATGCCTTTATCAATTATCAATTCGTTTGCATCTTGGGTCCTAAAACAAAGGATTCATCAAATAGAGCTTTTTTTAAAATATCCTAATGAAGTTCAGGAAGAATTATTGCACAACTTATTGATGGCGTCTGAAAACACGGTTATTGGTAAACAATATGAATTTTCGACTATTAACTCTTATCAAACTTTTGCAGAAAGAGTTCCGATTGCAACTTACGAAGAATTACAGCCTCTGATTGAGCGTACTCGTTTGGGGGAGCAAAATGTTTTTTGGGAAACCCCAATTAAATGGTTTGCCAAATCGAGCGGTACCACAAATGCCAAAAGTAAATTTATTCCGGTAAGTAATGAAGCCCTTGAAGATTGCCATTATAAAGGCAGTAAAGATCTTTTGTGTCTTTATTTAAACAATAATGAAGATTCTGAATTGTTTTTGGGAAAAAGTCTTCGCTTAGGCGGAAGTTCTCAAATTTACGAAAACAACAATACTTTCTTTGGCGATTTGTCGGCTATTCTGATTGAAAATATGCCAATGTGGGCAGAATTTAGCAGCACGCCAAGCAGCAAAACTTCGCTGATGAGCGAATGGGAGACTAAAATGGCTGCTATTATCAATGAAACTAAAAACGAAAACGTAACCAGTTTTGCTGGTGTTCCGTCTTGGATGCTAGTGTTGATGAATAGAGTATTGGAAAATACAGGAAAACAGAATTTATTCGAACTTTGGCCCAACCTAGAAGTTTATTTTCATGGCGGTGTGAGTTTTTCTCCATACAAAGAACAATACAAAAATATTCTGCCAAGCAAAGATTTTAGATATTACGAAATATACAATGCTTCTGAAGGCTTTTTTGCGATTCAGGATTTGAATAATTCAAGTGATTTATTACTGATGCTTGATTATGGAATTTTCTACGAATTTATTCCGATGGACACTTTTGGAACTCCAAACCAAAAAGTAATTCGCCTGGCTGATGTCGAATTGAATAAAAACTACGCAATTGTTATTACTACCAATTCTGGTTTGTGGCGTTATTTAATTGGCGATACGGTTCGTTTTACTTCTTTGAATCCTTATAGAATTAGGGTTACAGGAAGAACGAAACATCATATTAATGTTTTTGGAGAAGAATTAATGGTCGAAAATACCGATCAGGCTATTGCTAAAGCGTGCCAGGTTACACAAACTGAAGTGATTGATTATACGGTTGCTCCTATTTTTATGCAGGACAAAGAAAAAGGCGCTCACGAATGGATGATTGAATTTAAGAAACACCCTGCGGATGTTGGCCTTTTCCAAAAAGTTTTAGACGAAACGCTACAAACTTTAAATTCTGATTACGAAGCCAAACGCTACAACAATATGACTTTGAATCCTTTGGTGGTTAATGTTGCTCGAGAAAATCTTTTTTATGATTGGTTAAAAGAAAGGGATAAATTGGGCGGACAGCACAAGATTCCTAGACTTTCAAATCAGAGGGATTATTTGGAGCAGTTGAAGGAAATGTGTTGATATTTGTTGCCACTAATTACACGAATTTTCACGAATTAAAAATTAAGATGTTGACTGTTTAAAAACGATTTATTTTATAAAAATATGAAAAACACCAAGTTCAGCGAAATGACAACAGAAGAACTGATTAAAAATCAGAAGACATTGAAAACGGTAAATACTATTTTTGCTGTTGTATTGTTTATGTTATTTGCTCTAAACTTGTTTATTATTTTTATGAAAGGTTTTAGTGCTATGAATGTTGTTCCAATTGCATTGCTTCCAATTCTGATTTTAAATATTAGAAATTTAAAAGAAATGAAAAGAGAATTGGAATCTCGAGAATAAAACACAACGATGGATTTAGATGAAATAGAATTAAGAAAAAAGATTGACTTACATTACGGAAAAACAAATCTTTCGCATATGATAGATTATGTCGAGTTTTATTTTTACGCTTGTTTTTTTGAAATATTAAATGTTGAAAATTCTTATTGGCACACTAATCTTGATGGCACGGAAATACCTGAATTGCTTAATTTTTTAAATATAAGTTTTGAAAAAGATTACATAATCGAAAAATATAAAGACCAAAAAAATCATGATGTTGAAGTTTTACATTCAAAAAATGATGAACAGGTATTTGCTTATTTTGATTTAGAAAAAGATCCAACAGATCAAAATGATATGTTCTTTTTTGGCATAAGATGTTTAAAAAAAGACGACTTAATTGTTGCGGAAAAACTATTAAAGATATATAAAAAATTAGGTACAAGCTCTCCTTTTTCATTTGACATTCACAACAATAGTTTATATAATAAAGTATTTAATAGTTATTTTTATTTCTACGAGAACAATTACAATAATCGTAAAAGACAAATAAATAACAAAACTTAATTTTTCTTTAAAACATTAATTCCACTAAACCGCATGAGGGATAGGAGTGGAAATCCTTTTTGTCTCGTTTCTTTAACGAGACAAAAAGATTGCAACGGATAGCCCGACCCGCCTTTTTCTGGCGGGACATGCCCAAATAAAAAACCTCAGCCTTTTTTATTGAAAGACTGAGGTTTTATTTTTTATTATGATTGCCGTCCTTCGACTTCGCTCAGGATGACATATCTAGTTTGAAAAACTTAGCGACTTTGCGTCTTTGCGAGATTAATTTAAGTGACTAGAGTGTCATTTTGCTCGCAAAAGCGCGGAGGCGCAAAGATTTAATTATAAGTTTTCATCAATCTTTGTCGAGTTTCTTGTGGAGATTTGCTTCGCCTGTTCGCTATCGCTCGGGTCTCCTTCGTCGAAATGACAAAAATATGGTGAATTCTTAGAATGACAATTGCATTACATCATATCGATATAGCGATCGTGGTACCCTAAAAGGTACAAAACACCGTCGAGACCTAAACTTGAAATAGATGTTGAAGCACTTTCTTTTACTTTTGGTTTGGCGTGGAAAGCGATTCCTAGACCGGCTAAGTTTAGCATTGGCAAATCGTTTGCTCCGTCTCCAACTGCAATGGTTTGGTTAATGTGAATTCCTTCTTTTTCGGCAATTGCTTTTAAGTGTTCGGCTTTTTTCTGACCGTCAACAATGTCGCCGATATATTTTCCGGTTAGTTTTCCGTCTTTTATTTCTAACTGATTGGCGTGAACGTAATCTATTCCTAATTCTTTTTGAAGATATTCTCCGAAATAAGTAAATCCTCCAGAAAGAATTGCCGTTTTGTATCCGTAATATTTTAAGGCTTTCATCAAACGATGTGCTCCTTGTGTTATTGGCAAGTTGACAGCAACGTTTTGCAATACTTCTTCGCTCAAACCTTCAAGCAAAGCCATACGTTGTTTGAAACTTTCGTTGAAATCAATTTCTCCGTTCATAGCCGATTCTGTAATGGCACGCACTTGATCTCCTACTCCATTTAATTCTGCCAATTCGTCGATTACTTCGGTTTGAATTAAAGTCGAATCCATATCGAAGCAAACCAAACGGCGATTTCTTCTGTAAATATTATCTTCTTGAAAAGAAATATCAACGTTTAGCGTTCTAGAAATTTCCATAAAACTGGCCGTCATGATGATCTTGTTCACGATTTCGCCTGTTACAGACAATTGAATACAAGAACGCGGATATTCTTCTTTATCGACAATAGAAGTTCTTCCCGTTAATCGGATAATAGAATCGATATTCAGATTTTGGTCTGACATGATTTTGGTTACTGCCGCCAATTGTGAAGCCGCCAGTTTTTCGCCCAAAATATTGATGATGTAACGTTGTTTAGATTGTGATTTTACCCAAGTTTCGTAATCTTCTATAGAAATTGGAATAAATTTTACTTTGATTTCCAGTTCGTAAGCTTTGAACAGAAGATCTTTTAAAACTGGTGCTGAAGAAGATCCAGCAGCAATTTCGAACAAAATTCCCAAAGAAAGTGTGTCATGGATATCGGCTTGACCGATATCTAATATATTAGCGTCGTAAGCCGCTAAAACTGCAGTTAAACCTGCTGTAACTCCAATTTTATCGTGTCCTGAAACTTTTAATAAAATTATTTCTTTATCTTCTGCTGCCATTTTTCTTTCTTGATTTTGAAGCGACAAAAATCGGCAATCTCTAGTTGATAAAAAAGAATAATCTTTGTTTTTTTGAAAAGAAAAAGCACATATCAATGTGCTTTTTCGAGTAATTTAACAATTATCTTTTATTATTAAGATAACATAACTTTTTGATTATTTCATTGGTTCATTTTTATCAAAATTGACCATCCAGTTGATGCCGAACTTATCTTTGAACATTCCGAAATAAGCTCCCCAGAAAGTGTCTGCCAGTGGCATCTCTACATGTCCTCCAGCAGAAAGTCCGTTGAAAATTCGGTCTGCTTCTTCTGTGCTTTCTGCATTAATAGAAATAGAGAAATTATCCCCAAAACCTACATCTCCGTATCTTGGATGAGTGTCGCTTCCCATCAAAATGGTATTCCCAATTGGAAGCGATACGTGCATGATTCTATTTTGTGCTTCCTCAGAAAGTACTTCTCCTTCTTCTGCAGGCGCATCTTTGAATTTTCCGATATACGGAAATTCTCCGCCAAAAACTGATTTATAAAATAGGAATGCTTCTTCGCATGTCCCGTTAAACATTAAGTATGGATTTACTGCTGCCATGATGTTTTTTATTGTTTATTGTTTGTTGTTTCTAGTCCTTAACACTGAGAACTAATTCTCTGCTAACTCTTTAATCGTTTCCAATCCTTTTGGAAAAGCTTCTTTGAAGAAATCTATATGTTTTTCGATTACGTCAACTTCTACGTGAAGATCAACTACATCTCCTTTTTGAATTAATCTGTAGGTTTCCATTGCACCTATCCATTTTTTCGTTTCTTCATTTGGCGGAACTTCTTTAAAATCTTTAAGCTCGCCCATATGTTTAAACGCCATGTATTCGTTCGGAATTTTAGTTTCAATTATACTATTCATTCCCTCTCCGCCAGACCCTAAAAAATAAATTTTATCGCCTTCGTTCCAATTCGTTTGCACGTAACTTTCTCCACAAAAAGAGCTTGTCCACTTTCTGTAGGTTGCGTCGTCCCATAAGACTTTCCAAATCTTTTCTCTGGAAGCCTTTACATCGATATTAAATACTAATTTTTCCATATTAACCGGGTAATTTACTAAAGTCCATAAATAAAACATTCCAACGATGACCATCCAAATCGGCAAAACCGCAGCCATACATCCATCCTTGACTTTCTGCAGGAGGCGAAAAAACAGTTCCGCCAGCTTCTTTGACTTTTTCTGCTAATTCATCTACTTCTTCTCTGCTTTCTGCATCGATCGAAATCAAGACTTCAGAACTTGATTTTGTATCGGTGAGATTGTGCTGAGAAAAACTTGAAAAAAGCATTTCTTCAAAAAGCATTACTACAAAATGCCCTTCTCCTACAATCATGCACGTCGAACTTGGCGTATCATGCTGTTCATTAAACGAAAAACCTATTTTCCAGAAAAAACCTTTCGCTTTTGCTACGTCCTTTACAGGAAGATTCAACCATATTTGTTTTGTCATTTTTTGTTTTTTTGTTGGGTTAGATATTTTTTCTTCTTTTTTTTAAACCATATAAGTTATGTAAGTAAATTTTAAATGTAAATCTTTGAACCTTTGCGGGTATGTTTTGCCACGAAGGCACTAAGACGCTAAGTTTTTATTTTTTGCTTAACGATAAAATCCTTCACTTTTACCGCATCGCATTAAATCTTTGTAACTTCTGAAGACTTTGAACCTAATTTTGCTCAACGTAAGACTTAAAATTATCCAAAATGGCCTGCCAGCCAGCGCGCTGCATTTCTTCTGGATTTTGAGTTTCTGGATCGAAGCTTTCAATTATTTCAACACCATTTGGAGTTTCTGTGAACGTAATTTCAACTTTTCTTCCGTCTGCCATAACATAAGAAAGTGCTTGGTTTGGTTTTACCAGAGTAAATTCGCCTTCGAAGTCAAAACTCATGCTTCCGTCTTTTGCTGCCATAGTCGATTTGAATTTGCCTCCTTCTCTTAAATCAGCTTCTGCATAAGGTGTGTGCCAATCTGGAGAAGCAAAACTCCATTTTGTAATATGTTCTGGTGTATTCCAAAAATTCCAAACTTTATCTAGAGCTACGTTTACGGTTGTTTGTATTGTGATCATTTTTAATTTTTTAGTTAATTATTGTTCTTAATATCTTCAGCATAAGTCTTAAAATTATCTATTACTGTCTGACACCATTGTTTCTGCATATCTTCTGAATCCTGAATATTAGGTTCAAATATTTCGGTAAGTTTTACAGTGCCATTATATTCTTCAAAGCGAATAGTTCCTTTTCTTTTGTCAGAAAGCTGATATTCAATTAAGGAAAGAACTTTTACATCTGTATATATTCCTTCAAAATCGAATGTTGCACTTTTATCTTTTGCCTGCATGGTATATTTAAATTGACCATTGATTTTTAAATCATTTTCTGCCGCAATTGTGTGCCATTCTTCTGATGGATAATTCCATTTTATAATATGCTCTGGCAAAGTCCATAACTCCCAAACTTTTTCAATTGGCGCGTTTATTGTGCATTCTACAGAAATCATTCTGGATTATTTGGAATATTATTTTCATCCATATAAAACACTTCCCAATGATGTCCGTCTATATCTAGAAAAGTTCTTTGATACATCCAGCCATAATCTTGTGACTGGTTGTAATCAGTTCCTCCTGCCTTAACGGCCTTCTCCATAATTTCGTCCACCTTTTCACGACTTTCTACAGAAATCGCAATAAGAACTTCGCTTGTTGTTTTTGTGTCGCAAATTTGCTTTTTTGTAAAAGTCTGATAAAACTCTTCTACCAAAAGCATAGCGTTAATATTTTCTCCTATTTCTAAACAGGTTCCTTTTTCGTTGGTAAATTTTTCATTGAATGAAAAACCTAACTGTGTAAAAAAATCAATTGAACGTTTTAAATCTTTTACGGCAAGATTTAAGAATATTTTTGTTTTCATCTTTATAAAATTACGAATTAATTAAAACAAATTTAAAATATTAAGATTAGTTAAAATGTCAATAAAAGTCATTTTTAGGGGCATTTAAGACAATTTACTTATTTTTGTATAAACTGAACCTCCAAAAAACTATAAATATCATGAGCAAGAAATTAGGTTTAATCGTACCTCACGACTATAAATTATTAAGTATAGCAGCGATATTAGAAGTATTTGAAACCGCAAACAAACTTACGTCGGGAGCCGAAAAACCATTTGAAATAATGATTTTTCAATCGCAAGAACAAGCCGATCAAGGAAATTTATTTGGATATAAAAGCAATGCTATTGAGTCTTCAGATAATGTTTTAGATTTAATTTTAATTCCCGCTTTTACTACCGACAATATGAGCGAGATGATTAAAAAGAATAAAAATTTTATTCCCTGGCTGAAAAAACAACATCAAGCTGGAGCTGAATTAGCCAGTTTTTGTACAGGAGCTTTTTTGTTTGCAGCGTCTGGTTTGCTAAACGAAAAATTAGCCACAACGCATGTAGATGCTTGCAGTGCCTTTACAAAAGCTTTTCCGATGGTAAAATTAAAACCCGAAGAAACTTTAACCGCTGACGGAAGTTTATACACAAGCGGAGGCTCGACCTCTACCTTTCACCTATTGATACTTTTAGTCCAGAAATTCTGCGGTAACGAAATGGCGGTAAAAATCGCTAAAATATTTTCTATCGATTTAAATCGATACAAGCAAAGTTATTTTAGCACTTTCAGGCCTAATCATTTACACAATGACACTTTGGTTGCTATGTTGCAGCAAAAAATAGAAAGTCAGTATCATACAATTGAAAAACTGGAAGAAATCACCAAAGATATTCCGACCAGTGCAAGAAACATGACACGCCGTTTTAAACAAGTTACCGGAATTCCGCCAATTGAATATCTTCAGAATATTAGAGTAGAAAGCTCCAAAAAATACTTAGAACAAACCCAACTTTCGATTTCAGAAATCATCGAAAAAACGGGGTATAACGATCCAAAAGCTTTTAGGAAAGTGTTTTATAAAATGGTCGGAATGAAACCTATTGAATATCGAGAGAAGTTTAGGGTTCAATAAAAAAGTTGGTTTTGTTAAAAATTTTCTTATTTTTATTTGAAATTTCTAAATCCTAAAATAATGAAAAAAGCTATTGGTATTTTACTAATTCTATTGGTTTCTATTGGTTGTGATTCTGATCCTTTTAAAGAAGACATTATTGAAGGTTTTAATCTTGATACCTCTATAGACTTCAGTGTTGTTAATTCTAAAAATAAAGATTTATTGAATCCGAACAATCCTGATAGTTACGACCCAAAGAAAATAAAAATACTTTTTTTATTGGACGGGAAATTGGTTCCGCAATATCAAGCCAATTTAGATTCTCCTAATTTTTTCATGATTTACCAAAATTCAGATCGATATGCAATTAGGATCTTCTTAAACCACAATCCTAAAGAGAAATTTCCCGAAACTTATATTCAATGGAATGAAAATGACAAAGACATTGTAAAAGCTGAATATTCGAGAACAAAAAACTCTACTACCAAAAAAAATGTTTGGCTTAATGACCAAGTCATTGCTAAGCCCACTTATTTGACGATTACAAAGTAAGCCACGATGGCGATATCATATTAAGTCTTGACAATCCACATCAGGACTTTTTTATTATTTTTCAAAAGCTCATCGATTTCTTTCATGCTTTCGTTTGAAACTGCTGGACAGCCCCAACCTTCTGGCGTTCCTTCTGGATACACTTCATTATCTGAAATCGCATCCCAAGAATGGAGCACTATGGCACGGTTTCGTGCATTCGAATTTGTTTTGTCTTTTCCCTGCAAAACATAATTCACTTTTATGCCCCACTGACTGACACCGCGGTCCAAAACCACATATTTCCCAATCGAAGAACAATGCGAGTCGAACTCATTGCTTATCTGTGGTTTTTCTTTAGAAGATGTTCTTCCCCATTGATTATCGCCACAGCCGTGACTCACCATATAAGATTTTACAATTTTGTTTTGCTTAAAATCGTAAACAAAAAATCTTTTATAGCCAGAATGAAGTCCTAAATCGATAAGAAAAAAGAAATTTTGATTGTAATTATTGGTTTTGCAAAATGCTAAAGCTTCTTTGTAATGAGAACTATAATCTGATTTCGCCTCAAATAACTTGTTTTCTTTTTTTGGAAGCAAAAGTGATTTACCCTCTTTCTTTTGGACACAGAACCACAACGCAAAAAAAATAATGAAGCAATATAGTATCTTCATAATTTAATTACCAGATTAAGTTTCAACTTATTTTTTTATTCTCTTAAATACTTTTTAAGTGCTTTTATAACCAAAAACAAAGTATAAAAAATAATTCCAAAAAAAGCACCGTAAAAAACAAAAAGAACAATTTGCCATATCAGCAAACCAATTTCCATACTTCCAAAATCCATATTTAAAACTTATGATTAAACGAATCGGCTAAAACAAATATAAGAAATAACACGGGATAAAATACAAAAAAACCTGCTCAAATAAATGAACAGGTTTATAGTTGAACTTTGTCCAAGTTTAAAACTTTGACAAAGTTATTTAAGTCTATTTAAGAAGCAATTTCCATACGCTTCAATAAGTTTTTGCTTAAAGTATGCTCTGCATATTCTTTGTCAATTGTCAGACTGATATCGTCTGAAGTTGGCAGTTCGTACATGGCGTCTGTCAGGATAGCTTCGCATAAAGAACGCAATCCACGAGCACCCAATTTATATTCTAAAGCTTTATCTACAATAAAGTCTAATGCTTCATCTGTAATCGTAAATTCAACATCATCCATCAAGAATAATTTCTGATATTGTTTGATTAAAGCATTTTTAGGTTGCGTTAAAATAGCACGAAGTGTTTCTTTATCCAAAGGATCCATGTGCGTTAAGACCGGTAAACGGCCAATGATTTCAGGAATCAAACCAAAGTCTTTGATGTCTTTTGGAATAATATATTGCAACAAATTGTCTTTGTCGATATTGTCAACATTTTTAGAAGTTGAGTAACCCACTGCCTGACGATTTAAACGTTTTGAAATAATACGTTCTACACCATCAAAAGCTCCACCGGCAATAAACAAGATATTTTGAGTGTTTACCTCAACAAATTTCTGGTCTGGGTGTTTACGTCCTCCTTTTGGCGGTACGTTTACAACTGTTCCTTCTAATAATTTTAATAATGCCTGCTGAACACCTTCTCCAGAAACGTCACGCGTAATTGACGGGTTATCACTCTTACGGGCAATTTTATCAATTTCGTCAATAAATACGATTCCTCTTTCGGCTTTTGCCACATCATAATCTGCAGCTTGAAGTAAACGAGTTAAAATACTTTCTACGTCTTCTCCAACATAACCTGCTTCTGTCAAAACTGTTGCGTCAACAATTGCCAACGGAACGTCTAACATTTTTGCAATGGTTTTTGCTACTAATGTTTTTCCTGTTCCAGTTTGACCAACCATGATGATGTTACTTTTTTCAATCTCAACTTCGTCGTCCAATTGCTGTTGCATTAAACGTTTGTAGTGATTGTAAACCGCAACTGACATTACTTTTTTAGTCTGATCTTGACCAATAACATATTGATCCAGGAAAGCTCTAATTTCTTTTGGTTTCTTTAAAATTAAGTCCCCAACTAGTTTTGCGCTTCCGCTAGATTTTAATTCTTCTAATACAATTCCGTGTGCTTGTTCAATACATTTATCACAAATATGTGCATTGATACCTGCAATTAATAAATTAGTTTCTGGCTTCTTTCTTCCACAAAACGAACATTCTAATACTACTTTTGCCATTCTATTTATGTTACTAAGCTGCAAAGATACTAAGTTTCTAAGCTTTTTGACCTAAAACTTAAAAACTTAACTTCTTTACAGCTTAATCTTATACTTTATTTATGATTTTTGAAATTACAAAGAGCCTCAGTAACTCAGCATCTTAATAACTTAGAAGCTTTAAGAAAATTATCCTCTTCTTAATACTTCGTCAATCATTCCGTACTCTTTTGCTTCGTCAGCTTTCATCCAATAGTCACGCTCACTGTCTTTGTGAACTCTTTCGAATGACTGTCCAGAGTGTTGTGAAATGATGTTGTATAATTCATCTTTCAATTTTAACATCTCACGTAAGTTGATTTCCATATCTGTTGCAACTCCTTGCGCTCCTCCAGATGGCTGGTGAATCATTACTCTTGAGTGAGGCAATGCAGAACGTTTTCCTGCTGCTCCTGCACATAATAAAACTGCTCCCATAGAAGCTGCCATTCCTGTACAGATTGTTGCTACATCTGGTTTGATGTATTGCATTGTATCGTAAATTCCTAAACCTGCGTAAACACTTCCCCCTGGAGAGTTTAAATAAATTTGAATATCTTTTGAAGCATCAGCGCTTTCTAAAAATAATAACTGAGCCTGAACAATATTAGCAATCTGATCGTCAATACCTGTTCCTAAAAAGATAATTCTATCCATCATTAATCTTGAGAAAACGTCTAATTGAGAAATATTCAACTGGCGTTCTTCTATAATATATGGAGTCATGTTTGTTGGAGTCATTGCGGCCACGATTTTATCGTAATACATTGCGTTTACTCCTTGGTGCTTTGTAGCAAATTTCTTGAATTCTTTACCGTAGTTCATATTGTAGTGTTCTAAGTTTATGTTATAATGATATTATTTTCTCATCAAAGGTTGTACCTCTTTCAAAAAAATGTCAATTTGTCCTGTTTCTAGCCCAGATAGCAGTGGAAAGCTTTTTTTAATTGGCAACTATTTTTTGTTGGTATAAAAAAGCGACCAACGGAAGCTCTTTTTTTACCTTACAAAAAAAAGGCGACAATAAAAAAACTTGCAACGGATAGCTGAATTAGCTTCTGAAAAGTAATCAAAAAATAAATTAAAACAAAAGAGCGTCGGGAAAAAACTTCCTGACGCTCTTAATATGAATATTATTTTAGAAATTATTCTCCGTAAGAAGCAGCGATAAATTCTTCGTAAGTAACCTCTTTAGTTGTTGGGTTAGCTTTTTCTTTGAAGATATCTAACATTTTAGATGCTACAACTTGCTCAGAAAGTCTCTTCACTTCTTCTTGGTTAGATAAAACTCTAGCCACGATTCCTTCTACTTCTTCGTCAGTTGGATTTGTTTGTCCAAATTGAGCCATTTGCTGTCTGATAGCGTTTGATGTAAAAGCTTTTAAGTCTTCAAATGTAATTTGGATATTGCTTTGTGCTAAAGCTTTTCCTTCGATTAATTGGAAACGTAAACCTTTTTCAGATCTTGCGTATTCAACTTCAGCTTCTTCTGCAGTTAATTTTTTCTCTCCTACAGTTTGCAACCATTTTTTAAGGAATTCAGCTGGTAAATCGAATTTTGTGTTTTCGATTAAGAAATCTTGAACATCTAATAATAATTTTTGTTCTGATTGCTGTGCAAATTGTGCTTCAGCATCTTCTTTAATTTTAGCTTTTAAATCTTCTAGAGAAGCTACTTTTCCTTCACCAAAAAGTTTGTCAAATAATTCTTGGTTTAATTCAGCTGGCTCAGAACCGTTGATAGCACTGATAGTAAAGTTTACTTCAACATCTAAACCGTGAACACCTTCGTGACCAACTTTTAAGTAATCCATTAATTGGTGATCGTCTTCAAATAAACCTTTTGTGCTTACTGTAACAACATCTCCAACTTTTTTACCTACGAATTGTTTTCCAGCTTTTTTGCTGAAAGCGCTAACTGCAATTGTAGTTGTATTGTCGATTCCTTCAGCTTCGTTTGAGAAAGTTCCAGTTAAGTCTGAGTTTTCATCAGATACTTCTTGAGGAATTGCTTTTCCAAATTGTTTTTGGATACGCTCTACTTGTCCGTCGATTAATTTATCGTCAGCAGTAACGATATATTTTACGATATCATTTTTAGCTTCTAAATCAATTTCGAAGTTTGGCACTAAACCAATTTCGTATTCGAAAGTTAATTCTTCAGCATCCCAGTTAAAATCTTCATTTACTTTAGCAAGAGGAGTTCCTAAAAGATTTAATCTTTCAGATTGAATATAACGCTCTAAAGCCAAATCAACTACTTTTTTGATCTCTTCTTGCTTAATAGCTTTTCCGTATTGTTTTTCAACAAGATCTTTAGGCACGGCACCTTTTCTAAATCCTTTAACTTGTGCTAAAGGCATCTTTTCGTTAATTCTTTTTGCTACTTGACCTTTATAATCCATATGAACAACGTTCATAACGATTGTCTCGTTTACAGCGTCTATTGCTACTCTTTTAATATCCATCTTCTTCTTTAATTTACATAATAAAATTGGGTTGCAAAATTATAAAATTTTTGCAACCCAACCAAGTTTTTAATCTATTGTATTAGAAGCAGTTTTAATCTGCTCCAAATGTTTATTTATCGTCTCCTAGTATTTTATAGGTGATCGATTGCAGAATAGACAAAATTACACTGAATATTAATGCTGTCCAGAACGAATCTACTGCAAAGCCTCCTACAATCTTTGTACAAAGTAAAATAATGATGGCGTTTATAACTAATAAAAATAATCCGAGAGTAACTACTGTTACTGGTAATGTCAGGATAACCAATATTGGTTTTATAAACAAATTAAGCAATCCTAGAACAAAAGCAACAATTACAGCTGTTCCAAAACTTGCCACATGAACACCAGTTAAAAGGTTAGACAGTAACAAAACCAAGGCTGCTGTAACAAGAAGTCTAAGTATTAATTTCATAACTTTTTCTTTTAAATTTTAAATAAATGTACTAAAATTTTTATCACAAAAACTACTCTTTTAAAAAGGAAGCTGTCATTTCGAAAAACATTTTCGGATTTTCGGCATGAAGCCAATGCCCAGCGTTTGGAATCGTTTCTAGTTTTAAGTTTGGAAAATGCTGACGGATTCCGTCAAGATCTGCATCTTGAATATAACCAGAATTTCCTCCGCGGATAAACAATGTCGGCTGGTCAAAAACTAAACCATCTGGCAAAGGTTTTCCTATCGCATCCAGATTATTATTAAAAGCTTCTAAATTGAATCTGAAAGCCAATTGCCCAGGTTCTTTCCAATATAAATTTTTCAATAAAAACTGACGTGTTCCAAAATCCGGAACATATTGTGACAAAGTTGCTTCTACGTCATTTCGACTTGGCTTTACCGAAAAATCAATAGCGTTTAATCCTTCCAAAATATCTTGATGATGCTGTTTATAAAATCTCGGACCAATATCTGCCACAATCAACTTATCTACAATTTCTGGATGCGTAGTCGCAAATAGCATAGCAACTTTTCCTCCCATTGAATGTCCTAGAATATCAATTCGTGTCAGATTATTTGCCTGACAGTATTCGTAAACGTCCTGAACCATTGCTTCGTAACTCCACTCGTCTGAATGAAAACTGCGGCCGTGGTTTCTTAAATCCAAAATATGAACTTGAAATCCGGCTTCTACATATTGTCCGGCAAGAGTTTTCCAGTTATCTGACATTCCGAGAAATCCGTGCATGATGACAAATGGTTTTCCTTCGCCTTCTATTTTTGAGTATAACATTCTATTTTGTTTATAAATTCCTTTTGCAAATGTAAAAAACTAATCAATCAATCACTAAAGGTATACATATTGCAAAAATTTTTATCAATTCATTTTTATTACAAAAAAGTTTACAGTTTACGGTTTCCCGTAAGTAATGTCAAGTTTGGAAATGTATCTTCGCTGCAAAATCAAAAACTTGATTTAAATCAAAACTTAATTAAATACCACATTTATGATTAAAAAATTCCTACTAGCATCACTAGTGCTTTCTCAATTAGCAATTTCTTGTTCAAGCGATGAAAGCGGTGAAGAAACAAAACCAGATACAGAATTAACTCTAGAAGAGCAGATTGCAAATTTGGTAAAACAGCCCTATTCAAAACTTACTCCAACTGAACAAAAAGCAAAATTAGAAGTAGAAGCTAATTCTATGCTTGTTGAAATGGATAAATCTAAAAGCTCTAGTGCTATTGAAGCAATGGAAAATTTAGCTCGTCTACTTGATTTAAACAGCATTGACGTTTTTAACGGAAAAAATGGTAATGAAGTTGAAGATATCTTAAACATTTCTGGTGTTTACGGAATTTATACTTGGAATAATGCTAAAAAGATCTGGGATAAAACTGCTTCAACAACTGAATTAAAATTCGTTTTCCCTGCAAAAAAATCTCTAACAGCAAATAATGCCGTTTTTACTTCAAAAGGAGTTTCTTCTGGTGTAAAAGTTGAATTTTACGACAGTTATAATAGCACTACAGATGCAGATGTATATGACAATCTTTTTCTTCCAAGCTCATCTGATGCAACTTTAACAATAGACAATAAGGAAGCAGCTACATTTACTCAAACTGCTAAATATTCATCTAAAAATCAATCTCCAGACGAGTTTGCTTACAAAATGAGTTTAAACGATGGTTATGTTTGGGAAATGAGCGGTTCTAAAGCTACTGCTAATATTTCTAAAGCTACATTGACTTACAATGGAAAAAGTCTAGTTTCATTTAACGCTGGAAGCAGTACAGAAATTGACAAATTAATCGATAACGATGAACTTGTTCAATACAGAGGAAAAGCTAACGGTTTATTTACTTTAATGGACAATTTTGTTATTATTGCAGATATGGATTTAGCTACTGCTGGATCAGAAGAAATCGCATTTGAAAAGAGTTTAGTTTTCCCTAAATATCCTGATGAATCTGACCCTAAATCTGATTACAAAGCATACTATACAGCTATAAATGATTACAACAAAAAGGCTTCTGAAGGAGATATAGCCAATTTCAATAAAAACTACAAGCTTTATCTAGTTTCTAAAAAGGATGGAACTAAAATTGCTGAAATTATTGAGCATTCAGAAAAAAGAGAAGCTACTATTTGGGATACATTCAAACTACCTACTTGGAGTACAGAATACAAATACTGGCAATTTAACTATGATAAAGGAGAGCCATTTACAAGAGTATCTTATGATGAAGTACTTTACTTAAAATTCAGCGACAATACTGAAGTTGAAATGAGTGCTTATTTCTCTAGCGGATTTGAAAAATTACAAACGAAATTTGATGACTTTATTGCCGCTTTTAACAAGCAATAATTTTTAAACATATTAAAGATAAAGCCGATTTGAAGATGTTCAAATCGGCTTTTCTATTTTAGGAGGAGTTCTAACAACTATAGTACTTTGCCCGTACCCTGCCCAAATTCCTATTCCTCCATTTATATTTGATTTTAAACTAATATTGGCTGGATAAATTGGATTTTGGCTATTAACAATTTCATTCTGCCAACTGTTCCAAAAATCTAAAGATTCTCTTGTTTGGGTTCTTAATTTTACGTTTATCAAATCTCCATCGGCAAAATAAGGAGTGAATTTAGTTTTAGGAAAAAGCAAAACACCTCTATTAATCTGCAACGAAACTGAAGGCTCCTTAAAATTTTTATCATCTAAATTTCCATAAAAAGCAGGAACAAAAATCGGCTCTTCTTCTTCAATTTTAGTTGCCAACTGATAATAATTTTTCTGATTTATCGGATCATCAAATTTTACAAATACATACCCGATAGTGTCTGACGGATTTGTTTTTACATACTCCGCGCTTTTTAACGGAACACTTTCTGGAATTCTGGTTACCGCACTTATAACACGATTTAGATATTCTATTTTTATTGAATATTCTTTTCCCGCTTCTCCTTTTATTGTAGAACCAAAATACACAAAAGGCGGGATTCGGTTTTTATCATTTTTAACACGCAAAACTTCAGAATTTATCCCATCTGAAACCGTAATTTTTGCAGATCGAATTACATGGTTCAAAACATTTGTCGAATCGATTACATCTGTAACCGGAATACTGCTTGATAAAAGAACATTGGCAAAATCGCCTTCTTCAATCCAGCCTTCGACCACAATTTTAGATTCTACGCTTTTCTTACTGCTAAAATCATCATTAGAACAGCTTACTAAAATCAAACCCAATAGAAAGAATATATACTTTTTCATGCTTTTAAAATTTAAACCTCCAGCTAACAGAAGGCAATATTCGATATAAGACTTTCTCTTCCTGCTTTACCACTACTTTATCCTTATTTTCATTTACTTCAACATCTAAAACCACATAAATTGGATTTCCAATATTGAACGTATTATAAATCGAAAAATTTAATGCGCTTTCCTTTTTAGCCGTTTTTATAAAATAATAATTGGCAGAAATATCTGTTCGAATATAATTTGGCATTTGCGCATTATTATACCCAGAATATTCTTTAACAGGATTATTATTAATGAAATACCAAGAAGTCGGCATTGTAAATCGGTTACCAGAGCTGAACACTTGAGTAAGGCCAAAATTCCATTTTGAATTTAAATCATACATACCTACCAGCGAGAGATTATGGCGTCTGTCATATTTAGCAAAATAGGTTTTACCGTTGTTTGGCTCATCAAAATTTCGATCAGACCAGCTTAAAGTATAACTTAACCAACCGCTAAACTTCCCATTGCTTTTTTTAATCATTGCTTCAAATCCGTAAGCCTTTCCTTCTCCAACATACAAATCGTTTTTGAAAGTGGTAATTTCATTAAACTGTGTAATTCCATACGGATATTCCAGTATATTTTTCATTAAACGATAAAATCCTCCCCACGAAGACGACCAGTTTTTTGATAAATTTTGATTGGAACCTATTGCAAATTCATTTGAAGATTGCGGTTTTATTCCATCAGAACTGGCAATCCAAAAATCGGTCGGAATTCCAACGCTCGATGTAGTTATCAAACTTAAGTATTGATATTGTTTATTGTAAGAAGCATAAAAAGAATATTTTTCTGCTGGCACATAATTTAAAACAACTCGAGGCTGAAAATGCAAATACGAATCTGCTCCCGAAGTGTAATAATTGATTCTAAGTCCTAAATCTGCAAATAGTTTTTCTGATAATTTGGGTTTTAGAGTAGTAAAAATCGCTGCTTCATTAGCATTAATAATTTTTGGAGTTTCGCTATCGATTGTCGCAAAATTCTCAACATTTACCTTTTGCGGTTGTAAATTATGATAAACATATTGCAAACCAGACTCTACAGGAATATTTTTTATTGAATATTTTACCGAGTTTGTAAAGCCAAAATCCTTTACATACGAAGAAACCGCAAATTGAATTGTAGCCTGCTCCATATTTAAATCATTAGAATACTGGCTAAAATATACAGCGTTTGACATGCTCACTTTTGGAGAAATTGTCGTATTTAAAGATGGTGATACTGTAAAATTACTCCATTTTAAACTTGTGCGAAGTTGTAGATTTTCATCTTTAATTTTTAATTCATCACCACTAACAAAAGCATCTAGTGCAAATAAATTATTCTTAGAAACTTGAGATAAAAAAGTCAGATTAGCATCAGAAAAACCATATTTCATATCTTGAACATCATTGTATTTTTGCCCTGATTTTAATATCGGCCCAACTATTTCATCGATGTATGTTTTTCTTCCAGAAATATAAAATGCATTTTTATTGTTAATCGGAACAGCAACACTTAATTGAGAAGCCAGAATCCCTAAATTGCCTTGAATGCCAAATTCTGAAGGCATTTTTTTATTTGAATTTAATAAGGTTGTCGAACTTAATCTTCCTCCGTATTTTGCGTTTGAACTCGATTTATCAAACTCTACATCTTTTATATGGTCTGCATTATAGAAAGGAAAAATTCCCAATAAATGAGACATCCCATAAATTGGAGTTCCATTGTATAATATAGCATTATGTCCTGGGTCTCCGCCTCGAACATAAAAATAACCATTAGCATCTCCCGAATTTTGAACACCTGGAGTTAACTGTAAAATTTTAATGATATCTGTCGTTCCTAAAACAGTTGGAACGGCTGACAATTCTTTTACATTAAACGAAAGCTTTCCGTTTGAAAGATTCGTTATGGCGTTTTTTTTATTATTTGAAACAACAACTTCTTTTAGATAAGCAATATCTTTTTCTAAAACGATCGAAACCGCAGTATCTTTTTTAAAGTCTAATTGAATATTTTTAGAAATATATCCTGCTTGGTCAATTTTAATTTTCATTTCTCCCAAAGGAGCATTTATCGAAAAATTGCCTAAAGAATCGGCTAAAGAAAAAGCTTGAAAATCTTTTGCTGTAAAAGAAATATTTGCACCAATTACATTTTCATTTTCAGAAGATTTTATATTACCAGAAAGAGTTGCTTTTGTTTGCGCAAATACGCAAGAAAAACAAAAAAAACAGAAGAAAGCAATTATTTTCGACACTAGATTTTAATAAGAAAAGTGCGAAAATAAACAATTATAACCCAATTACATCAGGTTATAATTGTTTTAATTGGAATATTATTTCAATTTATTTAGATACATATTCACTGTATTATCCAAACCAAGATAAAGCGCTTCTGAAATCAAGGCATGACCAATAGAAACCTCTAATAAACCAGGAATATTTTGTTTAAAAAACTTAATATTATCCAAACTCAAATCGTGTCCAGCATTGATCCCTAAACCTAATTCATTTGCCAATTTAGCAGCTTCAACATAAGGATCAATTCCTCTTTCGTTTCCTAAATCATATTGGTGTGCAAAAGATTCTGTGTACAATTCAATTCTATCTGTACCCGTTCTTTTAGCTCCTTCAATCATCTCCAAAATTGGATCAACAAAAATCGAAGTTCTGATTCCGTTTTTTTGAAATTCCTGAATCACTTCTGTCAAATATTCTTGATTTTTGATCGTATCCCAACCTGCTGAAGAAGTTATAGCTCCAATTGCATCTGGAACTAAGGTTACCTGATCTGGTTTGCATTCTAAAACCAAATCAATAAAATTGTGCTGCGGATTTCCTTCAATATTATATTCTGTTGTAACTACTGCTTTTAAATCGCGCGCATCCTGATAACGAATATGGCGCTCATCTGGACGTGGGTGAATGGTAATTCCTTGCCCGCCAAATCGCTGAATATCTGCAGCCACTTTTAATAAATCAGGAACATTTCCGCCTCGCGCATTTCGAAGCGTTGCTATTTTATTGATATTTACACTTAATTTTGTCATATAAATAGATATTAATTCTAGTAACCTTATATTTGTTACGACAAAAATACAAAGTAAAACAGAGCGGTTTTCGGTATTTTTTGATTATTTTGCATCAAATATCCTCAATTGATTTATGACAGAAATTACAAACTATATCACAAACGATTTCAGAGCGATTGACAGTCAGGAAACGATAGCCTCGATTCAAGACTTTTTTATCGATGTTAATTTTTCTCATTTCCCGATTTTAGAAGACGGTACTTTCATTGGAAGCATCTCTTCTGATGATGTTGAAACGTTTGACATTGATAAAAAAGCAATTGACTACAAATATACTTTAGAACGTTTTTTTGCCAGAAAATCGATGATTTGGCTTGATGTCTTAGAGGTCTTTGCAAAAAACCACACAAACATCCTTCCTATTCTTGACGAAAACAATAATTATATTGGCTATTATGAAATGGTAGACATTATGAAGTTTTTTCAAGAAACTCCATTTTTAAAAGAACCAGGCGCTATTATTATTGTACAAAAAGGTCTTTTGGATTATTCAATGAGTGAGGTAACCCAAATTATAGAAAGCAATAACGGAAAAGTTTTAGGCTGTTTTGTTTCTGAAGCTGATACAGAAAACAATGTTCAGATTACGGTAAAAATTGGTTTAGGAGCAATTAATGAGATTATCCAGACCTATAGAAGATACGGTTACGAAATTATTTCCGAACATCAGGAAGACACCTATATTAACAGCTTAAAAGAGCGATCAGATTATTTAGACAAATACCTTAATATATAGATTTTGAATGTGCCAATGAGAAAATTAGTTAATTAGACATTTTTCACATTTGCAAATTATCTAATTGACACATTGACAAATTATCTAATTTAAATAGAATGAAAATAGCCATTTACGGACAATACTATCAGAATAGCACAGAACCTATTATAAAAGACATTTTCAAATTTTTCAATACCAATAACGTTGAAATGGTAATTGAAGAAAATTTCCTGAAAATGCTTTACGAAAAACAGCTTGTAAAAAAAGAATACAAAACTTTTTCTCCAAGTACTGCTTTAGACAATAGTTTTGAAATGCTGATTAGTATTGGAGGTGACGGTACTATTTTAAGAGCCGCTGCTTTTGTTCGTAATTCTGGAGTTCCTTTATTAGGTATAAATGCAGGCCGATTAGGTTTTCTTGCTAAAGTTCAGAAAGAAAATATCGAAAGTTTACTACAATATGTAATAGACCAAAATTACACCACTTCTGAAAGAACTTTGTTAGGATTAAGCTGTGAACCTTATAACGAGGCTTTTAAAGAACTTAATTTTGCAATGAACGAAGTTACAGTGAGCAGAAAAGACACGACTTCGATGATTACGGTTGAAACTTATTTGAACAATGAATATTTAAATTCTTATTGGGCCGACGGATTAATCATTTCAACGCCAACCGGATCAACAGGGTATTCACTAAGCTGTGGCGGACCAATTTTAACGCCAGATGTAAAAAGCCTTGTTATTACGCCAATTGCCCCTCACAATTTAACCGCCAGACCTCTTGTTATTCCTGACGACACCGAAATTACACTACGCGTAACAGGAAGAGAAGACCAATACCTTGTTTCTTTAGATTCGAGAATTTCCTCAGTGAAAAATGAGTCTATTTTAAAAATTAAAAAAACAGATTACAAAATTAAAATGGTTGAAATACCAGGCGAAACTTTCTTAAAGACCTTGAGAAACAAACTGCTCTGGGGAGAAGATAAAAGAAATTAAACTCTTTTCTGATTCTTCACTATACGATAATACCACATTTTCTCGTTCTGCATGTAGTGAATCATCATTAAATGGCTCAAAATCATAACGTAAATTGAAAAAAAAGCACATTTAAGCAAAGGAACTTTGATTCGTATTGATAATTATTATATTTGCACGCAATTTTGAATTAAATGAAGAAAATTTTTAATTTATTGTTATGTTTTTTCCCCTTTATTACACTTAATGCTCAGATCAATGAGATTGGTGTTTTTCTTGGTGGAAGCAACTTTGTTGGAGATGTTGGTAAAACAACTTATATCAACCCAGAAAAACTAGCTTTCGGTATTCTGTATAAATGGAATAGAAGTCCTAGACATTCTTGGAGATTCTCTTACACGCAGTCAAATGTTAGTGGAAATGACCTCAAATCTGACGAAAGCGGAAGAAGCGGAAGAGGTTATCGCTTTGACAATGATATAAAAGAGTTTTCTGCTGGTTTAGAATTTAATTTCTTTGATTTTAATCTGCATGATTATCATACAAAAATAACTCCTTATGTATTTTCAGGATTAAATTTTTTCCTGTATGATAATTTGTATCGATATCGCCAACCAGCAGATCCAAACATAATATATTCCGAAAACTCAAGCTCTCTTGCTATACCTTTTATATTAGGTATAAAATCGAATATAACGCCACGTTTCGTACTAGGACTTGAAACTGGAGTACGTTATACTTTTACAGATAATATTGACGGAAGCAACCCTGACACAAGTAGTTCAAACATTTTAAAGTTTGGAAATTTAAATAATAATGACTGGTATGTTTTTTCAGGTATTACTTTAACCTATACCTTTGGACAAAAACCTTGCTATTGCGCAGAATAAAATGAATTTAATAGAATCAATAGATCACACAAACTTACCAAAACACCTTGCCATCATTATGGACGGTAACGGACGTTGGGCTAAACAACAAGGCTTTCTGCGTGCATTTGGCCACGAAAATGGTACGAAATCTGTAAAAGACATCATCAAAACCTCAGCTAAACTAGGAATTGAATATTTAACGCTATATGCTTTCTCTACAGAAAACTGGAACCGCCCAAAGCTTGAGGTACAGGCATTAATGAAAATATTGATCAATTCATTAAAAAAAGAACTCGTTACCCTTCAAGAAAACAATATCAGACTTAATGCAATTGGAAATCTTGATAAATTGCCAAAAACAGCCCAAAAAGAACTTTTGGATGTTATGGAAAAGACTAAAAATAATACACGCTTAACTCTTACTCTCGCTTTAAGCTACGGCTCTAGAGAAGAATTGGTAAATGCCGTAAAGTCAATTAGTGATAAAGTTAAAAATAATATAATTTCAATAGACACTATTGACGATTCAATTATAAATGAGCATCTTTACACGCAAAATTTACCTGACGTAGATTTATTAATACGAACAAGTGGAGAACATAGAATAAGTAATTTTTTGCTATGGCAGATCGCCTATGCAGAATTGTATTTTACTAATGTCTTGTGGCCAGACTTTAAAGACCAAGATTTATATGAGGCTATTATTAGTTATCAAAAAAGAGAACGTAGATTTGGAAAAACCAGTGAACAAATTAAATAATTTTTTAGTGTTGCAAAAAAAAATACAAATAGTCTTTACCCTTTTACTTTTGGGTAGTTTTTCACAAATTAAAGCACAAGAAAGAGTTCCTTTTGATCAAGGAAAAAAATATATTCTAGCTAAAGTTTCTGTTGTTGGTAAAATAAGCTTCAATGAACAGACTGTTGTTACCTTTTCAGGACTTCAAAAAGGCCAAGAAATCACTGTACCTGGAGAAGAAATAAGTAGCGCAATTAAAAAATTAGGAAAACTAGGGCTTTTTGATGAAATCGCGTTCTATGTTAATAAAGTAGAAAATGACAGTATCTATTTAGATTTAGACATTGTTGAGCTTCCTAAACTAAATGAAGTTAAAATCGTTGGTGTAAAGAAAAGTAAAATCGAAGGTTTAATTAAAGATAACAACTTGACAAAAAACAAAATTGTCAACGAAAACTTAATTACAACCACTAAAAACTACATCGAAAACAAGTATAAAAAAGAAGGTTTTTATAACACAAAAGTTACTATTACCAATACTCCTGATACTATTAACGGGCACCAAGTTAATATGCTTGTCAGAATAGATAAAGGTGACAAAGTGAAAATCAGCAATATTGATTTCACTGGAAACAAACAACTTACAGACACGCAATTGCGTGCTGCAATGAAAGACACCAAACAGAAAAATTTTATTCGTGTCTTTAAAGCTTCTAAATTTATTCCAGAAAAATATAAAACTGATTTAGAAAAAGTAATCGCAACGTACAAAGAAAAAGGATATCGTGATGCGCGTATTATTTACGATTCTATAAAATATAACAAACAAAAAAATACACTTTCTATTAATATTAATGTAGAAGAAGGAAACAAATATTACTTCGGAAACATCAAGTTCTTAGGAAATACCGTTTATTCAGATCAGCTTTTAAACCGTTATTTAGGAATTAAAAAAGGAGAAACTTACAATGGCGTTTTATTAGAAAAAAGAATTGCTGATAAAACAAAACCAGATGCTGAAGACATTACCAACTTGTACCAAAACAACGGTTATTTGTTCTCAAACATTAATGCTGTAGAGGTTAGAACGGTTAATGACACTATCGATTTTGAGATTAGAGTTACTGAAGGTCCTATCGCTTATTTCAATAAAATTACGGTTGTTGGAAACGACAAAACAAACGACCATGTTATTTACCGAGAGTTGAGAACAAAACCAGGTGAAAAATATAGTAAAGAACAATTAGTTAGAACCATTCGTGAGATTGGACAATTAGGATTCTTTGATCCTGAGGCTATCGATCCTAAATTTAAAAACGTAGATGCTGGAGCTGGAACTGTTGATATTGAATACAATGTAGTTGAAAAAGGATCTAGTCAGGTCGAACTTCAAGGAGGTTATGGCGGTGGAGGTTTCATTGGTACATTAGGACTTTCGTTTAACAACTTCTCTGCGCGAAAAATGTTCGACAAAGAAGCTTATAAGCCTTTACCAATGGGAGACGGACAAAAAGTAGCCCTTCGTCTGCAAGGAAGTACATACTTCCAAACGTATAGTTTATCATTCTCAGAACCTTGGTTTGGAGGAAAGAAACCAGTACAGTTTAGTTCATCTATTTCATATAGTAAGCAATTTCTTAACAATTATATTACTCGAACTGTTGATAGAAGCAAAAGTTTTAATATTTTTACAGTCCAAGTTGGTTTAGCTAAAAGGTTAACCGTGCCAGATGATTACTTCGTATTATCACAATCGGTAAGTTATCAGCACTACGACTTGAACAATTATAATACAGGTTTGTTTACGTTTGGTAATGGTGCGTCAAGAAACTTAGCTTATACTATAGGACTTTCAAGAAGTAATAAAGGAACAAATCCTATCTTCCCAATGTATGGTTCTGAATTTAGTATTTCTGCTAAAGTTACTCCTCCATATTCATTATTTAACGGAATTGATTATGGTGATTTGCAAAACCAGAAAGAATACAAAACACAATATACAGGGACATCAGGAAGTGGTATAGACGGAAAACCGCTTAACAATGGTGACTATGTTAAAACAGAAACTGTAAACGGTCAAACAGGTTATGCGAGTGTAGGATCAGATTATTCAAGCGCTGATACAGATGTGGCAAAAGTCGATCAGAAAAAATACAACTGGTTAGAATATTATAAAGTTAAATTTAAAGGAGACTGGTATACTAAGGTTTATGGAAAATTAGTATTAAGAACGCTAACAGAGTTTGGTTTCTTAGGAGCTTATAACCAAGAAAGAGGTGTTATTCCGTTTGAACGTTTTTACTTAGGAGGTGATGGTATGGCAAACTACTCAATGGATGGTAGAGAAACTATTCAGTTGAGAGGTTATCCAAATAACTCTTTAACTCCTGTAAATATAAATGGTGATGCAATTGGAGCAACGATTTACAATAAATTCTCTATGGAATTACGTTATCCAATTACATTAAAAGCATCGGCTTCTATTTTTGCATTAACATTCTTAGAAGCAGGTTCATCATATCCAACGTTTAAAGATTACAACCCGTTTGACTTAAACCGTTCTGCTGGTGCTGGTTTACGTGTATTCATGCCTGCATTTGGATTATTGGGTATCGACTTTGGTTACGGATTTGATGCTCTTCCAGGACAAACAAAAGCGAATGGATGGGAAACACACTTTATCATTGGACAACAATTTTAGTGAAATAACGTTTGGTTAAAAATCATCAAATAAAGTTATGTTATGAGAAAACAATTTTTATTTATATTTTTAGCCTTGATTGTAGCAAATACAAGTCAGGCACAAGGTAAGACGACTAGAATAGGCTACATCGACATGGAATATATTTTAGAAAATGTTTCCGATTATAAAGAAGCCAAATCACAATTAGAGCAAAAAGCTCAAAAGTGGAAACAAGAAGTTGAGGCTAAAAAATTAAATATAAATAATTTGAAAGAAAGCTTAAAAACAGAAAAAGCTTTACTTACAAAAGAATTAATAGAAGAAAGGGAAACAGAAATTAAGTTTCTTGAGCAGGAAATGATGGATTATCAGCAGAAACAATTTGGTTCTGACGGTAATTTAATGAGACAAAAAGCAGCTTTAGCAAAGCCTATACAAGATCAGGTTTTTACTGCTGTACAAGATATAGCTGAAGCAAAAAATTATGATTTTGTTTTTGATAAATCATCAGATCTTACGATGCTTTTTAGCAATAAAAGATTTGATATCAGCGATCAGGTTTTAAGAATTTTAAACCGTACTGAAAAACGTGAACAGCTGACGAAAAAAGAATTGAAACAGCAAGAAGCTAAAGAAAATCTTGAAAATGCAATTGATGAGAATCCAGCAATGCAAGATCGCCAGAAAGCACTAGACGAGAAAAGAGCAGCTAGAGAGAAATTAATTCAAGATCGAAAATTAGAGCAGGAAGCTAAGAGAAAAGAATACGAAGATCGAAGAAATGCAGCAGCTGCAGAGAGAGAAGCCAAAAAAAATGGCACGGTTTCTGGAACAGCTACATCAACAGCGGTTCCTGCTGCTACAAGCGGAGCTGTTAACACAAATTCGACTGCTAAACCTGCAACAACGCCTGCGGCAACAGGAGAAACACCTGCCACAGAACAGCCTGCAATGTCAAAAGCAGAAGAAAGACAATTACTTTACGAACAGCGTAAAAAAGAATTGGAAGAAAGAAGAAAGAAAATTTTAGAAGAAAGAGAAGCGGCTAAAAAAGCAAAAGAAGCCGAACAACAAAAAGCAAATACGACCAATAATTAATTAATATTTTAAAAATGATGAAACAAATCAAAACTTTACTAATTGCTGCGATTTTAATTTTAGGAGCAAGTAACACAATGAACGCGCAAGCGAAGGTAGCCCATGTTGATGTAAGCGAGATCATGTCTAAAATGCCTGCTATGCTAGATGCTCAAAATCAATTACAGAAATTAAGTGGAACTTATGATGCTGAATACAAAAAGATGGTTGACGAATATCAAGTAAAAATCAAAAAGTACGAAGCTGAAGCTGCAACTGTAACTGATGCTGTAAACGGTGAGCGTTCTAAAGAGGTTCAAGATATGCAAAAGAGAATTGTTGATTACAGAGACAATGCTCAAAAAGAATTACAACAAAAAGAAACTGACATCGTAAAACCATTAATGGAAAAAGTAAGAGCTTCTATCCAAAAAGTTGGAAAAGCTAAAGGTTTCCAATACGTTTTAGACGGTTCTACTTTATTATTAGCTGATGGTCCAAACATCACTGCTGACGTTAAAAAAGATTTAGGATTCTAAGAAATTAAATCGCTATAATTAAACTGCTCAAATTTATAATTTGAGCAGTTTTTTTTTACAAAAAATTAAACATAATTTTTGGCATAATTTATAGATTTGACTTAACTTAGAATAACGAATTTATATTTAAAAATACTACTTTTGCTTTATGACAAACAATAATCCTATAGGCGTTTTTGATTCTGGTATTGGCGGAACTTCCATCTGGAGTGCTATTCATGATCTTCTTCCAAATGAAAAAACCATTTATCTGGCTGACAGTAAAAATGCTCCTTATGGACAAAAAAGTAAGGACGAAATTGTTGCATTGAGTAAAAAAAATGTAGAATTTTTATTAGAGAATAATTGCAAATTAATTGTTGTGGCCTGTAACACAGCAACAACAAATGCCATATTCGAACTTCGTAGAGATTATGATATTCCGTTTGTTGGAATTGAGCCTGCAATTAAACCTGCAGCGAACAATTCGCAGACACAGGTAATTGGAATCCTAGCTACAAAAGGAACTCTTAACAGTGAATTGTTTAATAAAACTGCTGAGATGTTTCAGAATACTAAAATCATTGAACAAGTTGGGCACGGACTTGTACAGCTTATTGAAGATGGCAATTTGTATTCGCCAGAAATGACACAATTACTGGAGTCATACCTACAGCCTATGATCGAAGCTAATATTGATTATTTGGTTTTAGGATGCAGCCATTATCCTTATTTAATTCCACAGATAAAAAAAATTCTCCCAGATCATATTAAAATAATAGATTCAGGAGAAGCTGTTGCGCGCCAGACCAAAAATCTGCTTCGCGATAAAGTTGGCTTTTCTGAAAGTGCAGATCATGATCCTTTATTTTATGTCAACTCAAATCCTACAGTTTTAGAGTCAATTTTAGAACATAAATATCCGGTAATCAAAAAAGACTTTTAGAATATTATTCAAACTTTCGCTTGACGAACCAAATTCCGTCCAACGATAAATTGAGTGATATTTTATGGTAATTTTCTTTTATCAAATCATTTGCAATTCTGCCTTTCTGTCCGTAAGAATAAGAAATATTAAGTGAAGAAAACGTATTGTCTATTGGCAAATTTAACCCAACAGAAATAGAGGCATTGTTTACGCGCTGTTTGTCGATTTCTAGATAGCCATTGTCAAAATTCACACCTGCAGCGTACCCTACTCTATCCCAATATTTCCTGACATTCTTTTTGGCACTATAAGTAAATCCGAGCGCAAAACGATCCTGATTTACAAATTCGCCATAAAGTTCAGACTGCTTTGTGTTTTTCCAAAAACTCTTTTCGTAATCCAAAGTCACATTCAGATTATTTTTAAACCTTTTGCTGGCTCCAAAACCAATTTCTAGAGGCATATAATAATCGTCTGTATCTGTAGCTTGATCGGTTTCTATTGCAGATTCTACTTCGTCTGCGATGCTTGTTACCGTTTGTACTTTTGAAGCGTTTATTCTCGCCGGAACTTTCACTGTTGTTCCAATTGTGAAAGTAGAATCTATTTTAAACTGAGCCCCTAAAGTAGCGCGAACTCCTCTATAATCTGTCTGTTTATGAATTGTAGTAATCGCATTTGAAATTAAAAAAGCACGATCATCAACTGTATTTCCAAACAGCACTGTTCCTGTTGCTCCCAATGTCAATTTTTTACCGAATCTATATCCGTATGAAAAATCCAGATTATTCAAGCCTCCTGATCCTTGTGCCGTTACATAATAGTATTCCTGGCTATCAGCAATTGGAAGCTTCAAATTTGAGATTTTAAATACCGAACTAGAATATGGACGAAGCGCTAAACTAAAACCAGAATTTTTAGTAACTGGAAAAGCAAAAGCTAAATGAGAAAATTGAAAATTATTTCGCTTTTCTGAACGACTACTGCTCTGATAAGTTGTCGCAATAGCCTTTCCTCCAATATCAAAAAGAAAATGATTCGAATACATAAATCCTAGCGATGCCGGATTCAGGTTGTTAATAAAAGTATCTGAAGGCAAAGCAATACCTGAACCGCCAATTGAAGGCAGATAGCCAAAATCTGCATCATACAAACTGCCAACGCCATAAAGCGAATACGGAGAACTTGAAATACTTTGAGAAAAGGAAGTCAGCGACAGTAGAAGGAAGCAGCTCCATAAAACAATATTATTTTTCATTTAATAAGAGATGTAATAAATTTTCAGCTGAATTTTATTGTTGGCATGTTTTTGATTGCCCAAAACTATTCGGTTAACAGACTGGGCTATTCCGGGCAAGGTTAAAATAAGTGACGATCTCGAATCGGATGCTTTTAGCATTTCTTTCTGGAGAAAAGCCCCAATAGAAATAGAATATCCAACATTTTCATTAAATTCATCGCTCTTTTGATTCAGTTTTCCATAAACTGTGCTTCCAGCAGAATTTACGAGCGTTGAACTAATTCTATTCAAATTATCTCCCACATACACTGTTAAAGAATCTGCTAAAGGATATTTTTCGGAATAAGAATTATTGACGGGTTTCAAAATCAATTCTGCATCGACAATGGCTCCATTGGTTGATATATTTTTAAACTGCTTTATATTCGGAAAATCAACCCTACAGGCCACACCTGTCCCCGATTGAATATATCCCTGATTGTTGGTCAGTGTACTGGAAAGCTTACCCGTCGAAATGGGAAGGTTTTCAAGAATAGTCCCTGTCTTGTCTGAGGAAATAGAATTGAACTGCTTGGTGGCATCCAAAATTTGAAAATCGATTGTAAAAGGCACTTCATCTGCGTCGGCTTGGTATTTGGAATAATACATTCGAACCTTACTTTCAGAAACACTAAATCCAATAGCGCTGGATGAATTTGAAGTTTCGGGGACTAAAACCAATCCTTTCAAGTATTCTGTAAAAGTATCAAAATCTGTAACCTCTCTTTTTTTGATTTTTTGAAAAAGGGCTTCACCAAACTCTTTGCTCATTTTGATATTAATAGAATCTTTTTGCACAGGTCTTGGCCTATATGATATTGTACCAAGGCTTTCTGGACTGTATGCCAAAGTTGAGTTATTATAAAAATTATCATCCTCGGTATTTGGCTTCACTTTTTGTAGTAAACGATGAATATTAAACGTCTGCACTTTTGTTGTATCTCCGTAATAATAACGGTCGTATTTCAGAATCATCGAAATAGAATCGAAAACATAATTGACAGCTTCTGTATCTGAACCAACGCTGGATAATGCATAAATGCTTGTAGAAAGCTGGAAATAACTATCTGATTTTACTTTTCCGAAAATAGGATCTTCATAATTTCCAATTAAAATTCTGCCGCGATTTGAAGTTGCCAGAGAGTCAAAATTTATAGTGGACATATCGACCGTAACAGTATCAATCATAATCACCTTATTGCTTAAAGCCAAATAATCTGACCCAACAGTAAATTCTCCAGTATCTGTATCTGTACCACATGAAAATAAGGTCAGTACAAAAAACAGTATCAATATAAACTTGTGCATAATTTTATTTTTGAGCAAATATAAATTGCGCACTTTGGCGACACACTATAACATATACTACCACGCTTTTTTAAGCTACAAATAGCACAAAATGATCTATAACCTGAATTCTATTATCAAATATTAATTCGACTGGAAAAACGCCGATTTTGTCTATCAAAACACGCCATATATATATCTTCTTTTTTTTTAGGGCGCCATCCATCTAATTTTGAGCCAATAAAATAAATAATGAAAGTACGGTTTTTAATTTGTTCTCTTTTTTTGATTTCGTTTTCGGGTCTAAAAGCTCAGGAAAATTTTAGCGCCTCAGTAAATTTTAAAACGGAGCCAACAGAAAAGATAAATTTTAACGAAACAGACATTGCTGTTCTTTATCAAAAAAAACTAGGAGCAAAAAGCAAAATAGTAAACACGTTAGAATATTCTAATTTGAAGGTGAATTACGAATTCAATCCCTATAACTTTTATGCGGATCAGGATCAATTCAACAAAGTTCAAAACAAATTCGAATATTTATCTGAAATAGCAGAAAAAACAAAGTGGCAGTTTTCGATTATTCCGACAGCAAATTTCCAAAACAAATTGGATTTTTCGGATGTGACAGTTCTAGGAAGTTTGTCAGTTACACAGCATCTTGGGACAAAACTAAATTTGACTGTTGGTGCTGGTAGAACTTCAATTTTTGGAGCGCCAAAGATTACGCCGATTGTTGCTTTTGATTATAAAATGAATGAGAAAACCGATTTTAAAATTGGATTCCCAGATTCGAGAATCTCCTATTCAAACAATGACAGAAACAAGTTTAGTCTGACCAATAGTTTCAATGGTAATTTTTATCATTTAGACGAAACAACCAAAACTGATAATAAAGCTGAAAAAGCCGTTTTATCGCAAATGACATCGGCTCTGGAATACGAAAGAAATGTTGGAGGCAATTGGTTTTTAAATTTTAAAGCGGGTTACGATTTCAACAAAAAATACAATTTACTGGATAACAGCGACCATAAAATATACGACTACAATAGCGGGAATGGCTACGTTTTAGGAATAGGGATCAAATACAAACAATAAATATTAAATACACTATGATTAATCTAAAAAAAGGAATTTTATTCACAGCGCTTTTTTCAAGCCTCTTTTTGATAAGCTGCAGCAATGATAATGATGACGATGATTTGATTGGAAACTGGATTAAAAAATCTGCTTTTGACGGCCCTGCGAGATCTAGTGCAACAAGTTTCGTTATCGGAGATTTTGCCTATGTAGTTGGCGGTTATACCGGAGATGTTTATTTAAAAGATTTATGGGTTTATAACTCAACTGGAGATTATTGGGAACAAAAAGCAGATTTTGGAGGCGTAGGAAGAAGTTCTGCATCTAGTTTTGCCTTAAACGAAAAAGGTTATGTTGGTCTTGGTTACGACGGAACAAACAAACTGAAAGATTTTTATCAGTACGATCCTATTGCAAATAGCTGGACACAAAAAACAGATTTTGCAGGAACAGCACGTTATGCTGCCGTAGGTTTTCAGGTAGGCGGAAAAGCGTACTTTGGAACAGGTTATGATGGAAATTATTTAAAAGATTTTTATCAATATGACGATCAGGCCAATACTTGGACCTTGGTAAATGGTTTCAGTGGAAACAAAAGACGAAATGCGACTGTTTTTACCATTGCAGACAAAGCTTATTTAGTAACCGGAGTAAACAATGGCGTTTATCAGGAAGATTTCTGGGAATTTGATCCGTCGACAGATGTGTGGACAAGAAAACGTGATATCGACAAAGATACAGACGATGATTACAGCTACAATGACGATTATGCAATTGTACGTTCTAATGCCTCTAGTTTTTCTATGAATGGTTTAGGATATGTTGTAGGAGGTGAAAACATCAAAACCATTTGGGAATACAATCCATCAACTGATTTATGGACAGAAAGAACTCCAATGGAAGGCGCAACAAGAACAGACGCCGTTGGTTTTGCCATCAATAATCGTGGATTTTACATGTTAGGACGAATTGGCTCTACCTATTTTGATGATGCCTGGGAGTTTAAACCATTGGATGAACAAAGTGACGATGATAATTAAGAATAAACAATTCTTCTGGAGTAACATCCAGAAGAGTTTAATCGTTTTTATAATTCTTCTTTTTGCAGCTTGCGCAAAAAAAGAAACCTTAACAACAGCTTCTTTTCAAACCGATGCTGGCTGGGGCTATACCATTGCCTACAAAGAAAAAGTTTTAATAAAACAATCGGTTATTCCTGTAATAAGCGACACTAAAAGTTTTGAAACAGAAACCGATGCTCTAAAAGTTGCTAATCTTGTTAAGCAGAAACTCAAACAAAACTTATCTCCAACGGTAACCAAAAATGAATTAATTTTATTAAAAATAAAATTGTAAATGCAGATCGATACCATTAAAAATACAGGCTACAACAAAATATTATTCCATTGTGCGATATGGATTTTCTTTATTTTGACTTCTTTAATTCAGTTTTACGAAAGTCCGTTTAAGATCAATAACGATTTTTATGCACAGTGGATTACTGGAATTATTTTGTTTTATTTCAACTATTTTTATTTGGTTCCAAATTATTTGCTGCAAAAAAAATACTGGCTTTATTTTACGTTTGCTTTTGTTTTAATTGCACTATTTATGGTTATCAGGCTACACTATTTTATTCCTGAAATTAGACATTTAAGACCCGAGAATATCGTACATGCCAGATTGGTCCCTCATAATTCTCATGGGCTTTTTGACCCAAAGTTTATGCCTAGAGAACGAATGACAGAAAGAGTAGAAATGAAACAGCCGCTTTTCTTTAAAATTGGGCCTTCATTTTTTTACATTCTTGTTATTACAATCTCTGCCATTATTAGAACATTAACTGAATTTTATAATAATCAGCAAAATAAACTGATTGCCGAAACACATCGAACAAATACCGAATTAATTTACTTGCGCAAACAAACCAATCCGCACTTTTTATTTAATTCTTTAAACAGTATTTATTCTTTGGCACACAAAAAATCTGATTTGGTCCCTGATGCCATCGTCACCTTGTCTGAACTCATGCGTTATATGTTGTATGAGACTGACAACAAAACGGTGGCTTTAGAAAAAGAAGTTAATTACATTCAGAATTATATCGAACTGCAAAAGCTGCGATTAAACAATATTGAAGACATTGTAATTAATGTTCACGGCGATACGAGAAACAAATTTATCGAGCCTCTATTATTGATTTCTTTTGTCGAAAATGCCTTTAAATATGGAACCGATTACAAAGGCGCAGCGCATGTAAAAATCAAAATTCTAATTATGGATAACACTCTTGATTTCTGGATCGAAAATACCATTGAAAATTATGTGAAAGATCCAGAAAATTCGGGAATTGGATTGGTAAATATCCAAAGCCGTCTTGATCTTCTGTATCCGAACGCACACGAACTAACCATTACTCAGGATAACGAATATTACCGAGTTCATTTGAATTTAAAGTTAGACGAAATTAAAACCGCATTACATTAAACAAAACTGATTATGGACAGAAAAAAATTTATCCGAAATGGTATTTTGGGCATTGCCTCATTGGCAACAGCTACCAAATTTTTAGAATCTTGTTCTAAAAGCGACAATGAAGAAACTGACTCGGCTAATTCTGGAGACGGAAGCTGCACCGTTTCTCCTTCAGAAACAAAAGGTCCGTTTCCGATCAAAACTCCAAGTCAGTTGGTTTTAGAAAACATCAAATCTGACCGTGTTGGAATTGCCTTATTGATTAATTTAAAAATTGAGAACAAAAATAACAATTGCGAACCTCTTTCTGGTGCTTTAGTAGATATTTGGCATTGCGACAAAGATGGAAATTATTCCGAATATGGTGGAACACAAATGCAGCAGACTGATTATACGTCGGTTCATTTCTTGAGAGGAAGACAAACTTCCAATACGAGCGGAGAAGTTTCTTTTTTATCAATTTATCCAGGCTGGTACCAAGGAAGAGCGCCTCACGTACACGTAGAAGTTCTGTCAAGCACAGGAAATTCTTTACTGGTAACACAGATTGCTTTTCCAGAAACAATTTCAAGCGAGGTATATTCCAGCACCAATTATGCTGCTCACGGGCAAGCAGATACTGCAAATACGAGAGATAATGTTTTTGCTGATAGCTTAGCCGATGAACTGGCAACCATAACAGGCAATCTGACGGATGGTTTTACACTAACTAAAACCATAACCGTAAACGCATAATTTTGATTAGTTAAACCAGTATTTTATGAAAATTTTAAAACTTAATTTACTGGTTTCAAATTACTTTTGACTGCTAAACAAATTTTAACAAATTAATTCAGAAAAGATGAAATGTGTAATTATTGATGACGAACCTTTAGCTGTAGAATTATTGCAGGATTTTGTCAAAAAAGTAGATACTCTCGAGCTGATAAACACTTTCAATAATGCTATTGATGCCGTTTCATTTATCAATCAAAATAATGTTGATCTAGTTTTTCTGGATATTCAGATGCCGCATTTTTCTGGAATTGATTTTTTAAACACGATAGAAAAAAAGCCTTTGGTTATTTTTACGACTGCTTATTCTGATTATGCTGTCGAAGGATTTAATCTTGGCGCTGTCGATTATTTGGTAAAACCAATTCCGTTTCATCGATTCTTAAAAGCGGTTGTAAGAGCACAGCAAGCTTTACAGCCTTCTGTGGCAAATCAAACAGTTGCAGAAAGCAACAATACACCCGAAATTCAACAAGATTTTATGTTTGTTCGAGCCGAATATGAAAATGTAAAATTGAATTTTGCCGATATTCTTTTTATCGAAGGTTTAAAAGACTATGTCAAAATTTACACAACCGATAATAAGTTTACGCTGACTTTGATCAGTTTAATCAAATTGGAAAATTTACTTTCTAGCAAAGGTTTTGCGAGAATTCACAGATCGTATATTATCAATATCAAACACGTAAAATCGATTCAGAAAAACAAGGTTTTAATAAGCGACAAAAGAATCCCAATCAGCGAAAGCTATAAGAATACTTTCTTCGAAAAAATCAACCTCTAAATTTTAAATTCCAAAAAAATAAAATTCCAAATTCCAATGTTCTCAGCAACTTTTGGAATTTGGATTTTTTTTATTGGAATTTTTAAAAATCTATTCTTCTTTGAACCAGCTCGAATACATTACATAATTATTCGAAATGCGTTCGATTTCGCCTGCAAAATCAGACTGGTCAATGTCTTTTACTTTTTTGGCCGGAATTCCAGCATAAATTGTTCCCGAAGGCACAACCGTGTTTTGTGTTACCACAGAGCCGGCACCAATTATTGAATTGCTTTCTATAACACAATTATCCATTACAATTGCCCCCATTCCGATTAAAACATTGTCGTGAATTGTACAACCGTGCACAATCGCGTTATGCCCAATCGAAACGTTATTTCCTATAATTGTGGGATGTTTTTGGTACGTACAGTGAATTACGGCACCATCTTGTATGTTTACTTTGTTTCCGACTTTAATGAAATGAACATCTCCCCTTACAACAGCATTAAACCAAACACTGCAAGAGGCTCCAAAAGTAACATCTCCAACAATAGTAGCATTTTCGGCCACATAACAATCCTCTGGAATAAGAGGTGATTTTCCGTTTACAGATTTAATCAGCATAAAAATAAATTTAGTTAATTGCAGGACAATTACAGTCGTAACGTGCTTTTCTGCAGAATAAATTAACTCCCAAAGTAATTTGATGGTATCCGCCTGTATCAAACTTCACATCTCCCATAACTTGAGAATAGGTATAAGCGAACATAAAATTCTTGAAATTTACTCCAATAATAGGAGTAAAATATTGCAGTTTTTGAGTTGATACACTATTTCCTGAAAGATATTGAGCGCCATCAAAAGCTCTTCTGTAGGATAACGCAGCCCAAAGACTTCCAAAATCCATATTTCTATAGGCTTTCATATTCAAATCGAGTGTTTTTCCTTTCGTTTGGTCAAACAACTGAAAAAGAATCGAAGGCTCCCAAGTCCAATTAGTATTTTTACCGAACACATAACCAGCACTCAACAAATATTTTCTCAAATTATTATTCTCATAATCTGAATATAAGTCTTTTCTAGTCTGTATCAAGCCCTGAACCGTTGCATGTGCATAAAAATCTAAATAATTATACGATGCGCCTACATCCATCGTAAAATAGCTATCGGTAAGGACAGAATTAGAAATAAGGGGATCTAAAGTAGGCCCAAATTTTGTTTCGTCTAACTGATTTTGCATTACACCTCCGCTGATACCAAACGACAATTGGTTCAAATCTATTTCATCTCTCGAAAAAAGTATATGATGCGCATAAGTAAGCTTTAGTCCTTTTTGAGAATGATAACCATTTTTATCATTAAAAAGAATAATTCCCGCACCAGAACGTTCGCCAATTCTTCCGTTAAAACTTAAAGTCTGTAGTGCTGGAGCATCTTCTTCTCCAAACCATTGTTTTCTGGCAGTTAATCTAATCTTGGCGCAGTTTGCTGCACCCGCCATAGAAGGGTGAATTAAGTAATAATTATCAGACAAATAATCCGAGTAAACAGGTATTCCCTCTTGAGAATAAGAGTACGAAACAGTAATGAGAAAAATTAATAAAACCTTGATTTTAAATTTCATAAAGGCAATTTTGTTTCTATATTATTTTCACTCTTGCAATTTAACACGATTTATTTGAAAAGAGTCTTAATTATTTCATTAAAAAATCAAATATAGCCATTAGTAGAAAATAACTTTAGTAAATTTGCAAAAAATATATAATCATGACTAAAATCACTATAAAAGAGACCCAAAATCCAACTATATTAAAGTTTGAATTTGAAGACTTTATTACTCAAAATCAAAACTTTGAGTTCAAAAATATTGACGAAGCGCAAGCTTCACCCTTAGCTCAGCAATTGTTCTATTTACCGTTTGTTAAGACCGTTTATATCTCAGGAAATTTTATCGCTATCGAAAGATACAGCATTGTGGATTGGGACGATGTAAAAGATGCTGTTGCAGAGCAAATCAGCGCTTTTGTTGACAAAGGTGGCGTTATCATCAATATTGATGAAACTAAAACAAAAAAACAGCCTATTACAGTATACGGAGAAACTACTCCAAATCCTTCTGCATTGAAATTTGTTGTAAGCAGAATGCTGACTCGTAATGCCGTAGAATATAAAAACATCGATCAGACTGCTTCTTCTCCGCTAGCTCAGGAATTATTTAAATTCCCTTACGTGAAAGAGATTTTTATTGACGAAAACTATATTTCTGTTACCAAATACGAAATCAATGACTGGTCTGAAATTACTTTAGAATTAAGAACTTTCATTAAACAATTTATCGAAAACGGAGGAACTGTTTTAGACGAAAGTCTTATCCAAACTGCTACAAAAAATGAAGTCACTAAGGATGAAGCTTTTGACAAACTAGATGTTACTTCTCAGCAAATCATCAATATCTTAGAAGAATACGTAAAACCAGCAGTAGCTGCTGATGGTGGAAACATTGCTTTTGAATCTTATAACGAAGATGATAAAACAGTAAAAGTATTGCTTCAAGGTGCTTGCAGCGGTTGCCCTTCATCTACTTTTACCTTAAAAAGCGGTATCGAAAACATGCTAAAAAGCATGCTGAACGATGAAGCAATTAAAGTAGAAGCGGTTAATGCTTAATTACTTTTTAAAAAACACTATAGAAAGCGTCTCTTTGAGGCGCTTTTTTTTACTTAATTTTTTTAGCAGAATTAAATGGAAAATCTAGAGTGCCTTCATTAGCATTATATTTTTTACCATTTACTTCAAAAGACATTAACCTGCAAGTAATTGCCCATCCCCCCATTGTTCTTCCCATAGTATCAACTTTCATTTGCATATTCATAATTTCAAATACCAAAGAATCATCGAGCACAATCTTATAATTATATTTTACATTTAAATGATCAGGAATATCATTAAAAAAAATATTAAGTTTTCCATCTATTATGTTAGCATGTCTTAAATCGACCACTTTAAAAAAATCTTTATTTTCTGAATTTTTCTCAAAAAAATATAGATTCCCTTTTTGAGGCAAATAGTTACTTTCTCTAGGAAAGGAAAACGTATTACTAATTTGTCCATCATTATTACAATCAATTTTTTCTTTACAAGAGATAAAAATTATTGAAAAGAAAAAAAACAATAATTTTGAAAATAAACTATTGTGCTTCAATATAGCCATAATAATTACTTTTAAAGGATTTAACACTGAGTCCATCTACTAATGGTTTTGTAATAAATCGAGATTTTAATGGATTTTCTCCCCATGTATATATCTTAAATTTGATATGTTTTACGTTATCTAAATAAATTGTTGTTTGTTTATTAATATCAAAAAACTGCAACCCTCCTTCATAAACAATCCAGTGAGAATTATTTCCAATGCTCACAAATGAATTATAATTTGATTTATCATCTATCATTTCAGCATCTATCATCAATAAAATAATTTTTCCCAGTTTATATAGTCTATCTATTTCCAATAATTCTTCCAAATCGTTGTTTGAAAAATAGTCATGAATTCTTGCGGATATAATTCTCTTTTTGTTATTAATAGAATTAAAACTTAGTCCATGCGCTTTAGCATTGGTAAAACCAGCAACTTCTTTACACATTCGGGTAAGCAAGTCAGGCCAGTTTACAGCTTTCAACATATCAATATTTCCATTTTCAAAACCATTGTAAACAAACTGGCTGTTTAAGCTTTCTTTGCTGCGAGTTGTGGCAAGAACAATCCAGTCTATTTCTTGCATGCGCATAGATTTGTAATCAGAGTCTGTTGGTTTAGTCTCGTACATATTTAGAGCTTTTTCGTTAGGTCCTATCACATAACTGCCTATTGCATATTCTCCAGTTCTAAAAAGTTCTTTAGCAAGTTTTTCATAAGCTTGTGGGTCGCGTTTAATCATTGCATAATAGAGTGCCGCCATTCCACATAACGAACTGCCTCCTTGATCAATTTTCCAAGGATCTTTAACACGGTTTTTTATCTGATCATCAATTTTAGATCTATCAAACCACCTAAACCTATTATGCATCCAAACCTTAAGTTCTGCTTCTCGTTCTGGGTATCTTAAATAAGCTCTTACATAAACAAAACGACCGCATAATTCATTATTATTAATGGTCAAAGTTATATAGTCTCCTTTTGCTGTCAACCGAATTTCGACCCAGCTGTTTTGAGACAAATCATGGTATTTGATCATCCATTTTATCCAGTCTTTGTTTTGCGGCGGATGATTGATATAACTTTTTACCTTGATTTCATAAGTATTGCCGTAGATAAAACCTTTCTGCAGACCTCCGCTCAAATCGTTGGCAGAACCATCATCGAGAGCAGTAATTATCTCAATCTCTTTTATGCCACTAATTAAAGGCGGATCTTGCGGTTCTCCATACGTTACTCCATTTTCTTCTCCGGTTTCTGTTATGGATAGCGCTGAAGTAAAAATGATATTTTCTTCCGAATAGATATTATAATCGCCACCAATTATTTCTGTAATTTTACCTTTTACATTTCGTATTCTGCTCATAATTAGTCTGATTCTGAATTTAAAACAAAAGTGTTTTCTTACTTTTTATAAATTTAGACTAAAGACTCAATTCTAAAATAACACTAAAAGTTATTTTTGTATTACAATAAGGCATGGCTTGTTTCTCGGTTTTTTAAATATCGGATGCATTTTTTAGTTACTATTTTTGGAACATTACAGATTAATTATCAAATATTTACATTAAAAAAATGAGTTAATTCTAAATTTTAACTAATATTGTGCTCTTAACCAATTAATTAACAACCATGGGATTATCTTCATTTTTTAAAAATTTATTTGGCTCAACCAAAGAATCTGTAACTGAATTGGCCAATAATGCCGAAAGTACTTTTGAACAAGCTAAAGAATCTGCCGCACCGTATATCGAGAAAGCCGAAGCTTTTGCAGAAGAAACAATTGAAAAAGTAAAAGAAGTTTCGGAACCTATTATTGATCAAGCTGCAGATTATGTTGAAAAAGCACAAGAAACGGTAAACGAATATGCCGATAAAGCCGCCAAAGTGGTAAATGATGCAGTTGATACTATTAAAGAAAAAACAGCTTCTTTTGCAAACGAACCTGCAGAAACTACTTCTTCTGAAACTGTTGTCGATGTAAGCGAAAAACCCATTACAGAGGCTTAACAAACAATAAAAACTAGGTCAAAGCATAAACTGATATTTCTAATAATATAAAATATATTTATATTTGCAGTACAAACACCACCTTCTCCCTATGAGAAGGTTTTTTTATTTTAAAAATTATGAATCTCGATCCCGAACAAGTAAGTAAATACGTTACTAGATTTATTAATATTTTGGTAGATTATTCGCCAAAATTAATTTCTGCTTTTTTAATCTTATTTGTTGGTTTATATGCCATCAGATTGATTAATCGAATTATTAAAAAAATAATGATCAAGCGAGATCTTGATCCGACGCTGACAAAATTCTTATCGGACATTTTACTGTGGGCGTTACGAATATTATTGTTTGTAACCTTCATTTCCAAATTAGGAATAGAGACTTCTTCATTCGTCGCTATTTTAGGAGCTATGGGTCTTGCAGTTGGTTTGTCATTGCAAGGATCGCTTTCTAATTTTGCTGGAGGAATGCTTATTATTGTTTTTAAACCATTTAAAGTGGGAGATACAATAGAAGCGCAAGGTGTTATCGCAACAGTTCTTGAAATCCAGATTTTTGTAACCAAAATGCTTACCGGAAATAATCAGACTGTATTTGTTCCTAATGGTTCTTTATCTAACGGAAATATCATCAATTACTCGATGCAGGGAGAAAGAAGAGCTGATTTGACTTTTGCTATTTCTTATGATTCAGATATCAGAAAGGCTAAAGAAATTCTTCTGGATGTTCTGGATAAAAATCCTAAAGTATTAAAGACTCCTGCGCCAGAGGTTTTCGTAAAAAATTTATCGGCTAGTTCCATTGATTTTGCTGTTCGTCCTTGGGCAAAAAATGCCAATTACGGAGCTGTATTTTCTGAAACTCTAGAAAATTGCAAAATAGCTTTGGATGAAGCTGGGATTTCAGTTCAACCGTATACTATACAGAAATAGTACTTATCAGTGTTATTGAAATTGAAAATTTAATTTTAACACAAAGACCAACAAAGAGAAAAATATTTCTTTCACATAGTTCAACTATGTGTATTTAAATAAGTGAAACGCCTTTATTTAAGTTTCTAAAACTATGTTTCTATGTGTTTAAAAGCAATTTCGTCTAAGTAAATTATTATTGTTTCTTTGGCGGAGCAATCATAAAATCTTTCAAATAATAAGGTTCAAAATAAGCGACATCTACAGTGTCGCTTTTTTGGTATTTATCGAAACTGATTTTACTCATTGCTTGAGCTGAAGGGTATTTTATATTTTCTAAAAAAACAAAGTTGTCTTTAGTCAAAACTGGCTTGCATTTATCGGCACAATCGCCAACAAAGTAAAGCTTGTCTGTATATTCCTGAAATGAATTTTCGTCAATAATCTCCGCTTTAATAGCTCTTTCAAGCGTTAAATCTGAATTAAAAATAGCGCTGTAAACTTCCATACGGCGTGCGTCTAACATCGGTATGATTTTCCCATCTGTAACTCCTGCCTGCGAAGCTAAAGTCTGCAAGGTATCTACAGCAATTAACGGAATATTTAAAGCATAACACAAACCTTTTGCTGCCGAAACACCAATTCTCAAACCGGTATACGATCCTGGTCCCTGGCTAACTGCAACAGCTTTTAATTCATGCACAGAAATACCTGCTTTTGCTATTACTTCTTCAATAAAAACATGAAGTTTTTCGGCATGCGAATATCCTTCATCTGACAATTCGCTGCAAACAATGGTCTGGCCATCTTTTGCAATAGATACTGAACAATTTTTAGTAGCCGTTTCGATATTGAGAATAAAAGACAAAATATGTAATTTTTAAATATTAATTATTTTTTGTGAACTAAAAGAAGCCGAAGGTTTTAAAACTAGCTTCGGCTTCTTTTAGCTTAAAATATGATTATTTCTTTGGAGTTTCAGCTTTCTTAAGTTTTACCTTATCTCCAGAATTTAGCTCTTTAGAAACTGTGGTATATGGACCTGTAATCACGACATCGCCAGGTTTTAACCCAGACATTACTTCGATATTAGTATCGTCTTGAATTCCAGTTTTAATGACTCTAATTTTAGCTTTGTCTCCAACTTTAACAAAAACACATTCGAATTTTTTATCGCTTTTTGGAGTCGCTTTTTTATCTTCATTTGGATCTTCGACCTTGAAATCTTTTACAGCTGTAGTATCCGATTTCACTACAACAGAACTAATTGGCACTGCCAAAACATTTGTTTTTGTTGTGGTAATAATATCAACCGTAGCGGTCATTCCAGGTCTAAAAGGAGAATAAGTACTTGGTTTTCCTTCTAGCAAGTCTTGATATGAATCTTTCAGGATACGAACTTTAACTTTAAAATTGGTTACTTGGTCTGAAGTCAAAGTGGTGCTTGCAGAATTTGAAATACTGGTTACAATTCCTTTAAATTTCTTTTTCAAATAAGCGTCAACTTCCACATTTGCTTCGTCGCCTATTTTTATTTTTACGATGTCATTTTCGTTTACGTCAACTTCAACCTCCATATTATTCAGGTTGGCAACACGAAGAAGCTCTGTTCCGGCCATTTGTTGCGTTCCCAAAACTCTTTCTCCCAACTCTACGTTTAATACAGAAATAGTTCCGTCTGCTGGAGAATAAATTGTTGTACGTCCTAAGTTATCTCTTGCTTCACTAACAGAAGCCGAAGCACTCTGAACGTTATAATAGGAGTTTTGTTTCGTTGCTTTTGCCACTTCAAAAGATGCAATTGCTTTGTCCCAATCCGATCTCGAAATTACACCTTTGTCATAAAGTGTTTTATTACGCTCGTAATTGGCTTTTGCTTCTTTATAACTAGCCTCAGACTGTGTTAATCCAGCTTTAGATCCAGACAAATTAGAAACCGAACGATTGTAGCTTGAAGTATATAAATCGGGATTGATTTTAACCAATAAATCTCCTTTTTTTACAACTTGCCCTTCTTTTACATTCAATAATATAATTTCTCCAGAAACTTCAGGTGAAATTTTAACCTCGATTTCAGGTTGAATTTTACCTGTCGCCGAAACGGTTTCAACAATTGTAGAAGCCGTCACTTTTGCAATTTCTACTTCTTTTCCTTCATCTTTACTTCCTATTATTCCACCATTTTTAAGAGCCACTAAAGCAATGATAAGTATTAACACACCGCCTAATAAGAAATAAACTGTTTTTTTTGACATAATAGATTATTTTGTAATAATTGGAACAATTGGAATTCCGAAATAAAACTCTAATATTTTAATTTTGAACATGTAATCGTACTTCGTTCTGATAACATCAGACTGCGCATTTGTCAATAATGTTTGAGCTTGTGTGAAATCGAATGAATTCATTAAACCAACATCATATTTTTCTTTTGCGTAATTGTAAGCCTGCTGTCTTGCTTCTAAGGTTACTGTAGATGCTTCAAACGTATTTAAAGCCGCTTTAGCATCTGTAAAAGCTGTATAAACGTTACGTTGCAAATCTAAACTTTTTTGCTCTAAATCTATTTTAGATTTTTCTAAACTTACTTTGTTACGCTCTACATTATTTCGTACTGAGAAACCATTGAAGATAGGCACTGAAAGCTGAAATCCGAAAGATTGTCCTTTATTATCTCTAAATTGGTCAAAAATTGGATCTGCTTTTCCTAAAACAGGCGTGAAATTATTCTGTAAAACCGCTTGATTAGTTCCTTCAACAAATCCAATCTGAGAAGTTGGATTTGCCGTATTTGGTGTTGACCCTGTTATAATATCAGAATAACTTGCTCTCGTATTAAAGTTGTAGAAAGCACTTAAGGTTGGCTGATAGGCTCCTTTAGCGATAGCAACGTTTTTTTCTGCAATTTCCAGATTTGTTTGGGCTAGTTTTAACTCTGTTCTCGTTTCTTTAGCCTTATTATAGATTTCTACTGGTGTCTGTGCCAATATATTGTTTTCATCTGCCACTTTAGTATCATCCACAACATCAAAATCTGCAAATTCTTTTAATTGTAAAAGCTGAGCTAAACTCAATTTAGAAATCAATAAATTGTTTTCAGAGACTGCAATATTTTGTTTGTCTGTTGCAACAGTTGCTTTTAAATCGAATAAATCTCCACGCGGAATAGTTCCTGCATTTACCATTTCTTCAGATCTAGCAAAACGCTTTTCATCAATTGTTAACTGTTCCTTTTTAACTTTTAAATCTTCTTTATTAGATAAAATCTGCAAAAAGGCACTCGCAACATTCAAAGAAATATCTTCCTGCATTTTTAGCAACTGATATCGCGAGGCAATAATGCTTAATTTTGCCCTTCTCATTGTATTTTGATTCTGCAAACCTTTGTAAATATCTACACCAGCATTTAATCCTACTGAAGAATATTGTGTTGTCTGATTACGCAAAATACCTGTTGTAACATCCTGGTTCAAACCAATGTTCCAAGAGTGAGAAGCATTTCCGTTTACAGATGGAAGGTAATTTCCTAAAGCACCTCTTTTATCGATTTCAGCATTTTTTACATCTAATTCAGATAGTTTTACAGTGATATTATTTTCAAGAGCATATCTAACACACTCTTCTAAAGTCCATTGCTTTGATTGTGCCTGTCCAGTTAATCCGAAACCGAATAACATTGCAATAACCAGACTATTATATTTGTTTATTTTCATATACTTTTAATGAAGGCGCAGTAAACCGAACTACGCAAATTTAACATTTTTAAAACCAAAAAGATCCTTAAACCTTCAAATTAGATTATTTTTTTTCTTTGTCTCCTTCGTTAATCAAGCCTTGATTCCAGATTTTAATTTTATCTGTATCATTTACACCGCTTTTAACTTGAACATAGATTCCATCACTAACTCCAAGAACCAAATCTCTTCTTTGAAATTTCTGTGGAGCAGTTTCAACTTCTACATAAGGCTTTTGTGTTTTTTTGTCAAATTGAACCAGAGATTCTTTTATTGCCAGAACTTTTTCTGCTTTCTCCAAAATAATGGAAGCATTAGCACTTAAACCTGCTCTAATAAAAGTATCGTCTCTGTTAACCATTTGCGCTTTTATTTCAAATTGGATTGCACCATTTTCTGTAACTCCTTTTGGAGCAATATAATTTAAAACAGCATCAAACTTTTTATTTTCTATGGCACCAATTGTAATTTCAATCGGCATTTTTTCTTTAATTTTTCCAACCTCAGATTCATCAATTTTTCCAATAAAAATCATTCTTCCAACATCGGCAACACTTGCAATTGTTGTTCCTTCATTAAAGTTATTACTTTCGATAACTTGGTTTCCTACTTTTACAGGAACATCCAGCACCATTCCGTTAACTGTAGAACGAATCAATGTATTTGCATAGTTTCCTAAAGATGAAGTTGTTCCCGTTTTAACAATATCCAAACTTTGCTTTGCTGCCAAATAAGTTTGTTTTGCTTGATTATACGCCACTTGAGCCGCATCAAAATCATTTGCAGAAATTACATCTTTTTCAAACAATGTTTTTTGTCTCTTATAAAGCTTTTCCTGATTGTCTAAAGCAATTTTCGCTGTAGTCACTTGATTTTGTGTGCTGCTTACGTTCGAAACATTTGCCACCACTCTAATTTTGGCAATCATATCACCAGCTTTGATTTTTTCTCCAGCTTTGATATACACTTCTTCAATAATACCTGAAATATTTGGCTTGATTAAAACCTCTTCGTCAGGCTGAATATTTCCCGTCGCAATAGTATTTTTTACGATGGTTTTAATTTCTGCTTTTTCCGTTTTAAATACAATTGGCGATTCTTGATTTTTAGCATACAAATAGTAAAGCGCGCCAAAAAAAACAACTGCAATAAATATTAAAATGGTTACGGTTACTCCTTTTTTCATTTGTTTTTGGTTTAATCGATTTATTTTGATTGATAATTTATTCTGATCTTAATGCATCTACAGGTTTAACACTAATAGCGGTCTGCGCCGGAATAAAACCTGCAAGCAGTCCTGAACCTACTAATATTAATAATGCCACAAATACAACTCTCAAATCTACGCTAGGATTCGCAAACATAGTGTCGCTTCCTGGCGGCATGGAATCTAATGCCATATTTAAAAGCGCTATAATTCCTGTAGCAACAGCAATACCGAGCATTCCTGAGATGATGGTTAAAAATATAGATTCTAATAATATTTGTCCGCGAATTGCTGCCGGAGTCGCCCCCAAAGCTCTTCTAATTCCGATTTCTTTTGTTCGTTCTTTCACTACAATCAGCATGATATTAGAAATCCCAATTACTCCCGAAATCAAAACTAATGTTCCAACAAAGTAAGCAATTACTTGCAGAATATTAAACAGACTTTGCACTTTATTAAATTGTTCGTACAAGTCGAAATTTCCTACAGCACGATCATCTGTAGGATTCACAGAATGCAGTGCTTTAATGATTTCTAATATTTTAGGTTTTAATTCCGTTATAGACGATTCATCATTTGCTGTCAGAGCCATCCATCCTACTTTATCGCCATAATTAAAAGCCTGCTGAAAGGTAGTAAATGGAATAAAAATATTTTTTTGATCCTGTTCTGCATTTCCACCTTGCTGTTTGGATTTATAAACTCCAACCACCATAAAGTTGATACCGTTAATTTTGATATAAGTCCCTACACATTCTTCTTCTTTACCATAAAGCTCACTAATAACACCTTTACCAATTACAGCAACTTTTCTTCTTCCTTCAATATCCTGCTGATTAACAAAACGGCCTTTGATAATATCCATAGGCTGTTGTTTAATCAATTCTGGATAATCTCCATAAATAGTAAAAGCAGAAGTTTTGGTTCCTCTCACCACATTATTGGTTCCGTTAAAATCTCCCAGTTGATTTCTAGGAGAAACATACAATAAATCTGGAATCGCTTGCTTTAGTGCAGCCACATCGCTGTTTCTAAAATCATAACGTCGTGTTTTTGGCAAACCTTTGTACGCTTTTGATGTCGTCTGGCTCCACATAAACATGGTATTTGTCGCAATTCCGTCAAAACCTTTTTTCACACCGTTTTCCAGTCCTTTTCCGGCAGCAAGCAATATTACTAAAATGAATATTCCCCAAAATACCCCAAAAGCAGTTAGAACCGTTCTGAAGACGTTTGCTGTTAAAGCTTGTAATATTTCGTCCCAATTATCTTTACTAAACATAATTATTCGTCTCTAAGTGCTACAATAGGTTTAATTTTGGCTGCTCTGTAGGCTGGAAAAAATCCTGCCATTGCTCCTGCAAATACCAGCAGGATTAAAGTGGTTAAAGCCACACCGAAATCTACTTCTGGATTTCTGAAAAACTCGCTTTCTACCATTGGCCCAACAAATTCTAATAAAAGCAGACTTCCTAACAAGCCCACAAAACCAGCAATTGTCGTAATAAAAATAGACTCGTGAAGAATCATCGAAATAATCGAAAAAGGTGAAGCTCCCAATGCTTTTCGAATACCGATTTCTTTGGTTCTTTCTTTTACAATAATAAGCATGATATTACTCACACCTACCACGCCCGCAATAATGGTACAAATACCAACCCACCAGAAAAAGATTCTGATATATAAGTTTAAATCGTAAAATTGTTTGGCATCTTTAACAGAATTATAAACTCCCACACCTCCATCATCTTCAGGAGCCACCACATTTTTACTCTTTAACAAATCTTTTAAATCTTGCGTAAATTTTTCTGACTGCGCCAGCGCTTCATCATAATTGTCTGTCTTTTTTAAAGTAAAAAACAAGTTGCTGATCTTATCACCTCCGCCAAAAGTTTTCTGAACTGTAGTTAATGGAAGATAAGCACGAGTCTCTTCTCTTTCTCCTCCCGGATCTGTAAAGACTCCAACTACTTTAAAATTAATGTTGTTTATTAGAATTTCTTCTCCGATTGCCTCTTTGTCTTTCAGCAGATCGTTTTTCAATTTCATTCCAATAACCGCCACTTTTGCATTGCTTTCTATATCCTTAGCATTTACATAACGGCCTTGAACTATGGTTAAGTTTTCTATTCCGCCATAATCTGGATTTACACCTCTAAACTGGTAACTTCCTGACTCTTTGCCGTAAGCAAAAGGCTGCCCCCAATAATTATTGGTTGAAGCTCTCAAATCTAATTTATCTTCAAATTTTTGTACCGATTGATTGTAATCGCTATTGCGAAATTGAATTTGTCTTCCTGGGTTTAATCCTTTGTATTCTTTAGTCGTGGTTCCAGACCAGACCTCAATGATTCCTGCGGCATCTCGTTCAAATTGTTTTTCAATTCCGTTTTGCAGACCTTTACCTGCACCGAGAAGAATTACCAAAATAAAAATTCCCGAAGCCACAGAAATTCCCGTTAAGAATGTTCTTAAACGGTTTTTAGAAATGGCCTCAAATATTTCCTGCCAGCGTTCAATATTAAACATAAGACGAAGCTCTAACTTGTTCTACTTTTTTATCATCGATAATTAATCCATCTTTTAGGACTACATTTCTTTTGCACATTGCTGCAATATCAGGCTCGTGAGTCACAATCAAAATTGTTTTTCCTTCGTCATTAATTCCTTGAATCAATTCCATAACTTCATAAGAAGTTTTAGTATCCAAAGCTCCAGTCGGCTCATCGGCAAGCAATACTTTCGGATTCGAAGCCAATGCTCTTGCAATAGCAACACGCTGTTTCTGACCTCCAGAAAGTTCATTTGGCAAGTGATGAACGTGTGTTCCTAAACCTACTTTTTCCAAATATTTCATTGCTATCTCGTAACGTTCCTTTCTTTTTACACCTTGATAATACAATGGCATAGCAACATTGTCTAATGCGGTTTTGTAATTTATTAAGTTAAAAGACTGAAAAACAAAGCCTAAAAATTTGTTACGATATTTTGAAGCAATTGTTTCGTTTAATTTTTTAATCGGTGTTTTATCTAAAATATAACTTCCAGAATCGGCTTCGTCCAAAATCCCTAAAATATTAAGAAGTGTCGACTTACCCGAACCCGATGAACCCATGATCGCAACTAATTCTCCTTCTTCTATATTAAAATTAATTCCTTTTAACACGTGTAATTCTGAACTTCCCATCTTATAGGATTTGTGTAAATCTTTAATTTCGATCATGGTATTGTTAAATTTTTTAGACAATAATAACGTTTTTATTAAGTAATTTATGATAATAAAAAGTTAATAATTTTGTTACCTATTTTGTATTAGACTTGCTTTTTTACTTATTGTTACACTTTTTTAATAAAATATCATAGTTTTCGTAATTTTACCTTGTCTTAAAAATTCATACTAAATGAAGCTTACTTCTATAATTTCAATGTTTTCGGTGCTTGCCGTACTCACAAGCTGTTCTTCGACACAAAAATTAGAAACCTTAAAACCAGAACCAGATGATGCGAGTCCGCTAGTTTATGACAGTAGTCCGTCGTTCATCAATCTTCCTATTACAATAAAATTAAATGACATTGAAAATCAGACCAATGCTTTTCTTAACGGATTAATTTATGAGGACAATAATATCGAAGACGACGATATTGAAATGAAAATCTGGAAACAAGCGCCGATCAAAATTCAGAACGATCCTGCTAATCCTGATAAACGAATTAAAACCATTTTGCCGCTTAAAGCGAATATCAAATACAGAATCGGCACAAAGAAATTAGGAGTCGAATTGTACGATGTGAGAGAATTTAATTTGAACGGAACTATTACTTTATCAAGCGAAACAGCTTTAACCAACTGGAAGCTCAGCACAAAAACTGAATTTAAATCGATCGATTGGAGTGAAACACCGACTATGAACGTTTTTGGCAAAAATATGCCGATTACGTATTTAATAAATCCTGCGATTTCTATTTTTAAAAATAAACTAGAAAAGACAATAGACGAAGCAATAGAAAAATCAATGGATTTTAAACCGAATGTTCTTCAGGCGGTCGAAAAAATCTGCACGCCATTTCAAATGAGCGACACTTTTGAAAGTTGGCTTCGCATTGTTCCTGTCGAAATTTATTCTACAAATGCCAAACTTAAAAACGATTCTTTCCTGCTCGATATGGGTATGAAATGCAATATGGAAACCATCGTTGGAAAACAGCCAGAATCTAAATACAATGCTAGCAAAATTGTTCTAAAACCCGTTGCTAAAATTCCTAATCAGATTTCTGCCAATATTGCCGCGATTTCGAGTTATGTTGATGCTTCTAAAATTATGACCAAGAATTTTGCAGGTCAGGAATTTGGCTCAGGAAGCAAAAAAGTAACGGTTAAAAATGTTTCAATTTGGCATAAAGACGGAAAAATGGTTATCGCATTAGATGTTTTAGGATCTATAAACGGAACGCTTTATTTAAATGGATTTCCTTCATACAACGCACAAACCAAAGAAATTTATTTCGAAAAACTAGATTACGTTTTAGACACCAAAAGCAAATTGATGCGAACAGCCAACTGGCTAGCTCAAGGATATGTTTTAAGAAAAATGGAAGAAAGCTGCCGTTATTCAATCCAGCCCAATCTGGAAGAAGGCAAAAAAAGCATGGCTTCTTATTTAAAGAATTACTCCCCAATGCCTGGTGTATTTGTAAACGGAAAAATGGAAGATATTCAGTTTGATAAAATTCAATTGACCAATCAAGCCATAATTGCTTTCATCAAAATAAACGGGACAGTGAATGTTTCGGTTAACGGACTTAAGTAAAAAAGAAAAAAAGCAGTGTAATTACACTGCTTTTTTCTTTTTAGAATACATTCGATAAATCAAATATCCGATTATTAATACCAGTAAATACGGAATTACCATTAAGTAAACAATTCCATCATTTACTGCTTCAGCTTTTTTAGTATTAGAATCTCCTCCTAAAGCCGCACGGCACATAGCGCATTGAGCGTTTGCAGAAATTCCAATTAAAAAAATACAAATTCCAAAAAACATCTTTTGTAATTTGGAATTTGCCTTTTGGATTTTATTTTTAGTGTACATAATATGGCGAAATCATTAAGTAAACCACTACTCCCGTTACAGCCACATACAGCCAAAGCGGAAAAGTGATTTTAGCTATTTTTCTGTGTCTATCAAAACGCTGCGCAAGCGCTCTTACATACGTTATTAAAACAAGAGGAATAATAGCAATTGACAATAAAATATGTGTTACAAGAATAAAGAAATAGATATAACGTATAGCGCCTTCTCCACCAAACTTCGTAGAATCTGAAGTCATGTGATATGCTACATACATTACCAAAAATGCAACAGACAATGCAATAGCCAAAGTCATTAAACGTTCGTGAAGTTTTTGTTTTCCATTCTTTATAGCCAAAACAGCCACAACTAAAACTACAGCTGTAAAACCGTTAATTGTAGCATAAATTGGAGGCAACATTGACAATGGCTCAACATTATAACCAAAATCTTTAAGTTTAACTCCAAACAAAATTGCTACAACAACCGGAATTACAATTGAAACCGCAATAATGAATTTATTATATTTTTTCTCTAAAGTATTATCTTCCATTTTTATTCTTCTAATAAAATTTTAATGTCTTGCTGAATATCTCTTACTCCTTTTTTATCTAAACCATCATAATAGATACTCGGATTTCCAAATTCGTCTTTTCTACAACGAATATTTCCATCTTTATCAATAAGAGCAAAAAGACCAGAATGCTCAAATCCGCCACTTACTTTATCATTTTCTCCTGCGTATAGATTAAATCCTTTATTTGACAAATCCATAATTACGTTTCTATCTCCAGTCAAGAAATTCCAGTTAGAAGATTTAACACCAAGCAATTTTGCATGATCTTTTAAAACCTGAGGTGTATCGTGTTTTGGGTCGATTGTAATAGAAACAATTCCAAAATTCGGATTTCCAAAAAAAGTCTTTTCAATCTCCAGCATACTCATATTCATCTTTGGACAAATAGACGGACAAGTTGTAAAGAAGAATTCTAAAACATATACTTTTCCTTTATAGGTTTCATTTGAAATTTTGACATTATCCTGATTCGTCAATTCGAATTTTGGAGCTGGCCCAATTGTCAAAAGTTTAGCTTCTTTTGAAGATTTGGCTCCCACATTATCCAAACGGTTTCCTTTTACAACGTCTCCGTTTTTAACTCGATCAACAATTTTAGGAATGGCGTAAATCCCAAAAATCAAAATGACAAAAGAGATTCCGATATATGATTTGTTTTTGAACATTATAAAAATATTTAAAGTTGCTTTGTAGCGTTATGATTCTTCTTTAAAGCTGCGCGGTATTCGTATAAAATGATTTTGAAGTCATCCAGCATTTCATTACTCAGCTCAGACGGATGAAAGGTATCATATCCCTCTTTATAATCTTTTTGTTCTTTTCTTCCTCTAAGATTTCTTTCTTTATCGATAATGTAAACATTAGAAGTTCCAAGATTTTCATTTAATTTACCTTTCAAATGCAATCCATCATAAAACTTCTGGATTTCTTCTTTTGAAGCAAATACGAAATTCCAATTTTTAACATCTGTAAAAGGAGATAAAGCATCAACTATTTTCTGAGCTTCTTTTTCCGTCCCAAGAGGGCAAAGAACTACAAACTGAAGATCTTCGAATCCGTTGTAACGTTTATAGATCTTTTCATTTAGATTAAAATAATTCCCTCTGTTTTCCAGAATATTTGTACCGGCAAAACCTAATACGGTAATCTTTTTATCTAGGGAGATTTTTTTTCCATTTAATGAATTCCAATCTCCAAAATCAGGCACTTTAGATGTTATTACAGGAAGAGTTGTAAAACTATTTACGCCAGAAGCAAAAAACAAATATGCTACAATTGGCAATACAAAAAGTACAAAGAGAACTATATTTTTTTTCATTGTAGTAACGGAAAGTTATTGAGGTACAAAAATAAAAAAATCCCGATGTTATCGGGACTCTTTTCGAATTAATATCATGTTAAAAATTCCATTTAATAGTAGAATCTTTAAAAACCCCATAAATATAATGTCCTTCTGTCAACAGAATAAACAATAAATATAAAACTAGGAAGATAACAGGAGAAACTACAGACCATCTAAGGCTGCTTTTTTCACCTTCCATGTGCATAAATGCCCATACAATATAATAAGCTTTGAAAATTGTTAGGATATAGAAAATCCAGTTTAACAAATTCAAACCAACAAAATGTGTAAATTCTAATGACGCAGGTTTGTAGATACCTAAGATAACTTCAACCGTAGTTACTAATGAAAGTAATCCGAAAACAAACCAGATTCTTTTTGTATTTGATACGTGCTCGTGTGACATAATAATTAAATTCTAAAATTAAACTAGGTAGAAAACTGTAAATACAAATACCCAAACTAAATCTACGAAGTGCCAGTATAATCCAACTTTTTCAACCATTTCGTAGCTTCTTCTCTTCTCGTAAGTACCTAATAATACATTAAAGAAAATAATGATATTGATAATAACCCCTGAGAATACGTGGAATCCGTGGAAACCTGTAATAAAGAAGAAGAAATCAGCAAATAATTTATTACCGTACTCGTTTCTGATCAAGTTAGCACCTTCTACAACGTATTTAGCAGTTGCTAAATGTTTTTCAGATTCTTCTCTTGACAAGATTGTTTTTTTCTTTTTATCTGTAAGTTTTTCTGTTCTGATTAAAACTTCTGGATGAGCTTTAAATCCTGCTTGAACTTCAGCAACTGTGTAAGTTGGTAAAGACTGTGCATCTTCCATAAACCAAGTTGAATGGCTTCTTGTTAAAGCTTCTCTTTGTTCTGGCAATTTAACAGCAAAATCAGCTAAAGCTACTCTTTTACCATCTTTATCCACAAACTGAAGTAAACTTCCTCCAGCTGTTTCAACTGCACCGTACTCACCTTTAATGAAGTTTTTCCATTCCCAAGCTTGAGAACCAACGAAAATTAAACCTCCAATAATAGTTAAGAACATATAAACTGCAACTTTTGTCTTTTTCAATTGGTGTCCTGCATCAACAGCTAGTACCATTGTTACAGAAGAAAAGATCAAAATAAAAGTCATTAAAGCTACATAATACATTGGAGCCGCAACACCATGCATAAATGGGAAGTGAGTGAACACTTCATCAGCCAAAGGCCAAGTTTCAATAAATTTGAATCTAGAAAAACCATAAGCTCCTAGAAATCCAGAGAATGTTAAGGCATCTGATACGATAAAAAACCACATCATCATTTTACCATAACTTGCTCCTAAAGGCTCATTGTGACCGCCTCCCCAAGTTTTTTCGTCGTTGTTTGCAGTAGTAACTGTCGCTCCCATAAAAGATATTCGTTAAAAAGTTCCCAAATTTACGTTTTTTTCTTATTTAAAGAAATATAAAAATAAAAATAAATATACCCATAATAAATCCAAAAAGTGCCAATACATCGCACCTAGCTCTATGCCAAGAGTTTGAGTCGAATTGTATTTTTGTTTAAAATGATTATAAATTATAATTAAAAGTGAAATTAATCCGCCAGCTAAGTGCAACAAGTGTGTAACTGTTACCACATAAAGAAAAGTTGTAGTAATTGAGCTACCTTCTCCCGTAAAGTAATACCCTTCCGCAACGATTTGTCCAAATCCTTGAAATTGTAATACCACAAATAAAATCCCTAAAGCCAAAGTTCCAAGAAGCAATCCTGTAACTGCGCTTCTATTGTCTTTCTGAATGGCTTTTTTTGCCAGATGAAAAGTAACACTGCAAGCAATAATTACTGCTGTACTCCAATAGAAAGCTGAAGGAAGTTCAAAATTCTTCAACCAGTCAGCTCTTGATTTACTTACTACAAATGCACTTGTTAAACCAGCAAACATCATGGTCATACTAACCATCGCGAAAAGCAGAATCAGTTTTGCTGATTTTGACTTTCTTACTTGCTCTTCTGTTTTCAATATCATTTCCATAACTATCTTAAAAATTTATCTACTATAAATACAATTTGTAAAAGCGAAATATAAGAAACGCTCACTAACATTAATGTTCTTGCTGCTTTTGCAGTTCTTAGCTTATACAGACGAACTGCATAAAAAAGCATCCAAATCCCTAATAGAAACACTAAAACGGCTGCAATTGGAGAAATAAATAATTGACCTGTAAAACCTAATACTGGTAATAACGACGCTATTATAAGCCAAATTGTATACAATATGATTTGTAACGCAGTTCCTTTATCTTTTTTGCCTGTCGGAAGCATAAAAATTCCTGCTTTCTCATAGTCTTCATACAAAAACCATCCGATTGACCAAAAATGCGGAAACTGCCAAAAAAATTGAATTAAAAATAAAGTTCCCGCTTCAATGCCAAATTCGCCCGTAGCCGCTACCCAGCCCAGCATAAATGGAATTGCTCCAGGAAAAGCTCCAACAAAAACAGACAATGATGTAACTGTTTTTAATGGCGTATAAACACTTGTATATAAAAATATAGAAATTGCAGCAAACATTGCCGATTTCGCGTTTATTGTATAAAGAAGTGCAATACCAATTATAGTAAGCAGACTCGCTACCAATAAAGCTACTTTAGGAGACATACGTCCAGAGGGAACCGGACGCTTTTTGGTGCGATCCATTAAAGAATCGATATCTTTTTCGATTACCTGATTAAAAGCATTTGAAGCTCCAACCATACAGTAACCTCCTATTGACAAAACCACAAGAACACTCCATTTAAAAGGATGATCAGAGTCTACTCCTAATAAATATCCAGCAATAGACGAAAACAATACACTAATCGCCAGACCAGCTTTAGTAATCTCTTTGAAATCTAGAAATATTGATTTGATTGATAATGTATTTTTTGCAGCGTTCAATACCGTTGTATTTTGTGTATTTTTTTTGAGTGGTGCAAATGTACAAATTAGATTGTAGAATATAATCCTATAAAATTAGATTTTTTTCAATAAACCCTTTACAAATTAAGATCTCAGCTTTCTTTAACAGTATTATTTCGAAAAATCTTATTAAAAACTAGTAATCAAAATACCAATTAAAAATATCTGAACGTAATCCGATGCTAAACCAAGTCGTACTTTGCTTAAAAGTTGTTGCTGTTTCTTGCGTTGGATCAAAATTTCTGTAGATTAAACTTCCAAACAGCTTCAAATTTGTCATCGGATTAATCAAATATCCTCCTTGAATATCTGCAATAAAAACACTGGTTTTGTTTCCTTGTCCAATTTTCACACCAGTATCATACGGACGATTCACATCATAACTTTTATAAATATTTCCTCCATAGTTATATGAGTCCTCTGCTGTGTCAAAATCTAAACCTCGCGTTCCCATTGTCAGCTTTGCATCGGCAAGCCAACGCCCTTTGTGGTATCTTGCAATAGCAATAAGCTCTTGGAAGTTTCCGCCCCACTGGTGCCCAACACTCTGATTATTATGTCCGTAATTTGTAACAACAGCACTGTGCGAGTATACATAAGGACGCACGCTATTCAATTCGACCTGTACTAAAAGATCTTTTACGTTAAACGCATTGAAATATTTTGCTCCAAGCTGAAATCCAAATTTATTCTTCCAGCTTTTATTTCCTGCTCCAACATCAAAAACAGAAAATTCATCAATCAAGAATTGCGAATAAAGATTTATGCTATTATTCCATTTGTATTTACCTGTAATTCCTAAAAGAGCATTTCCGCTTCTAGACGAAGAACCAAACTCTACAGCTCTGTAAAAAATAATCGGATTCACAAAATTAGCATCAAAACCTCTGTTGTTTGTATTGGTCCAAACTACAGATTCGAAAAAACCTAAATTCAATCTATTAGAAACATTCCAGCTCAAATAATGATTGGCCATAAATTTTGTGGCGTATGTCCTTTCAGCAGTTACTTCTGGACGAACGTCTTTCATCCACATATAGGTATTGGTATATTTAATTTTCCAAAATTTGGTATTCAATTTAAAATACGGATACGGACTTGCTCCATCACTTTCTAATAAAGAACGGTAACCATCACCAATAAAATTTCGGCCATAACCTAACTGAAAGTCAAAAATTTTGCCCGGCGCAAAAGTTATATTCGCATCTGCTAAAGGAAAATCATAAGCATCTGTTTTGAATCTTTTGGCAATTCCAACTCCTGGAATTATCGCTGGATTTCCTCCAGATGGTTTAATAGATTCTGCATAATCGTTAAAATATCCTGCAAATCTTCCCTGACTTTCAAAAAATGTAGTCGTAAAGTTGATCTGTTTTCCTAAACCTCCTCTAAAATTTAACGCTCTTGTATTCACGTAAGTGTAAGATGCATCAATATCTGAAGCTTTTCCTAATTGCAAATCCACAATCGGATTTAAAGCAAACCAATAATCTTCTCCTTGTATCTGCACTAGATTTTCATTCCACCATTTTCTGCCCAGCCAAGTCGAAGTTTTTTTCTGCAATGACTCGTTAACTGCTCTTAAATTATAATATTTGGAAACCTCAGCATACGTGTAAGGCTTAGATGCCGTGTGATTATTTATCCCCACTTGATTCATTTCAGCATCAAATTGCGAGTAATAACTATGTGAGAACGGGATATTTAAATGACTTTCAAATTCTGGATTATTGTATTTTTTATACACAATGCTATCCAGTTCAGTCATTGGTTTTTCAACAGGTTTTAAAATTTGTGCCGCCGCCAAAGCCTCAGCCTCAAGCTGTGCCGCACTTTTTAGCGGAATATCAATAGAAATAGTATATTTAGAATACGTCGGTTTTCCGTTATAAGTTGAAGGTTTTATTTTTGGAAATTGTCCAAATACCCTTTTTGCTTCTTCAGACAACTCTTCGGTTTCTGCAGAAACATAAATTACCTTAAATTCTCCTTCAGCATTTACTTCAAAAAGCAATTTTACTGCTCCCTTATAATTGTTTTCTTTTAATTTTTGAGGAACTTGAAAATTTGCAAACACAAAATCCTGAACCTCTTTATAAAAACAGTTTTCTAATTTTTTGCCTTCTAAATTTTCGCAGTTAGGAAAAACGGGAAACATTTCTGCTGTAAAACCGGGCTGAACTGAAGAATTGCCCTTTTGCTGAGCAGAAACAATGAAGAATGAAAAGATTAAAACAAAGGGCAAAAAAAACTTATTCACTTAAGATTTGGGTATTTATTTAATATTGATTTGGGGAAATTTCTCCGTTTGCAATTGCTTTTGCGGCCGAAGTACCGATGCGTTTTACTCCTAAACGAATCATTTCTGCTGCTTCTTCAAATGAACGGACTCCGCCGGCTGCTTTTACAGAAAGTGGCGAAGCATTTTCGAGCATCATAATTATAGACGGAACTGTGGCTCCATTTGGGACATTATCATCAGTTTTATAAAAACCTGTAGAAGATTTTACATAAACAGATTCAAAATCATCTTCTTTAAAATTAGAGACTACAACATGTTTTATTAAAGCAGATATCTGAATAATTTCTTTATCTGTTAGGGCCGCAACTTCAATAATCCATTTTACTGTTTTATCATTTGCCAAGCCTATCTGAGTTCCAATTAAGATTTCTTTTTTTACTAAATCAAGATCGCCATTTTTGAATGCTTCATAGTTACAAACAAAATCCAAATCGTCGGCTCCATTTGCAATAGCTTCATTTGCTTCTTTAATTTTGGTTTCGAGACTTGACTTTCCTTCTGGAAAATCAATTACAGTTCCGACCAGTAAAACAGAATTAGCGTCAACAATCATTTTTTTTGCCAGAGCAACATATTCTGGCCGAATCATGATCAGTTTAAAGCCTTCTTGAATAGCTTCGGCAATTGCATTCTTGACCACAATAGTATTTTCTGCTTCCGAAAGTCCAGCTTGCGATGCAGTTTTTAAATACGTGGAATCTAAATATTGCTTTACATTCATTTTGTTTGAAGTTGCAGAAAACCAGCACAAAAGTACATTTTATATTGATAAAATAAAGCTTTTTAACGGCTTGATTTTCTTGTAATAAAAAACCCACCGAAGTGGGTTTCAATTATATTTTATCGATTTGCTTTTTAAATCCTATCGCAGAAAAAACTGCTACAAAGGCTCCAAGCGCATTTGCTAGAATATCTGTAACATCTGCAGTTCGCGTTACTGTCAGAGCATTTTGGAGAATTTCGATTGTAATTCCAAAAAAAACAGAAAATATAAATGAAATCAGATACGCTTTATAATCATCTGCATCTTTTCCTTTTAATTCTTTTTTGAAAAACAAAATCCAAGAAATTGTAAATCCAAAATGAAAACAGAAATGTACAATTTTATCAATGCTTGGAAAACTAACCGCTGGTATATTACTAGAATCTGTCAGGCAAAAATAAGCAATGATTCCGGAGCAGATAATTGCCCAAATTAATAAGAGTTGTTTAGGCACCGATTAATTCTTTATAAGCTTCATCAGACAATAAAGAATCGATTTCTGATGCATCAGCAATTTTTATTTTAATCATCCATCCAGCTCCATAAGGATCAGAATTTACAGTTTCAGGAGCACTTTCTAAATCTTCATTAAAAGCAATGATCTCACCTGTTAATGGTAAAAATAAATCAGAAACTGTTTTTACAGCCTCAACAGTTCCAAAAACTTCATCTTTTGAAAGTGTCTGATCTAAAGTTTCTACCTCAACATACACGATATCTCCTAACTCTTTTTGTGCAAAATGAGTAATTCCTACAGTCGCAACATCTCCTTCGATGCTAACCCATTCGTGATCTTTTGTGTACTTTAAATTTGCTGGTATGCTCATAATCGTTGTGTTTGAAAATTGATTGTTTAAAATTATAGCCACAAATGTAATAATCTTCTAATGAAATCCAGTTTAGAAACTAAAAATTAATTTCCGAAATTATAACGAAGCGTGAAACCTGATCTGATATTCGTTAAAGGGAAAGAAGTCGAAATAACTGCTTTCGAGAACGAATGATCATAATAGAATATGGCTGTCAAGTTTTTACTGAAAGCATAATCGGCTGTTAATTTTAAGGTCCAGATATTTTGACCTGCTGCCAGCTGATTATTATCGTAATCTAAATATCGAACCAACGTTTCATTATTTCTATATGAAAAATCAGCTTTTATGTTAATATCACTTTTAATAATTCCAGTTGGATTATCTGCCAATCTTGACGAAATAATTACGTCTTTAAAACGATATCCTACTCCCACAACATATTCTACTCCTCTAACTTCTGTCAATAAATTATTATCAAAACTCATAGACAGTGCACGGTCTTTTTTAACCTCTGTTAATAAACGGAATGAATTTTTCAGCTCAAAATCAACTCGAAGAAGCGGACTAAACTGCTCTACTAAGTTAACGTTAGACATAATCGTTTTATTAAAGAAGTTCGTGTTTACGTCCTGTCCTAACGGATTTTCTAAATAATCAAAATTAGACCTAAACTGACTGATCGTATAAGAAGCTCTATAATTATGCTGTAATGAAAAACGTCTAAAATGATCTTTAAAATACTTATAACGCATTAAACCATTATATTTTACATTCCAGTTTGGAATAGGGAAACTTCTAAAAATACTTGTTGAACTGCTTGAAGCATTTGCCCCCGTATACGCTGCCATGAAAGAAGGCAACAACACTGCTTGATTGCTTTTTGAGAAACCAATAGGATAACCTTCGTTGGCTACATAAATTTTATAATTTGGATCTGTCTCAGCTGGAATCGGGTTTTCTGCATCTCCATATCTCGGAATTGGTCCTCCTCCATAATGCTGTTCAGCCAAACGGTTTGCGATAACCAGACGGTTATTTCTGAAATCATCAAATGCTGACGATACCGTTTCTGTACTTGTTGAAAAAGCCGTCTTAATCAATACTGTCGAAATAGAAAACATTCCATAAGTATAAGGTGACAATGGTATATATTCACCCGTACCTTGATCTACACTATATTGCTCCGATGAATTTTCAGAATAAGCTCTATCCATCGCCAAATCAATTTTTAAGTCAGGTAACAAATCTACATTTGCTGTTACTTTCAAAAGCTTGTTGCTTACTTGCGTAAAGTTTTGGTTAAAATTTTGATAGCTGGTTAGCCATCCGTTTTTAGCCGCTTCAAAACGTACATCATCCTGACTACCAAATACAAATCCTAATGAAGGTTTAGACGTACCGAAGAATCCTACTCCAGGAATATAACCCGGTAAAACTGTACCGCTATTTTTTGTATAGTTAATCTGAACATTTTTAACGCTCGTTAAAACTCCAATCAAACCATCATAAAAAGGATTACTGCTTGTAACTGGCTTAGCTGTATTTACAATTTTCTCTCCCGGTTTTGGCGGTGCCGCTGGTTTTGCTTTTGCAGGTTTTCCACCCGGAACGAGACCTAAATATTTATACAGCGTATTCATATTTAATGTAGTCGAAAGCGTATTCGAATTGGCATTCTGAACCGTATTTCCTAAATCCCAAGACACTCCACTTTCATCAACGTATTGAGAAAGCGCCGTTGAAGATCTCTGCCAATTATAATCGGCCGTATACGAATAAGTAGCTTTTACAAAACTAAAGATTGGAATTTTATTAATTGGAATATCATAGTTTAAAACCAATTGCTGTAAATGCTGATTTGGTATACCAATATCAAAATAATCGTCCCAAATATTAAAGTCTTCTTTAGGCGTGTTATCGTCGTTCAAAAAGTTTCTGACGATATTGTTAGACGCAGCTGTGTAATTTAATTTTAATGATTTAGTCAAATTAAATCCAAAACCATATTGATAATTAAATGCAAAGTTTCTTCTGTAAAGCGGATCAAGACCAATACCTTCTACATCAACTTGTCTGTATTGCTGGCGGTTGCTTTGTCTTAAAATGTTAGTGTTAAACGAAACATTCGAAGGAAGATAATTGATATTAAAATCACTCAACAGTTTCCAATAATCACTTGTTTTCATGAATTTGGTCTGCTTAAATGGCACTACTTCTTTTGGCTGGAAAGTATAAGCATAATTAACAGAAGTATTAGATTGCTCATCATCATAGCTCTCCACCTCATAATCGTGTCGCTCTACCTGATTGTACGATTGAGAAAACGTGAAGTTTTCTACATCATAAACATGCGGCTTTTGCTCTGGTGCTCTATCTTTTCTTACGCCAATAAAGTTGATACTTTTACGCTTTGTATAATCTACTGCACGCGTTCTAATATTGTCTTTTTCTGCTGGATCTGTAGTTTCTGCTATTAATTGATCCAATTTAATATCTTCATAAAAAGGGTCGTATTCTGGCGTGATAACTTCTTCTCCAATTGCATAATTAAATGGCAGATTGATACCCCATTTTGGAGGAAGCAGTTTTCCTAAATTAATATTGGTTACAATGTTGTACTGCTGAATATCTTCACGATCTCTTTCGTTGGCTCCTTGTTCTAAAGAACCAAAACCAATCGTACTCTTTTTACCAGAAGCAGACAATGTCATCAAATCGGCCATATTGGTATCGACATTTAACAATGCCGCCATACCGCCTTTGTTTTCTAAATCTGACATACGAAGTTCGTTAAACCAAACCTCTCCCATAATATCTTTATGGTTTGCAGCACTTTTTACTCCGACCATTAAATTTCGAACTAAACCAAAATTCGGATTTCCCTTTATACCTAATGTCAGTTTACTGTCCTTATCTCCTCCTTCTACACTTGGATCTCGATCTGGATAATATATACCATTTATATCTCTTCTGGCATCATTAGGATCAATTTTCATTCCCAAAATTTTCATTCTAGTCAACAAATCTAAAGCAACGTCTATATTATTTTCTTCAAGCCAAACCTGATCTGGACTAATCGTACAAGATCCGCCCGTTCTTGTTACCTTTAACGGAATTTCTATCTGATAGAAGTTCTGCGTAAAATCATTACCAAAACGAATAAATCCAATCATTTCGTCATCTAAAAGTGGCATTTCATTAGGAAGTGATTCTGCGTGAAGGAACATTTTCAGTTTTTTGTACTGACGCATATCAACACTTACATTTTTGAAAACTGCTCTAGAATCTTGATATTCTAATCCATTACCTCCTATTCGCACTGCTAACGACTGCTCATTTTGGTTAATAATTGTATTGTTATTGTAAAGTTGTTCTCTTTGAACGCCTGGCGGAATAACATAATTTACAGGACATTTTGTACCGTTCTCTTGAATGTTTACTGCCGCAACATCAAATTGAGTTCCGTCATTATCTGGATCTGTATCATTTGCATCAAGCGTTCCTGTGTACTTTCTCCACTCTCCTCTTACTAAATCTAAAGCTCCAAAACGAACTGTCATTTGATCATTAAATCCTGTCATGAACATACGCATGAAACGGATTGATCTAAAATCGCTAATATTTCCAATAGTATTTTGAGGTTTTGAAACAGGAATTTTAAACTGAATCCATCTTGCATTGGTTGAACCTCCATTAGGAAGTTCTACATTTTGAACTTCTCTAATATCTGTAATATAATTTTCTCCAACCTGCATACCTGGTCTTACATCAATGCTGTACTCATAATAAGCATTGATTGTACTCATGGTATTATCACGATTGATGTCCTCAACATCTGGAAGCGTTGTAGATCCTCGATTTGGATCGTCTACACTTACAGCAGAGTTTCCTTCTGTTCCATTGTATTTTTTATAACGATTTAAAACCCCTCCATCAGTATTTAAGAAATACTTATAATTATCTGCTGCAGGATCTTCTTCGCCGGCATAGTTCGTATAAATTGATCCTTCTTTTGCATCTGGTAAACCATCTAAACCAACATCCTGATTTTTACGATTGTCTGCATTGGTATCAAAGGCATAAATTAAAGATTGAGATGCTGGCACGTCTCCCCAAATTGGCTGCGGATTTACCATTATCTGATCTGGACCTAAACCATTTTCATATTGTTTTCTTCCGTCTTTCAGAACGTCTTCCGAAACTTCTCCTAAATTGAAATAAATTTTTCCGCTATTCGTTCCTGGAGCTTGCCCATTACCTACATAAGGATCCAGTACCCAGAACTGAATGTATTCAACATTTCCTTGCTCAAAGTTCGTAGAGTTCAGCGCACGCATAATTCCACCAAAATTAGATGAAGGACTGCTGGTGCCAAAATTAGGGTTATTGTTATAAGGCCCTCTATCTAACGGATAATAGGTTAAATCCAGCGTATTAATAACCTGAATCTGTCCTTGTGCAATATCTGTATTTGGATAAAGCTCTCTACTGTAAATTCTTCTTGTCGTATTTAAAGATAAATCATCATTAGAAATTCCAGACGGTTTTGAAGTGTAGAAAATTGGATCAATAGTATACCAAGACAACTTTGCACGTTTAAAGCCATATTCTAATGTATTTGAACTGGCATTGAAAGTATTGTCTGTAGCAGAAGTGATAAACGGTGTTGAAGCCAAACTCCACGCATAAGCCGATCTCATATCGATCGTAGTCTGAGTACCTTCAAAGTCATCGATATAAATAGTAGCTTCACCTTCAAAATCACTTGCTTTTGGAGCATCTGGTTTTAAAAATGCTACTTCTCCACGAATCGAAAGATTAGAAGGAACATCTGTATCTATATTCGGCAATTTATTGGCTAACCTTGTTAAGAATGGAACTTCTGTTGCATAATTTCCGTTGAAACCGAAAATAGTATTATTTACAGATTCTTGTCCATAACTCGATTTTTGCGTAAAAGGACGTTCTGTCATTTTTAAGAAAGTACCACCAACAACAAATTTTTCAGAAATTTTATGTTCGACATTGAATCCCATAAATCTTCTAGTCTGCTGACCAAAGATTGAATTATTTTCTAACGAAACTTCAATTGGAGTATTAGAAGCCTGAAGTGAAGGATCTAATATCTGTACTCTTCCTAATTGGTAATCTACACTATAATCGATACCTTCTACTAAAACTCTTCCTGCGGCTGTTACCACAACAGATCCTTGCGGCACGTTGAATGCACCGATTGGAATACCGTTACTTCCAGACGATTTATATTTTCCTCTTAATAAGAATTTGTTTTTATCACTATCCTGTAATGCACCGGCCTGAGTATTTCTATACATGTTTCTAAATACATATTTCCTCTGATTCGGGTTATAGGTAGTTGGATCATTATAGCTTTCACCAGAATTGGTGTTTAATTTTCTAAACAAAAGTTCTCCAAAAGGCTCTTTTGTTGTAAAAATAATTCGAGCATTCTGCACATCAACAGTTACTCCAGGAACATAATCAAAGAATCCATCTCCACCAGTCTGCGGGTCATTATTGTAATTTAAACGATCCAGATTAAAGACATTCAATAATGGTGTTTGTTCTACTTTATCGTCTGGTGCTGGATTTGGCGGGAAAGTACTTCCTTGCACTGGTGTAATATAATTTATTGGCGAAGGATCGGTATAAAGAATATTAAGTCTAAAATCTTCTTGTTTGATTTGATACGCTTGTGGAATTTGGTACACGTTTTTCATCATCAAGTTCCAAACTGGATTCTGCACATTGGTCAAACTGCTTTTCAGCATTTTCAAAACCAAACTTTGCGTTACAATGGCCTGATTGGCATTGTTGTTTCCTGTAACTACCGTTGCATCTACACCATCACTACCAAACTCTCCGACTTGGTATGTTTGTCCACCAACCGTATACTCAAACGCAACGGCTAAAATTTCGTCATTAGCCAAACGCTGTTGCAACGAGATATAACCTAACTGCGGATTAAAAGTAAACTCGTTTGTCGTTAATTTTCTAGCATTTTCTAGAACAGAGTAATCTGTACCTTCATTTACGTTGGTATTATTAAATCCAGATTTTGCTGTTACAATTTCTCTAATATTAGAATTTAAATAACTTCCAGCTCTTCCAATTGTCGCTGGATCGTATTTGTTATTGGTATTGTCAGTTGGAGAATCTATTGGTTTATTAAAAAAGCCTGTTGGATCTGTAATAACCACAACTTCATTATCTGGCACCCCAGAAACCTGTCCTTCTCCTAAATCCTGAAGCGCAATAATATTTCTTAAGTTATTATTTGATGTTGTAACTCTATTCTGTTTATTGGTTACCCAAACTTCAATCCTTGTAACTTGAACACGGCTGTCAATTAATGGATAATTTCGAAGAGAAGCATCGTATTTATTTCTAAAGTATTGCGATAAGAAGAAATGTCGGTCATTATCGTAATCTAATGCAAACAAATCGAAGTTTTGCACGGTTCCTCCACCTTCTGCGACTATACTTTTGGTTTGAGACTTTTGTTCTGAGAAAACTCCGGTAACGGTTGTCTTACCAAATTGCAACTGTGCTTTGACCCCAAATAAACTTTGCGCACCTCGAATTAAGGTACTGTTTAAAGGCATGCTTACGTTACCCACTTCAACTTTCTGAACAATATCGTCTTCTGATGGCGTGTAAGCTAGTTTAAATAAATTCTGAAAAGCAAATGTAGATTGCGTATCGTAGTTGGCATTAACCTCCAAACGTGTTCCAATTTTTCCCATTAAACTCATACTGATTCTCTGATCGAAATCAAAAGTCAGGCTGGATCTGTTTCTTGGTGAAAATGATGGATTATCTTGTTTGGTGTAGCGCATTCCCAAGTCCATCTCAACTGATCCTGTGGGCTTTACATCTATTGTATTACTACCAAAAATACTTTCGAATAAGCTAGAATTGATGTAATATCTTGGCAATAGGTCTTTTTTGGCTGCTTCTGCACCGGCTTTTTTACCGTCAATGGCATCCATTTTTTGTCTAAAATAATTCCTTCTGGATTCTTTTAGGACTAGATCTTCGTATTCTCGCGGAGTTAAAATTAAAGGGTAATTGATAGAGAAACCATCAACTGAATTGGTGTAAATATAACGATCGGTAATAGGATCGTATCTATAGGCAGAGAGTACGCTTGGAGGATCTTCAAGCTCTATTTTACCTACAGAAAACTGAGTTTTAGTTGTATCTTGTGCTGCCGGTGTGACCTGTGCCCGCAAAACATTACCGCAGAGTAATACCAGCAACAAAATACAAATTTTACGCATAGAATTCTTTTATATAAAATGAAATTTATAAGCTTTTTAAAGCCTTTTTGATAATTGTTTCAACAGTAGCTTCAGGATCTTCCTTTACGATTTTTTCCACTACTTTTTCAGAAGCTTTTCGGACAAAACCTAACACTTCTAGAGCAGATAACGCTTCATCTCGGTTTCTATTGTTTTGAACAGCAAAAACTTCATCTATATCGTACAATTTAACAACTTTTTCCTTTAAATCAAGTATAACCCTTTGTGCTGTTTTGTTCCCAATCCCTTTGATAGACTGGATTACACCAACATCTCCAGATGCAATGGCATTTATAATTTGCTTTGGCTCAATTGACGAAAGCATTGTTCTCGCAATGCCCGCTCCAATTCCTGAAACAGAAAGCAGCATTCTAAAAATTTCACGTTCCGATTTCTCGGCAAAACCATATAAAGTATGCGCATCTTCTTTAATTTGAAGATGCGTATACAATTTTATATTTTCAGAATTTGGAATTAAAGAGAAGGTATGCAGCGATATATTTACCTGGTAACCTACTCCACCACAATCAATTACAACTTCTGTAGGATTCTTTTCTACTAATCTTCCCTGCAAATGTGCTATCATAGATCTAATTTATTAGTATCAAATATAACAAAAATGACATAAAACTACGACAAATTTGTTCAATCCTTGTTAAGAACGTTTATTGTGTTATTTTATTCTTTTTAATTTCTTTTTCCTGTGCATCAATTACAGCAATTGCCGCCATATTGACCATTTCTTCAACGCTTGCACCCAATTGGAAAATGTGTACTGGTTTGCCCATACCCATCATAATTGGCCCAATTGAATTCACTTTGTACAATTCTTTCAACAATTTGTACGTGATATTTGCTGATTCTAAATTAGGGAAAACTAATGTATTTACTTTTTTTCCTGCTAATTTAGAGAATGGAAATTTCTCTTGAAGCAATTCTGGATTCAAAGCAAAATCTGCTTGAATTTCTCCGTCAACAATCATTTCTGGATGATTTTTATGCAGATAAGCTACTGCTTCTCTAACTTTTGAAGCGCTCTCGCTTGTTGAAGAACCAAAGTTTGAGAATGAAACCATTGCAATAACAGGCTCAACACCAAACATTTTAGCCGTCTTAGCCGTCATAATGGCAATATTAACAAGGTCTTGAGCAGACGGATTAATATTGATTGCCGTGTCTGATAAGAACATTGGTCCGCGAGACGTAAGCATCATGTTAGTAGTTGCAATTAAAGATGCATTCTGTGCTTTTGGAATCAATTGCATCATTGGTTTTACAACCGAAGGATAACTTCTTGAATGTCCTGTAACTACCGCATCAGCTTCTCCTTCGTTCACCATCATTGCAGCAAAATAGTTTCTTTCGCGCATGAATTTTTCAGCATCCAATTTAGAAACGCCTCTTCTTCCTCTTGTCTCCCAGAATGATTTTGCAAACTTATCACGTCTTGCGGCTTCCTCATCCGTTTTTGGATCGATAATTTCTAGATCGGCATCAAAACCAAGTTCTTTTTTCAAATCTAAAATTGCTTCTTTATTTCCAAGTAAGATTGGGAATCCGATTCCGTCTTCGTATACAATTTGAGCTGCTTTTAAAACATTCAACTGATCTGCTTCTGCAAAAACAACACGTTTAGGATTTACTTTAGCGCGGTTCGTAATTAATCGCACCATTTTATTATCGTTACCCATACGTTCCATAAGCTTTTCTTCATAAGCTGCCCAGTCTGTAATAGGATTTTTTGCCACTCCAGACTCCATTGCCGCTTTTGCAACCGCAGGAGCCACAACTGTAATCAATCTAGGATCGAATGGTTTAGGAATGATATATTCTTGACCGAAACCAAGTTTTGTCGCACCGTAAGCTACGTTTACTTGTTCTGGAACTGGTTCTTTTGCCAAAATAGCTAAAGCTTTTACAGCCGCCATTTTCATTTCTTCATTAATTTTTGTCGCTCTTACGTCTAACGCTCCTCTAAAAATGTAAGGAAACCCTAATACGTTATTTACCTGATTAGGAAAATCTGAACGTCCTGTCGCCATAATAACGTCTTCTCTCGTTTCTACGGCCAAATTATAATCGATTTCCGGGTTTGGATTTGCCATTGCAAAAACAATCGGATTTTCTTTCATTGTTAATAACATTTCTGGTGAAAGAATATCACCAGAAGATAGTCCGATGAAAACATCGGCATCTTTTACTGCTTCTGCTAAAGAAATTTTTGCACCATCTATAGCATATTTTAACTGTAAGTCTGAAAGCGCTGGATTATCTTTAGTTAAAAGTCCTTTACTATTGAACATTAAAATGTTCTCTACTTTTACTCCTAAAGAAACGTATAAATCGGTACAAGCGATTGCAGCCGAACCTGCTCCTGAAACAACCATTTTTACATCTTCAGCTTTTTTTCCTGCTAATTCAAGTGCGTTGATTAAAGCTGCAGAAGAAATAATTGCCGTTCCGTGCTGATCGTCGTGCATTACCGGAATATCCAATTCTTCAATAAGTCTTCTTTCGATTTCAAAAGATTCTGGAGCTTTGATATCTTCAAGGTTAATTCCTCCAAAAGTAGGTGCAATATTTTTTACAGTCTGAATAAATTCTTCTACATTTTTAGTATCGATTTCGATATCAAAAACATCAATATCAGAGAATATTTTAAACAATAAACCTTTTCCTTCCATTACTGGTTTTCCTGCTTCTGGACCAATATCTCCAAGTCCTAAAACAGCTGTACCGTTTGAAATTACGGCTACTAAATTTCCTTTTGCTGTATATTTATAAACGTCTTCTACGTTTTCTGCAATTGCTAAACATGGCTCTGCAACTCCTGGCGAATAGGCCAATGATAAGTCTCTCTGGGTTGCGTATTTTTTTGTTGGAACTACCTGAATTTTTCCTGGAGTTGGCTCTGCGTGGTACAGTAACGCTTCTCTTTTTTTACTCTCTTTGTTCATTTTTTTAGCTTTTATTCTAGCTTACAAAGATATAAGTCTTGTTTTAAAATGGCGTCTTTTTAGCGTTTTCTTTTCCGAAAATCTATTCGTATAAATAAAAAAAGTCCAATAGAAATTGGACTTGTTTTGAATATTTATCTTTTTTAGATACCGTTTATTGAGAAATATAAGAATTCAAATGGTTGATTGTGTCTTTCTGAATTTCTATAATTGCCTTAACCACATCACTGATTGAAATTATTCCAATCACGACTCCATCTTCCAAAACAGGCAGGTGTCTGATTCTTTTTTCGCTCATAAGTTCCATACAATCTTCGATATTATTTGAAAGTTTTACTGTAAAAACATTACTTTCCATAATCTCATGAACAAAAGTTTCTTTGGAAGATTTATCCTTTAGAACAATTTTTCGGGCATAATCTCTTTCAGACAATATTCCTTTTAGATTATTATCGTCGATAACCAAAATTGCCCCAATGTTTTTTTCTCCCATAACTTTTAACGCATCATAAACCGTTAAATTGGAGAAAATCGAATATACATTTCTTCCCTTTGCTTTAAGTATTTGATCTACAGTCATAATGAAAAATTTTTAGAACAATAAAGTTATAACAAAAAGAAACACAATCTACAGCGAAATCGATTTTTTAAAAACATAACTAATTCATTTTAAATATAATAACACAAAAACCAAATTTTCAACATTATAGTGTAAAGAATGAATTTGTTTAGAATGCTTTTTTGAGAAAAATTAGATTTTTTAACAACCAACAAGTAACTCCTAGCGGAGTTATTTTTGTAAACATAAAAAACCCTTTTCTAAAAATCTAGAAAAGGGTTTTCACATTGGTTGGTCATTTTATTTAAATTGCTACAATAATAAACTCACTTCGTCTATTTTGCATATGTTGTTTTTCTGTACATTTTACTCCATCGGCACATTTGTTCACTAATTGTGTTTCGCCGTAACCTTTGGCAGTTAATCTGTCTTCGCTTATTCCTTTTTGAATCAGCCAGTTTTTTGTTGATTGTGCTCTTTTATCTGAAAGAATCTGGTTGCTTTCTGAAGACGAACGGCTGTCTGTATGTGAGCGAATATCAAGTTTCATTGCTGGATACTCATTTAAAAGATTTACGACTTTCATTAATTGTGGTTCTGATGTCTTTTTAATCGTTGCTTTACCCAAATCAAAGAAATTCATCGGAAGATTTAGCAGTTTTGCAATATCTACCCCTACTCGTATAGAACCTATTTTCACTGGACTGATAGCTACTTTTTTGATGGCTACCGTTTTTGAGGCAAGAGGTACAAACACTTTATTTAATGCAATCATTTGAGTCGTTTCTCCTTTTTCTTTAAGAATCGTTACTGCAACTTCTTTTGCATTGTAATCGTTTTTAGCAGTTCTGATTGTGTATTTTTTACCACATCTTAAATCTGGAAAAACGTAATTTCCTTTTTCGTCTGTAGTGATTGTTCCAACTGGATCAAATTTTTCGTTAAATAAAGTCAGAGAAGTGTTTGCCAAAATCTCGTTTGATTCTGCATCGGTAACAGTTCCTGATAAGTTTTGTTCGCAGATTAATCTTCTGGTTTCAGTAAATCTGTAAATATCATCTAAACCTTGTCCGTTTTCTCTATTTGAAGAAAAATAACCGCTTCTGCTTTTGCTGTCAAGGCTAAAAGCAAAGTCATCTTGCTTACTGTTTACTGGTTCTCCTACATTTAAGACGTCATCGTAAGTTCCGTTTGTTTTTATACGAGAAGCAAAAATATCCAATCCGCCTAAACCTGGACGTCCGTCAGAGGCAAAATACAATTCGTTTTCTCCAGAAATAAACGGAAAAGTTTCTCTTCCTTCTGTATTAATAGCTGGCCCAAGATTTTCTGGTGTACCAAATGTGCCATCTTCATTGATGGTTACTTTATAAATATCAGACTGCCCCAAAGTTCCTGGCATGTCTGAAGCAAAATAAAGCGTTTTTTCGTCTACACTTAAAGCTGGATGCGCCGTACTGTACTGGTTGCTGTTGAATGGAAGTTCAGCAACATTTTTCCATTCGTTATCGATAAATTCTGCTTTGTATAATTTTAAAAGAGTAACATTTTTATCATTGCTTCCTCTTTTTCCATCTGTAAAATTATTTCGAGTAAAATACATAGTACGTCCGTCTTTTGTAAAAATCGGGCTTGACTCATTGAATTTATCTTTTTTTCTTTTTACTAAAAGTTCAGGTTTTCCAATGCTTCCGTCTGGCATTAAATCGGCGGTGTAAAGTCTAGAGAAAGATCTATTTGTCCATTGAAAATTGGATTTAACAACTCCACCTGTATCTCGTGCAGAAGTAAAAACGATTTTATTGTTGTAAACAACGCTTCCGTAATCTGAATAGCGCGAATTTACTCCAGCATCGGCAATTTGAAATCGGCCTGAGTTTTCTTTTATTTCCTCTAAATAATTTTTATCACTTCTAATTAAATCAGCTCTTTTTTCTGATGTTGCTTTCTGATTAAATTTCTGTAAAATCTCATCAGACTTACGATAGTCTCCTGCTGATTTTAAAGATTGTCCATAGCGATATAAATATTCTGCTTCTTGGTTTGGGTTGATTACAAATAATTGTTCGTACCATTTTAATGCATTTTTCAATTCTCCATTAAAATAATAGGAATTTGCCAAACGCTGAATCACGCCTTCATTTGTAGTCTGATCATTTACTAAACTCTCGTATACTTTTATTGCATCTGCGTAAGCGTACTCTTCGTATTTTTTATCTGCATATTTGATGTTCATAGTTGTAAATGGACTTTGCGCACTTACATTTGAAACAAAACTACACAGTAAAAAGATCAAAATTAATTTTCTAGCTTTCATAGGTTTTATTAAAAGAATCTTGGGGCTATCATTTTATTGTAATTATTAAAGAATTCGAATCTTAAGAAAATCTCATGAGATCCAGAATTGTATTTTCTCAATCGCGTCGTTTCATGATCGTAACCATAACCTATATACATTCCTTTTGTAACTTGAAATCCTGCCATTGCACTTACAGAAGCACTCCAACGGTAAGCAAGTCCCAAAACAAATTTGTCGTTAAACATAAAATTTCCAGAAACATCAACTTGCAATGGAGCTCCTTCTACCATTTTGGCCATAACAGCTGGTTTGAATTTTACATATTCTAAACGGTCCAAATTAAATACGTAACCTGCTATTAAGTAATAGTTGATTTTATCTTTGAAAATAGCTACGTCGTCTGAATCATAACGGTTTGTTTCTATAAAATTAGGAACCGACAATCCGATGTAAGCTCTGTCTGAATGGTAATAGATTCCGGCTCCAACATTTGGCGAAAACTTGTTTTTAAGATTCTGAAACTGCGGATCATCCTGATCTTCAAAACTTAATTTATTAATATCAATGTTAAAAAGATTGGCTGTTCCTTTTATTCCGAAAGATAAATTCCACATTTCTGAAGTCGGAATTGTATAAGACAAATCTGCTGATAAAGTATTCTCTACAGTTGGTCCGATTTTATCATTTACCAAAGAAACTCCAAGTCCTAAATCACTATTTGGCAAAGGTGTATTAACAGAAAATGTACTTGTTTCTGGCGCTCCATCTAACCCAATCCATTGTGTACGATACAAACCAAAAACGCTTAAAGCTCCTCGCGAACCTGCATACGCTGGATTGACTTCGATTGTGTTGTACATATATTGTGTGTACTGCGCATCTTGCTGCGCATTTGACACAATCGAAAAAAACATAAAAACTAAAATTAATTTTTTCATTTATTAAGCTTTAGAACGGCTTAGTGTTTAGCTAAGCCGTAATCCATTTTATTTATTAAGGTATAAGTAACCAGATTCTTGGTGAGAAGTTTTTGAACTGTCGTTGTATTTCAAAATATAGAAATACGTTCCAACTGGCAGACCTTCCGCTTGTTTCACTGTAGAGCGTCCGTTAGAATATCCAACAAAAACACGATCATTATTGTTATACTGATCAATATTGAAAACTAAAACTCCCCAACGGTTGTAAATTTCAACCGTATTATCTGGATAACATTCTATTCCTCTAATGTAGAATCTTGCATTCTTGCTGTCTCCATTTGGAGAGAAAGCATTCATTACTTTAATAGAACATCCGTTTAAGTCTAAAACTGTAGGACTGTCTCCACTATTGCTTGAATCGTCTGACTGGTCTTCTACTACAACCCCTCTTGAACTGCTACCTTTTACAGTTGCTTGATTACTTACGCTACCTCGATTAATATCTTCTTGCGTGATTTTGTAAAACGCTGTAAAATTAGTTTCGTTAGATTCATTTACTCCCAGATTAATTGCTTGTCCTGAAACTACAACTCCTGGTAATGGATCGTTTATCGTGATTCCGACAAGAGGCACATTTCCTGTATTGGTTACTGTAAATTTGTATGTAATCGTTTCACCTGCATTTGCAAAACCGCTTTTATTTTCGTCATTGAAAACGGCTGTTTTGATTACAGAAATAGCTGGAACTTCTACAAAAACATTTAAGACAGCTGTAGAACAGTTTGTTGAACTTGCTTTTTCGCAAACTTGATAAGTCAACGGATAATTTCCTCCTGGTGTGTTTGGCTTCACATTTACAGTTCCGTCTGCATTCCATTCAAAATATGGACTTTCTGTTACAGGTTTAACTACAACATCTGCAGGATTTATTGGCTGTCCGTTTATTAAATCATTTTCTAAAACATTTACAAATTCTAATGAGCCATTAACTCCATCGGCGCTAACATCATTGTCATTATTTAAAGTAATCTGATTTAATGTTGGAGGCGCTGGGTCTGCAACATTATTAACAATAACCTTAATTACCGCCTGACTACAGTTTGATGTATTTGCTGCTTCACAAACCTGATAAGTCAATTCGTAAACTCCATCTGGCGTATTCGCTGAAATATTAATTAAACCGTCTGCACTCAATGTAATATTCGGATTTACTACAGGAACCGATAACACAACATCTGAAGGATTGATTTTTGCTCCGTTCAATACATCATTTTCAAAAATATTTACTGTAGCAGTTGCACCTTTCTTCACATTTATTGGTCCAGTTTCGTCATTATTTGCTTTTATAGCAAATGTTGGATGTGCATTACAATCTGCAGTAGCTTGTGGATAAGCAACAGAAACTGTAACTGTAGGGTTTAACGAAAATTCGATTTTCACTCCATTTCTGGTAGCTTCAAATCCATCAGCACTTTCTGTCCATACGCCATTATTTAAAACCCATCCTGGCCAATCAATTCCTTTTCCATTACTATCAACTTCCGCTCCTGGCCATAAAAGATTGCCACTCAATGGTAAATCTGTCTGAGTTGCTACAACATTATTGTTGCTGTCAATCCATTTCACAGTCAATAAATTATTGGTTGTAAAATTATCTGGCGTTACAGTATAATTAACATAAGGAACATTGTTTGAACAATAGCTATTTGCAACTATTGACATTTTAGGTTCTGTTACCGTTACCTTTACAACATTTGATTTACAGTTGTCTGGATTTAATTTCTCGCAAATTGTATATGTAAGTTCATATTCTCCAGCAGGTGCGTTTGGTGCTAGTATAATATTTCCGTCTGCATCTACTGTTAGATACCCTTTTGGATCAGCTTTAGTCACATCAAGTTTTACATCTGAAGGCACTAATGCATTTCCATTTTTAGTGTCATTATCAAAAACATTAATCACTTTTTGCGGAACATTTACTCCAACTGCTGAAGGTACTAGATCTTCATTTGCAACAAGATCTCCCGCCGTTACTGGTACAGTTATAATAACTGAATCGCAGTTTAACGGATTATTGTTTTCGCAGATTTTATACTCAACTTTATAATCTGAAGCTGGCGTGTTTGGCGCAACAGTAATGGTATAATCTGAATTTAACGTAAGTCCTGTCGGAAGTGTTCCAACAACTTCAAATTTAACTTCTCCTGTTGCTGTTCCAACTGCAATCGGATTTCCGTTTAATTTATCATTTGCAATTAATGAAATGGTTGTTCCTCCGATATTTCCGTTTATTGATCCAATCACATCATCAACCGCATCGATTACAGGAAGACCTACCGTTACTTTAACCGTATTTGAACTGCAGTTGTCTGGATTTAATTTCTCGCAAATTTCATAAGTCAGCTCATATTCTCCAGCTGGCAGATTGGCGCCTAAAACAATGTTTCCGTTTGCATCTACACTTAAATATCCTTTCGGATCAGCTTTAGTCACATTCAGATTTACATCTGATGGCACTAATGGCTTTCCGTTTTTCGTATCATTATCAAAAACATTTTCACCTAATGTCTGAGGCACATTTGAACCTAAAACTGAAGGAATAATATCTTCGTTTGCTACAAGATCTCCTGCTGTTACCGGCACAGTTATAATAACTGAATCA